>VSKZ01000009.1 GCA_008364125.1 Candidatus Thioglobus sp. | reverse complement strand
ATCCAATCCAGCAGTGCCGCTGGCAACTCCCGTTCCAGCATTGGCATTGCCGCTATTGATAACCAAAGCGCGTGGCTGATTTTGCAAGTGATTTTTTGCCACGATAACCGGCGCTGCGCAAAATACATTTTGGGTGAAAACCGCGGCTGTTGTGGTTTCTGGTGTGAAAGATATTATGGATAAATCCAATTTTTCAGCATCTTTTGGATTGGCGTTTGCGCTTGAATTTTGGGCGTTTTTAATCCCAGCATTTATTGCCGCAGAGCTTATTCCTTGAATATTTAATAACGATTTTTCCATTGCCTAAATCTTAAAACCTTAATAATTTTAGGTATTTTACCTGCAATGGCGGCACTCGGTTTCATTCACTAATGGAATATTATTGCTGCTGGATTTTTTGTCAAGCACCTGAAATATTAACATAAGCACAGAACCAAATAACACCATAATCAAGGCTGGGATAGCAGCGCGCTCGAATAAGCCTTCGGCACTCAATTCATAGACTTGGATGGCAAGCGTGTCCCAGCCGAAAGGGCGTAATAGATATGTAGCAGGCAATTCCTTCATTACATCAACGGCAACTAACAATCCGCCTGCTAAAATTCCCGGCGTTAAAATAGGCAAATATATAGACGAAATAAGGCGTGTTTGAGATGCGCCTAATAGGCGTGCGCTTTGCGTTAACACAGGTTTTATTTGCTGTGCAGATGCTTCAATAGAGTTATAAGCAATTGCGATAAAACGCGATACATAAGCAAGCAACAACAAGGCAATTGAACCAAAAATCAAATGGTTTAATGATGTTCCGCCAAAATAAATATTTATTACGGATATTTGATTGATGCCATATAACAAACCAACTGCCATCACCGAACCCGGTAAAGCATAACCTAAGGTTGCCAATTGAATAACATTTTTCAACCAAAAACTATCTTGCTTACAACGGGGGAGCGCCAATATTATTGCAATTACAATGGTAATAGCAACGGCACTAAAAGTTAAAATTGCGGTTGATAAAAACAAATCAAAGTATTTTGCACTTAATTCTTGTGCGATAGATTCCCAGCCCCAAATTAGCAGTTGTAGCATTGGCATTGCAAATGAAAGCATAAACACACCAAAAACAAACAAAGTGATAAGCCAAGCTATGATGCCGCTTGCTTGATAGGGTTTTACATTACATACATTGGTAGAATAATATTTTGCCTGTCCTCGTGCTTTTTTCTCAAAATAAATAAGAAAAAATGCCACTAAAACCAATAGTGACGCTAATTGTGCTGCTACTTCAATCGATCTATAATCACCCCATGCGGAGTAAATTGCCGTAGTAAATGTGTCATAATTAAACAATCCTACCACGCCAAAATCAGCCAAAACTTCCATCAATGTTACCAACAAACCTGCTGCTACAGCTGGACGCGCCAAAGGAAAAGATATTTGAAAGAATGTTTTTAGCGGACTCGCTCCCAACAATTTGCTTGCTTCAATCATATTAATTTTTTGACGCTTGAATGATGCGCGCGCCATCATATAAACATAGGGGTAAAAAACCAATATAAAAGTCAAAATAATAGCCCATGAACCTGAGCGAATATCAAATCCTGAAAAACCCAATGTTTCTCGCATCCATACTTGTGCATAGCCTGAATAATCAAACACCCCCAAATACACAAACGCCAATACATATGCAGGAATGGCAAAAGGCAAAAACAATGCCCATTCCAACCATTTTCTTCCCGGAAATTCTACCATCACTACTAAATACGCTAATATCGTGCCAAGTAAAGTCACACCAACACCAACACCCAGTAGCAAAATAACAGTAGAGTGAATTAAATTATGTAATAAATTCTCAGAAAAATGCGCCCACAATTCATGCTCAGGCAATAACCAAGAAAAAGCCACTACAAAAATAGGTAATGCTATTAATAGTGCCAACACACTAATCCAAATTTTTGTGTTGAAATATTTTTGCATAATCAGACTCGCATTAGATATGAACATAGATTAAAAACCAACTTTTTTTAAATTTTATCTATAACCTTTTTTCTGCATTAGTTTAACCGCCTTAGCCTGCAGAATACCGACTTGTGATAAGTTCATTTTGTCCTGCTTAAATGCACCCCATGCAGATACCGCGCGATCGGCTGCAACATTTTGATTTGCAGGATATTCTTTATTTAAAGCGCCGTAAATTAACTGTGCTTTTGCACTCGATAGCCATTCCAATAATTGAATAGCTCCCTTTGGATTTTTAGCATATTTGGTTATCCCAGCACCAGAAACATTTACATGAACGCCTGTAGTGGCTTGATTTGCCCAAAATAATTTTAAAGGTGCGTTAGGTTTTTTTTCAATCAAACGCCCATAATAATAAGTATTTACCAAACCAACATCACATTGCCCAGATAAAATCGCATTCATTACATGCGAATCCTTTGCGTTTGGAGTTGCTGCTAAATTATTTACCCAGCCACTGATAATATCGCCTGTTTTATCTTTGCCATGATGGTAAATTAGTGATGCTACTAAGGATTTAGTGTAGATTTTTTTGCTGGTTCTTAGGCATAAACGCCCCTCCCATTTTGGTGATGCTAAATCCTCGTAAGTTGATAAGTCGCTAATATTCACACGCTCGGTGTTATAAACAATTGTTCTTGCGCGTACTGACAAACCCGCCCACAAGCCATTTGGATCTCTTAGATATATTGGAAGGTTGTTTTCTAATGTCGCTGTTTTAACTTTTTGAAACAAGCCTTGTGAGCCTGCGTACCAAAGATTACCTGCATCCACTGTCATAAACATATCCGCTTGAGTATCAGCGCCTTCAAGTTTCAAACGCTCAATCAATGCGCCGCCCTTACCCGTCAAATACTCAACCTTAATGTTTGTGTCTTTTGTGAAAGCATCAAATAATGGTTTAATCAAATGCTCTTTTCTAGAGCTATACACCGTTACCGAATCATCACTTACCGCTGAAATCGCAGTAGTAACGCCCATTGTCAATAACGAAAATATTAATATTTTTATCATTTTTTATCCTTTAATTGTTGTTGCTCAATAATGCCATATCGGTCTGAAAATTTATTTGCTTCCGCTTCATCGTGCGTGACTAAAATGGCTGTGGTGCTGGTTTTTTTTAAAATATCTTTCACTTGATTGGCTAAATTTTCTCGATGTTTCTGATCTAAATTAGAAAAAGGTTCGTCTAATAATAATAATTTTGGATTAGGAGCTAAGGCACGCGCTAAAGCAACACGCTGCTGCTCTCCTCCTGAAAGCTGATGAGGGTATTTTTTTTCAACTCCAGATAAATCCACCAAAAGTAGCAGCTCTTTAATTCTAGCATTTTTCTTATTTTTTGATAAATGATGAATGCCAAAAGCAATGTTTTTTTCAACACTCATATGTGGAAACAAAGCGTAATCTTGAAACACCATTCCCACATCGCGATTTTCAGCAGAAACTTGATGTTGCCCATTATTTGAAAGTGATTTTCCATTCAGCACAATGCTGCCACTATGCACTTCATCTAATCCTGCGATAAAACGCAATGCTGAAGATTTTCCACTACCACTATCACCTAATAAAGCGAAAATCTCACCATGCGCCAACTCAAGATTAAAGCCCTGTAAAATCGTTTTTTTGTTGTATTTAATAGATAAATTGCGAATTGTCAGCATGTCTAAATAAAAATGATAATTATTATCGTTTATTATATACCATAATAAATACTAAACACTTATGGTTTAAGCAAATGCTCAAAGCGTTTGTCTGTCAAAGTTTTTAAAAAAGCCACCAACGCACTAACTTTTCTATCCGAGAGTTTTTTTCCTGTTTTAAGCACCTCAAAATTGATTGTTTTTGGCACTTCTGCTGCTGCCCAATGTTTTTTAGTTTCAGGATTAATTATGCGTTTTTTATTGATGTATTTGTCGTAAAAAAGAATAACCGTTTCCAACTCTTTAAAAACCCCGTTGTGCATATAAGGTGCGGTGATGGCAACATTTCTAAGGCTTGGTGTTTTAAATTTTCCGTCTTGTTCTGGGTTGCTTATTTGTGGATTGGCAAGTAATCCGTGGTCAATTTCACTCACGCCATTTTTAGCTCGCAATGCTGTGTTAATTGGCACTCCAATGTTGTGATATTCATAGTTACTAAATACTTCTGCCTCGGCGTCATTATGTTTTTTTAACTGGTGGCAAGTGGCACAATTTGTATTATTATTAGAAAAAAACAACGAGTGCCCCAAATCTTCTAAATCAGTTAATTGGTATTTTCCTGCTAAATAACGGTCATATTTTGAATCAAATGGTGCGAAAATTTTAGTCTTTTCAAATTCACCAATGCTTTGCGCCATTGCATCAAAAGCTTTTTCTGGATTGGCAAAAATATTCTTGCCATAAATCTCCCTAAATTTCACGCTGTAAATGGGATGATTTTGAAAACGCTTAATCAAAGATTTTTTACTTGGCATATTCATTTCAATAGGATTAAGTGGTGGGCCACCAGCCTGTCCTTTTAAATCTTTCTCGCGCCCATCTAAAAATTGTCCGCCAACCCATTGCTGTGTTTTTTTATTAAAATGAAACTCGGGACTAAACATTGCATAAGCCGCACTCGGGGTATTTCTATCGCCCAAACTTTTGCCATCATCGCCCTTGGACGCAGCGCCATAAACACCATTATCACGATTATCAATGAATGCAAAATTAGGGTTGTGGCAAGTGCTGCACGATTGTGTTTGCTGGTTGGATAAAATTGGGTCAAAAAATAATTGCCGCCCAAGTGATTGCTCTTGTAGGCTAAGTTCTGACCCTGTATCGCAAGCGCTTAATATTAAAATTATAGGTAGTAGTAAAATTTTCATTTTGATTTGAATAGTGAATAAAAAGGATAAAATATAAGTTGAGAAAAGCGTTTGAAGTATTTCATTTCATTTTTTTCAATACCAAATTTTAATTTATTGACATCTTTGGATAGCACCAAAGAATTGAAAAGCCAATCCCAAATCGCTAAAAAACCACCAAAATTAACATTAATGTGTTGCACACAGTGATGGATTTGATGTTGTTTTGGAGAGATTAAAAATCGCTCAATCGCGCAGCCAAAGCCAATATCAATATGAGAATGTCGAAGATTAGAGGCTGCCAAAGAAAAAATAAAAGACAATACATTAACCCCTAAAATATCAATAATATTAAGCATTGCGCCAAAGTTATAAATGAACACGCCGCTGACTAAACCGATTACCAAAGAGTAGCGCAAACCAAACAACAATGATTCGACAGGATGCACACGGTAAAAAGTTAATGGATTTAAAACTTTGGCACTGTGATGAGTTTTGTGAAATGCCCACAACCAAGGAACAGTGTGCAAAAATCGGTGCAACCAATAACGGCTAAAATCACTCAATACAAATAAACTAAGTGTAAAAAACACCATAATTTGTGTGTAAGAAAGTTTGGTTGTTTGGTTAAAACCATATTGCTCCAGCAAAAAATTATTAACCCATAATGCCACTTCTTGAGCGCCGATAAGCACTGGAATAATGACCAAAACTTTAAAAATAGAGATAAAAATAAAATACTTATAATCCAATAATGCACTAGGATGCAACCATAATTTTTTAGACAAATTAAGCCTTCGTCTTGAAGGGTTGAGCCATAAAAAAATAGCTGCAACTACAATTGAAGTAAGTAAAAATATCCAATAAATACGCCTGTGCGGATCTATTAAATATTCAAGTGGGTTAATCTCCATCAGCATCAAGCACCTGAGACACAAAACCTAATTTGTTCATCAGTGATGAATAATAAGATTGCATTAATTGACTGGTTGATTTATATAAATCCTTGCCTTTAGCGTCTGACAAGTCTTGTTCTTGCATTTGCATCACTTGATTGATGGCCTGATTAAGATAGCCTATGGTCTTGTTGATTTCTTGCGTTGCGCCAAATTTTATAGCAATATCGCCAAAGTCTTTATATTTTGGCGAATCAATCACTTGCTTATGTGCTTGTAAAATTGCTAAAATTGCTGCTACGCTGTTTTTACTGAGTGCGTATTCACCACGACTCGCATCCGCTTCGCCCTTGTGCTTTTTACTCATCCCAGCCACATCACCAATGCGCCATTCTTTTAACGCATAAGTGCCGCTCACCAATGTATTTAACAAAATTGCGCTGGAGAATTGCTCATCTTGTATAAATTTAACTCTATATTTTTGATAAGCCGTTTTAATTTGATTTAAATAACTTTGAATAGATTTTGTCATTATTAATGCCATCGCTTTGATTCTATCGTTTGTAAAATCTTGCGTAAATAACAAATATTCCAGTGCATTGATGGTTTTATGCGAGTGCTTATACAGGGCATATTCCACATCATCTGTTACACTAATAATTAAATCAAGCTGGGTTTTAATGTCTTCGTTGTTACCGTGAAAAATATCAATGTAGCGTGGCGTATCTAAAAAATCTTCATTCAAATCCCCTAATACATAGGTGGCCTGAACTTTTTTCCAATTAACAATTAGCTGGGTAAATAATACTTGGGCTTGCTTAATTTTATTTTTCTCAATACTGTCGCTGATGCCCCGAGCGCTGTTAATTGATTGTTCAACATTGGCAATAATTACCTGTTCAAACAAGTCTCTGCTCACCGCATTGGCAGTAAAAGAAAGCAATAAAACGGTTAGTAGTATTATTTTTTTCATAATATTTTCCTTACATTTTTTCAATAAAGCGTATAAGTTTTTTTCTATATTCAGGGCTTAATTTGACAAAATTTTCCATAGCCAGACGCGCATCTCCTTGATGCCACAAAATCGCCTCTTCAACCGTTTTGGCACGCCCATCATGCCAAAAATTAGGGGCTTTTTTACTATTCCAAAGCGGCGCTGTACGGAAGTTTCCTTCGCCTAAATTATGCACCAATAAATCGCTATACGGGTAAATAGTGCGTTTTTCTAAATCATAACTTGGTGTATGGCAACCACTACAACCTGCTTTAGAAAATAACTTAATCGGCTTAACTGCGCTGACTTTATCTAAACTTTGGACAAAATAAGTAATCGCTTTTAAGCGATGCATAGGCAAATCTATCTCATCACTTTTTGGTGCTTGATGGCATTTTACCTGTTTAGTGTCACAATTTTCATACGGATAAAGCGGGCTTGTCAAGCTCATATCATTATGTGCGGCATTCGCCACTTGCGCCAAAATGGACGGCTCAATAGCACTCAAATTAAAACGATTTATGGGCTTGTTGGCAACTTTTTCCAACAGCCCTAACCCAAACAAAGACGGGGCAATACGCAACGAAAACTCACTATCAATTTTGCCATAAGACAGCTTTTCTAATATTGCCACAGGTTTTTTTAGTAACACCTTATCTCCATTTGCATAAGTTACCGTATGGCGTTTGTAATCAATAACAACTTGCGCTTCGGCAGGCACATTAGCATTAGATTTGGTGTTAATTTGTGCGCCGTAAATAGTGTTAGGATTGTCCAATTTAACCACTATTTTATGACTTCTACCACCCTTAGGATGGCATACAAGACAAGCATTTTCATTGAACAAAGGACCTAATCCATCTCTAGCAGTTGTGGATGCTGGAAAACCAACCCACGGTTTGTCAAAAAAACTTTTGCCTAAAATAAATTTATCCTCGTCAAACGCAAAAATCCTTGTTGGTATAACAAGGATTAATGTGATTATAAAAGGTAAGAATTTATGCTGTAAATGGTTTAATATCACCTGGGTTCCTGAGCATTTTATTAACTTCATCTAAATGCAATTCTTCAGCGACAATCATCTCTCTGGCATATTCTTCAATCAGCACATCATTATGAGATGTTGCCAACTTTAACAAATCATAATAGCAAGCCAAAGCGTCTTTTTCGTGCTTGAGACTTTCCCGCATAATATCGCCAATATCATGTTTTTCGGTTTCCAATAAATTGCCAATTTTTAAAGACGGATGCCCACCCAATAAAGTTACCATTTCCCCAGCTTTATGAGCGTGAGTCAAGCCTTCCTCGGCATTGTCTTTCATCCAACTAACAATGGGAATGCGATTATAACCAAATACCATCAAAGAATAATGAGTGTAGCGAACCACACCGGCTAATTCAATCTCCATAATTTGATTTAATTTATCAATAATGTCTATATTTTTTGTCATTTCTATCTCCTGTTTTAAAAAAAATTAAACACTCACAAACCTATGCAAGCGCTACTCAAAATCTAAATTATAGCTTAGTTTCATCAAGATCAGTAACATCGCTTATATTTAAACTAACTCCGTTAGCGCGTGCAATATAAACCATTTGATTGCCAATCTCTCTAAGCTCATTTTTTAATTTTTTAATTTGCTTAGACTGGGGATTATTTGGGCGAATTTGATAATCAAAATGAGCCGATGTTTGCGCCAAAGCATTCATTTGTGCCACTTTTTTATCAGCCGACTTAATCAAACCCATTAGCTTGTCTTTATCCTCTAACGCATCAATCGGTGCTACGCCATAATCAACACCTTGATAGGTGCCAAACAAAATATTTTTAAAGCCTTGGTAATTTTGAGTAATATCGCGATGTGTATTGTCAGAAAAACAACTATGCTCATCCTCCTCACTTGGGGTTAATACCGCAACAGCAATACGCTCGTTCGCTAATTCTGACTTAATAAACACACCCATTCCAGCAAAGATTTGCGTAAGTGCGGCATTTTCATCAATGTTTTTACTGCTGTCTTTGTTAATGCCTAAAAAGGCGGCACGGTAATTGCTGTTGTCATTTTTTGCCCAAGCAGAAACCATAGATTTCAAATCGCTGACAAGCAAAGCTGCTGCTGCATTTAGATATTGCTTGCGCCGATTAGCATTTTTATCAGTGGTGTAGTCACTAACACTACGCAAACCAGCAGTCAGCGCACCATTTGTCACCCCGTCTTTTAAAAAACTATTGTAGTCTTGGTCCTGTCCCCAAAGCAAAAACTCAATCGCGTGATAGCCCGTTGCCACATTAGCATCGCCGCCGTTTTCATTTAGTAGCGATAAAGCAGCTGGGGTGATTTTTCTAATATTGACTGCTTGAGGTTTCTCGCCAGTTGGCTTAAATGTGCCTTTTGTGTCAATAATATTGCCGCTGGTTTTTCTGCCTTTAGCATCAATCGTGTAATCAATCATATTTTCATCAAGCGGCCAAGCGTTGAGTTGCCCCTCTGGCGCACCATATACAGTTTGCCAGCCTTCTTCTGCATCAATTGGACCATTTGACAATCTAAAAATCTCAGTTTGTCCATAAGATTCACGCGCATTTAGCCACGCTGCTTTGGCGTTTTGCATAGATTTAACGCTTGGTCTTTTGCTGAAAGAATTAAGCGCAACCTGCATAGACTTAGCATCATTTAAGGTATCGCTATAATTCTGAAGAGCAATATCCGCATAAGTTTCCAATATTTGATTAGGCTCTTCGCCCCAAAATGCCGCAGAGGGCGCTGAGATGATGGCAAAAGCCAGCACAGTTGAAGTAATAATTTTATTTTGTGTTTTCATGATTTATCCTTTTATTGTATTAAAAATTGCCGCAAAATTATTACAGTAGCTTTGCGGCGTTTTTGATGCGCCTATCGCATCAAATTAAATATTAGCTCATCAATAAATCAAGCTAACCATTTGCATTTGCAAGATAATTTATAAAAAAAATAAACAATCAGCAAATCGCCCAGCAGGCAAGGCTTTTTTTATTTGTCGTTATATTTTTATCTCTGACCCATACTAAAACTCATACGCCAATTGCGCTGCGATTTTGCTGCTCTCATCTTTTGCTTTGCTGCTTTCAAGTGCAAAAGTAACGCCTGATGTGATTTCATAAGATGCGCCGTAAGTTATTGTTTTAGTGTCGTTTTCTGTGCCATCGGTAGCAGTGCCTTTGTTGCTGCTGAGTGCCAAAACAAAGTCATCAGTAACTGCATAATTTACTTCTAATTGCGTCAATTTTCCATTCACAGCATCGCCATCAACCCGAATTTGCTCAGCGATAAAAGTAAAGTCGCCAAGCTCAGCCTGAGCGTAAATTGCTAAACCTTTATTGTTGATTTTATCGGCGGTTTCATTGCCCAAAGCATCGCGAATTGTATCGACTCCAACGCCAAAACCATCGCCTGCATAAGCAATAGAGACACCATTATTGCTGGAATTTCCAGACCAAGCCGATAGCGAAAGCCCGCCAATTTCGGTGGAAACTAACAAGGCTTTAACATCGCCAGTTTCGCCAATATCCAAGCCAGCAGGGTCGGAAATTAGCGCCGTTTCATACACTCCAAATGGTGCGGTAAATTTGCCCACAGTGAAATCAACCACGCCAATTTTGCCGTTTAAAGTTGCCTCGTCAATAACTGGATCGGCAAGTTCTAAATCCGCATCGTTCTCTTTTGGTTCAGATAAAATTACAACATTTGCATTAAAATCTTGGTTGATATTGGCAGTAATTCCAAGTTCCACCGTATCAACGCTGAAGGCTTTTTTGTTGTTATCAAGCTCGTTTTCAGCATAGCCGACCTCAATTGCGCCGCTAAATTCAAATTTTGGTTTAGGCTCTTCACCTTTAACATTTGCAAAAGTTGCGCCATTCACGGCTATTAATAAAGCACTCAGTGCGATTATATTATTTGTTTTCATTTTTGTATCCTTATAGTTATTAAAAAAAATTCATCAAGTTATTCTTGATAATGCAAATGATACCAGTTATCATTTGCATTTGTAATATATTTTATAAAAAAAAATTATGTCTTACATTGTCCAAAAATGCCTTTTACCGCCTGTGTTTCAGACAGATTAAGTTCGTCTTCAATCAACAACGAATCATTAAATCCTCGAAAATATTTGGCTAAATTGTTAACCAAGCCTAATTCCATATTTCTGGTATTGGCATTCAATATTATTTTGTTAAGATTCATCAATACTCCTATTTTTTATCAAAAAAAGTTTCGCTTGCCTGATCAAGAAACGCTTGCCTAATCATTTCATGAGGCAACCCTAATCTGCGCATAGACACCAAATTTAATTGATTATGCTTGCGCAAATATCTGAGTTTAGCTTGTTGCAAAAAATCAAACATCGTTTATTTACTGCAGCCGCCGCAAGAAGCACAAGCGCTTTTAAGTTGCTTGACTTTGGTTGGCGCTGGTTTGTTTATTTTCTTGCTTGTTTTTAATTGTCGTAATATTAATTTTTTCATTTTATAGTCCTGAATTTGGTTGCCCCACAACAAAAGGTTGCGGGGCGGCGCTAAAGCTTGGCGTTTACAACATAGGAGAGAAGTAACAATGCCCAGCATTTAACTTGTGCTTACTCAATTATCTAACTTGGAAAAATAGTTTAGATAATCTTTCAATTCTTCTTTGGTTAAAACAATATATCCTTTTCTTTTTGTCATTTTTTTATCCATTGAGTTATTTTTTTAAACCCCTTTTTTAAGAAGTTAATGGTAATGATACTCGTTATCATTTGCATTTGCAACTATTTTTTTATTATTTTATAAAATGGGTCGCAATCAGCTAAGTTACAACATATAATTGGATTAACCAGCCTGCTGGTAAAATACTTAATGTAGAATAAAAATTGTGTTTTATTAATTTTAAAAAAATACCAATATGTATCAAGCACCTCTTAATAGATGAATACAAACCAGCGCACTAAAGCCAGTCAAAAAATCACCCTCATCGGAGCGCTGATAGATTTTGCATTAGCAGTCTTTAAAATCATTGCCGGAGTGCTGGGAGGTTCGGGGGCGTTGATTGCTGATGGCGTGCATTCGTTTTCCGATTTGCTCTCAGATGCCGTGGTTTTATATGCCGCAAAACACGCAGGCGAGGCGGCTGACGAAGACCATCCTTACGGGCATAAACGCTTTGAAACCGTAGCAACATTGGGCTTGGCAATTATTCTGGCGTTAGTTGGAATTGGTATTATTTTTGATGCCAGTACTCGATTAACAAACCCCGAAGTTTTGACCCACAGCACGCTACTTTTAGTTGTTGCAGCGCTGTCAATTCTCTCCAAAGAAGCGTTATTTTGGGCAACTATCAAAGTCGGCAAAAACTGCAAATCTGCTATGCTGATGGCAAATGCTTGGCATCATCGCTCGGACGCTTTGTCTTCTGTGGTGGTGCTGGTGGGCATTTTTGGCAGCCTAAACGGCTATTTATATTTAGACGGCATTGCCGCAATTGTGGTGGGTTTGATGATAATTTTCATCGCTTGGAAGCTCGGATTTGGCGCTACAAAAGAGCTGGTTGATACCTCAATTGACCAAGAAAAAGTAGCGAGTTTGCGCAGCGCAATTGGGATGATTAGCGGAGTTTTGGCGGTGCATTCGCTACGCACACGCAAAATTGGCGACAAAATATCGGCTGATGTGCATGTGCAAGTTGACCCATTTTTGAGTGTTAGCGAAGGGCATATTATCAGCGTCAGCGTTGAGCGCGCCGCCAAAAAATGTCTGCAAAATTTGGAAGATGTAACTGTCCATATTGACCCAGAAGATGACGAAACAGCCGCCCCGTGCGAACACTTGCCCGGGCGCGCTGAGGCACTTGGAATTTTAACCAAAGCGCTATTTAACAACAAATGTGATGGCGAAATCCAGCGCATTCAGCTGCACTATTTAGACGGACAAATTCACACCGATTTTTACCTGCCGCTTAGTTGTTTATCGGCTGAAAAAAGCCATAGCGATATACTTTCTAAACTGCAAAAAACCATAGATGAGCTGCCAGATTTTGGCAATATCAGAGTTTATTTTGGTGAAAATTAAAGGCAATGATAAGCGTGGCAAATAGCACCAGCTAAGGCATCGGCAGCATCTTCTTGCGGGGCTTTATTGAGTTTTAGCGTCTCGCAAACCATATAAGAAACTTGTTTTTTTGCGGCATGCCCATTGCCGACAACGACTTTTTTAATCTGATTAGGGCTGTATTCCACCATAGCAATATTGCGCGAGCCTGTTGCTGCAATGATAGCTCCGCGAGCATGTCCGAGTTTGATAGCAGCGTCTGGATTTGGGCGGTCGGGGCGCATAAAAGCGCGCTCAATAACAACAACATCGGGCTGATGCTTTTCTATCACTTCACCGATGCCTTGAAAAATCGTGGTTATGCGTTCAAATAAATCGCCTTGGGTGCGAATGCAGCCGCTGGCAAGGTAATTGAATTTGAGTTTGTTGGCTTCAATAATGCCAAAACCTGTGATTCTTGAGCCTGGGTCAATGCCTAAAATTTTCATAAAATTATTTTATCAGATAATGAGGACTTTGCATAAATAGGGATGATTGGCAGAATTCAGATGACCATATTACCATATTATTATTTAATGATATTTTTGTATTTTCATAGTAGGTGTAGTAGAATTGAAAAAAAATTGATTATAGGAAGAGGTTATGGCTTTAACACGCAGAGATTTTATTAAGGTATTGGGCGCTGGTTCTGCGGCAGGATTGGTTGGTTGTGGCAACGATGCGGACAAATTATCAGCGCAAGACAATCGCTACGAAGTTGCTAAAACAGGCAATGCGCGTATTTTGCACATTACCGATACTCATGGTAATTTGTTACCGAATTATTTTCGTGAGCCGAATGTCAATCTTGGTTTTGGCGATACTTTTGGCAAATTGCCACATGTGGTTGGCAACAAACTTTTACACAAACTCGGCATCAAACCCGGCTCTGTTGAAGCCTATGCTTTTACTTATAACAACTTTGAAGAATTGGCATCTAAATACGGCAAAACTGGCGGCTTTGGGCAAATCAAAACCGTGTTGGAATCGCTTAGAGACAGTGCTGGCGGCGTGCAAAATACCATAACAGTTGACGGCGGCGACACTTGGCAAGGTTCTGGCACATCGCTGTGGACACGAGGCGCAGATATGGTTGAAGCCTGCAATATGCTTGGGGTTGATGTGATGGTTGGGCATTGGGAATTTACTTATAAAGAAAAGGAAACGCTAAAAAACATTGGCTTTTTCAAAGGCGATTTTCTCGGGCAAAATGTGCGGATTATGGAAGATGCTTTGCTTGGCGATAAATATATTTCAATGACAGAAAAATACGGCGGCAACGGGCTTTACAACGAAGATGATGCCTTGCCATTTAAGCCGTTTGTGATTAAAAATATTGGCGGTCATCGCATTGCGGTAATCGGGCAAGCGTTCCCTAGAACTTCAAATGCAAACCCGCAAAAATACTTTTTTCCAGACTGGTCATTTGGGCTGAGAGTGGATGAAATGGCAGAGTTGGTGGCTGATATTCGGGCTAATGAAAAGCCCGATGCAGTGATTTTGGTTTCGCATAATGGAATGGATGTGGATATTAAAATGGCAGCAGAAGTGGTTGGCATTGATGCGATTTTTGGCGGACATACGCATGACGGAATGCCGCAGCCGGTTGAGGTCAAAAACGCTGGCGGCACTACTGTGGTTACTAATGCCGGCTGTTCTGGCAAATATATTGGGGTGATGGATTTGGATATTAAAGATCACAAAGTTGCCGGATACAACTACAAAATGCTGCCGATTATCAGCAATTTAATCAAGCCCGATGCGCAAATTGTGTCTTATATAAACAAAATGCGCAACACTAAATACGACCGCAATGTGGTGGAAGCACGCAGCAGCACTATGAGTAATAATCCAAAACGCGTAGGCAAAACCTATAATGAAATCTTGACTGAAAAGCTTTGCACTACTGAGCAAACTCTATATCGCCGTGGCAATTTTATGGGCACTTGGGACCAAGTGTTGGTGAATTCGTTGCGGGCTGAATATGATGCTGATTTTGCTATGTCAGCCGGAGTTCGTTGGGGCACATCAGTGCTGGCTGGCAGTGATGTTACTATGGAAGATTTGATGACAAACACTTCAATGACTTATGGCGAAACTTATGTAAATGAGCTGAAAGGCTCACAACTTAAAGATATTTTGGAAGGTATTGCGGAAAATTTATTTGTGCAAGACCCTTATTTACAATCTGGCGGCGATATGGTTAGAGTTGGCGGTTTGGATTATACGATTGACCCAGCAGCAAGTTTGGGCAATCGTATTAGCAATATTGTTGATGATAAGGGCAGGGCAGTTGAGACAAATAAAACTTACAAAGTGGCTGGATGGGCGCAAGTAAATTCTATTGGTAACGGGCGTTTGATGTGGGATGTGGCAGCAGATTATTTGCGCAAACAAAAACATTTAGACTTACAAAAAGTCAATCATCCGACTATTAAAGGGGTGAAAAATAACCCCGGAATTGAGAATTATGCTGGCAAAATCATCTGAATAATATGCTAAATTTGGTGCAAAAAACTTTTAAAAATCTCTGGTTTCGAAATTTAAAAGAGCAAACTATACAAATCAACGATAATGCTGTGCGTATTCGGGCGGGCATTTTGCTGATTATTCCTATTTATATGATGTTCACTTTTGTCAATGTGGTGTATGGGCCGAATTGGGAAATAACCCCAGATTCCATTGCTTTGGACACTTACGAGGTTGATTTTGAAGACCGCATAATTTATAAAGTTGATGCTACAAAAATGGTTTTTGAATACGCCTTTCAAACCAAATTGCTGTTGTATGCTTTGCTTGAAATGTTGCTGGGTTTGACGGTTATTGGTTCAAGATTTTCGCCGACAATTTTGCTTGCCAGCCTTTTGACTATTGGACAAAAACCAAACTGGAAACCTCTTGGACCAAAGCGTTGTGCTTGGCTGATGGGTGCTAGTTTTATCACTGTTTGCATCGTATTTTTTAATCCCGATGCCGTGGCATTGTGGATTAACAATTTGCTTGCTACCAATATTCCCATTGATAAAAATTACATCCCCTCTTGGCTGGCACTAAATTTGGTGTGGATATGTCTGCTATTTATGTGGATGGAGGCGGTGATGGGGCTTTGCGTAGGCTGCAAAATTTATGCTGTATTGGCTAAATTGGGCTTGGTTAATCGCCATTGTGATGCTTGTGAAGATATTAATTGGGATGAAATTCAGCGCAAAAAACAACAAAAGTTGGACAAAAAAAATCAGCGTTAAAGTGTTGAAATTTACCGTCTTATACTGCCTATTAGTTGGTGCGACTATGGCAGATGTGGTCAAACCAGTTTTAGTTGAAATCTCAATTTACCCCGATAAAAGAGTTGAAGTGGTGATTGACCTCAGCCTTGAAGCGTCAATCAGCGGTATCGGAACTCAGTATAAAAAAACCACAGATGCACCAAACTCAAACAAATATGACGAATTGCGCAAGCTAAAACCAGCCGCGTTGAGGCAAAGATTTGCCAATTTTGAGGCGCAATTTCTACGCAAATTGCAACTCACAATTAATCAGCAAGTCCAAACTCTACAATTGAAAAAAACATTTATTGATATTGTCGGTTATACAAAACGCCCCAGAAAAAGCGTATTAACTTATGTTGCGCAACCGAAACAGTTGGCAAAAACTCTGACTTGGAAATACGACAAAGCGGCAGGAGACAGCGCTATGCGCTATCAAATTTTTAAAAAAGATGAATATAATTGGAGTCAATGGCAATGGCTACGGGGCGGCAAATCTAGCGGCAATATTGACATCAATCACCCAAAAAATATGGGGGCATTGCAACGCTTTGGGCAATTTGTGCAAATCGGTTTTGAGCATGTAATTCCATTGGGATGGGATCATATTTTGTTTATTATAGGGATGGCCATGTCAACTCTTTTGTGGCGCAAATTGTTGTTATTGGTAAGCTCTTTTACCCTTGCACACACGCTAACTCTGGGCTTGGCAATGTTTGAAGTTGTGCAAATATCTGCCAAAATTATTGAGCCGCTGATTGCATTTTCCATTGCCTATGTTGCCATTGAAAACCTGAATATCAAACAATCTATGAGACGCAAAATCATAGTGGTATTTTTATTTGGGCTAATTCACGGACTTGGTTTTGCCAATATGCTGAAATCTTTGGCGCTGAAAAACGAGGGTTTTATAACCACTTTAATCGGTTTTAATGTGGGCGTAGAATTGGCGCAAATTACTATTGTTGTTGGAGTTGTGGCAATATTGCTAACAGCTCGCAGCTGGAAATTGGACTATCAAAAATGGCTGATTATTCCCAGCTCAATATTGATTGCCTTGCTTGGAATTTGGTGGGGGATTGAGCGCATAATTGCTTAAATAATCTTTGCTTGCATTAAAGTGTGAGTGTTGATTGCTCCTACTACTTGATTATTTTCATCAACCACAGGTAGTGAATTTAGATTAAATTCATCCATCATCGCTACTGCTGCCATTGCTGGTTTGTCGGCTAGAATAGTTTTGCAGTTTTTAGTCATAACTTCTGCCATAGTCAGCTGGCTAATATCAGTATTTTGCTCCAAAACTCGGCGCAAATCGCCATCAGTAAAAATGCCTTGTAACTGATTATTTTTAACAATCAGCACCATTCCCAGCGCCTTTTGGCTCATCACCAACAGTGCTGCTAATAATTTGCTATCTTTGCTGACACTCGGAATATCAGCACCAGTTTTCATAATATTATGCACAAAAGTCAGCAAACGCCTTCCCAGCGCTCCAGATGGGTGTGAGCGCGCAAAATCTTCTGGGCTAAAACCCTTGTCATTGATCAAACTAACCGCCAAAGCATCGCCCATGGCCAGTGCTGCTGTGGTGGATGAAGTTGGGGCTAAATTATGCGGACAGGCTTCTTTTTCCACGCTGACATCGAGATGCACATCGCTAATTTTGCCAATAGAGGAATTTTTATTGCCAGTCATAGCAATAATTGCAACTCCAAGGCGCTTAATCAGCGGCATTAAAATCATAATCTCATCCGACTCGCCAGAATAAGAAATGCAAACAACTACATCATTTTGCTCAATCATTCCCAAATCGCCATGCCCAGCTTCAGCAGGATGAACGGCAAAAGCAGGAGTGCCAGTGGAGGCAAAAGTAGCGGCAATTTTATTGGCAATATGTCCCGATTTGCCCATCCCAATTAGAATCACTTTGCCCGTGCATTTTTGAATTAAGCCACAAGCATCCAAAAAGCTTTGGTCAAGTTTGTCGGCTAATTGACTAACGGCCTGTGCTTCGATAAGGATGACTTGCTTGGCAGATTGTAATAGTGAGTTTGACATAATCAACATTAAATAGATATAATTGCTAATTTTATCTAATATTAGACAGAATGAGCAGCGAAAAAACTAAAATTTTATTTGTTTGTATGGGCAATATTTGTCGTTCACCGACTGCGGAAGGGGCTTTTCGCGCGCAAACACGCAAACGCGGCGTTGAATATTTATTTGAAATAGACTCCGCAGGAACTCACGCCTATCACATCGGCGAACAGCCAGACGCTCGTTCACAGCAAGCTGCTGATAAATATGGAGTGGATTTATCCGCCCAGCGTGCTCGTCAAGTATGCACGGCTGATTTTTATTATTATGATTATATTTTTGCAATGGACGCTGAAAATTTGGCAGAAATTACGCAAATTTGTCCGTCAGAGTATCAAAATAAGCTGGCTTTAATGCTTGATAATATTCCAAATAACAACTGCAAAAGCGTGCCAGACCCGTATTTTGCTGGGCGTTTTGACGATGTTTTTTTGATGTTAAATCGTGCCAGCAGTTTGCTGCTTGATAAGTTGACAAAAGGCAAGAAAAAACATTGACGAAAATATTTAGGCACAGTATAATACTCCGCTTTATTGCCCTTGAAAATTGATTGAAATTGATTTGGGGTTAGAATTATTTATTTTAAAATATTGGAGTTTTATTTATGTCAACAGTTAATCAATTAGTGCGTAACCCGCGTAAAAAGAAAGTCGTAAAAAGCGGCGTTCCAGCTTTGGATAGTTGCCCACAAAAACGCGGAGTATGCACTCGCGTATATACAACAACTCCCAAAAAACCAAACTCAGCGCTACGAAAAGTTGCCAGAGTAAGGCTTACTAATTCTGCCGAAGTAACAACTTATATCGGCGGCGAAGGCCACAATTTGCAAGAACACTCAGTTATTTTGATTCGCGGAGGCAGGGTTAAAGACTTGCCTGGAGTGCGTTATCACACAGTCCGTGGGGCTTTGGATACAGTTGGTGTTGATGGCAGAATGCAAGGTCGCTCAAAATATGGCACCAAAAAACCAAAGAAATAAACACAATTAAACTAAGAGAAAAATTATGAGAAGAAGATCCGCACCAAAAAGAGAAATCCTACCAGACCCAAAGTTTGGCGATTTAGTATTGGCTAAGTTTGTTAATATTTTAATGTTAGATGGCAAAAAATCCGTAGCTGAGAAGATCGTTTATGATGCGTTAGACACAATTGAGAAAAAAGGCAACAAAGAACCAATTGAGACTTTCAAACAAGCATTAGACAACATCGGCCCGCAAGTTGAGATTAAATCCCGCCGTGTTGGTGGATCAACTTATCAAGTGCCTGTTGAAGTTAGAAGTGAGCGCAAAATTGCATTGGCAATGCGCTGGATTATTGAAGCTTCGCGTAAACGCGGGGAAAAAGGAATGAAGTTGAGATTGGCAGGCGAGGTATTAGACGCTGTGCAAAATCGCGGAACAGCATTCAAGAAAAAAGAAGATACTCACAGAATGGCGGATGCAAACAAAGCGTTTGCACATTTCCGCTGGTAATATAAGGACACAGACAATGGCAAGAAAGCATCCACTTGAACACTATCGTAATGTCGGAGTTATGGCGCATATTGACGCAGGTAAAACCACCACAACAGAGCGTGTTTTACTCTACACAGGTCGCACTCATAAAATTGGCGAGGTGCATGACGGCGGCGCCACTATGGACTGGATGGAGCAAGAGCAAGAGCGTGGCATCACCATCACTTCGGCAGCGACTACTTGTATGTGGAAAGGAATGGACGAGCAGTTTGAGGAGCATCGAATTAATATTATCGACACCCCTGGACATGTTGACTTTACTATTGAAGTAGAGCGCTCGCTCAAAGTATTAGACGGTGCATTGGCTCTGTTTTGTGCGGTTGGCGGCGTGGAGCCACAGTCAGAAACCGTTTGGCGGCAGGCGAATAAATACAATGTTCCAAGAATTGGCTTTGTCAACAAAATGGATAGAGCAGGTGCTAATTTTTTGCGTGTTTGTGAGCAAATCAAAACTCGTTTAGGAGCAAACCCAGTGCCAATGCAAATTGCCATTGGTGCTGAAGAAGATTTTAAAGGAGTAGTTGATTTAATCACTATGAAAGCCATTTATTGGAACGAAGCAGACCAAGGTGCTACTTACGAAACCAAAGATATTCCAGCAGATTTGCAAGATTTAGCCAATGAAAAACGCGAATTTATGATTGAATCTGCCGCCGAAGCCAATGATGAGTTGATGGAAAAATATTTAGAAGGTGGCGATTTAAGCGCCGATGAAATCAAACAAGGCATCCGCATTCAATGTATTGGCAACCAAATTATCCCAATGTTTTGTGGCTCGGCATTTAAAAACAAAGGCGTGCAAGCAGCATTAGACGCAATAATTATGTATATGCCATCGCCATTGGATGTTGATGCGATTGAAGGCATATTAGACGATAAAGACCAAACCAAAGCTGCCCGTCCAGCAGACGACAACGAGCCGTTTTCAGCCTTGGCATTCAAAATTGCAACTGACCCATTTGTTGGCACATTGACATTTTTCCGTGTTTATTCTGGAGTATTGAAAGCTGGAGATTTTGTCTATAATTCCTCCAAAGGCAAAAAAGAGCGCATCGGCCGTATGGTGCAAATGCACTCAAATGAACGCGAAGAAATCAAAGAAGTTTGTGCTGGTGATATTGCTGCTGCAATTGGGCTAAAAGATGTAACCACTGGCGACACTCTATGCGATATGAAAGAGAAAATCGTGCTTGAAAGAATGGAATTTCCAGAGCCGGTTATTGCCTTAGCAGTAGAGCCAAAAACCAAAGCAGACCAAGAGAAAATGGGCATTGCCTTAGGAAAACTTGCTGCTGAAGACCCGTCTTTTAGAGTATCAAGTGATGAAGAATCTGGGCAAACAATTATCGCTGGAATGGGCGAGCTGCATTTGGATATTATTGTTGACCGTATGCGCCGTGAATTTGATGTTGAATGTAATGTTGGTGCGCCGCAAGTCGCCTATCGTGAGGCAATTACCACGCTGGTTGAGCATGAACACAAGTTCGCCAAGCAATCTGGTGGCCGTGGTCAATATGGGCATGTTTATTTGCGAATTGAGCCACAAGAGCCGGGAGTTGGCTATGAATTTGTTGATGAAATTAAAGGCGGAGTTATTCCAAAAGAATATATTCCAGCTGTCAATAAAGGTATTCAAGAACAAATGGAAAACGGCGTGTTGGCTGGATTTCCGTTGGTAGATATGAAAGTAACAGTCTATGATGGCTCTTATCACGATGTTGACTCAAATGAAATGGCGTTTAAAATTGCTGCCTCTAAATGTTTGTCGGAAGGTGTCAAACTTGCCAATCCACAATTACTTGAACCGATGATGGCAGTGGAAATTATCACTCCTGAAGAATATATGGGCGATGTAATGGGCGACTTAAATCGCCGTCGCGGCTTGGTTGGAGCGATGGAAGATTTGCCAAATGGCAAGCAACTCAAAGCAGATGTGCCATTAGCTGAAATGTTTGGTTATGCGAATGATTTGCGTTCTGCGACTCAAGGTCGTGCAAGCTATTCGATGGAATTTTCAAAATATACAGCAGCACCGAAAAATGTTGCCGATAATGTCATCGAAAAATTAAACAAATAAAAAGAGGAATATAAAATGTCAAAAGAAAAATTTGAAAGAACCAAGCCCCATGTAAATGTTGGTACAATTGGCCATGTTGACCACGGCAAAACCACACTAACAGCAGCTATTACCAAAGTAATGGCAGAGGC
>VSKZ01000099.1 GCA_008364125.1 Candidatus Thioglobus sp. | reverse complement strand
AAATGACGTTTTTGTATACACGTTATTTTAAGCTGTCCAGAAAATGCTGTTTTGTATACATGTTATTTTAAGGAATTATATACTCAAATCTGCAAAACCTATTAAATCCGCTTCTTTAATCGTTATTATCGCTTGTTCTCATTTTTGGGGTTTTTGTATTTAACTTTTGGGTTGGGGGTGCAAAACGGGAGTTGTAATCACCCGTAGGTATCTAATTTTACTGCAACTCGTATTTAGGAATTTCATCTTGGACTGTGATTACACTTATAATCTCGAAGTCATATTCCTGTTCTTATAGGCGGGTAGCGGTAGTGGCGGCCTGTCAATCAAAATAGGCGGATTTGCTACGCTCTGGTTGCCTTTTGAGGGTGTGGTTCGGCGCGTGGCGATTCGAGACTTTTTACCTATACCTTTCGAAGCGTGACAAATGATGACGAGGATAGATAGAAGGGTTTAAGGTGTCTGTTGGTTTGCGAAAGCGAGGGGGCGGCAATTGCATGTTTGAAAAATAACTACAAAGTCTTTATCGGCGCGGATTATAACCAAAAATTGGACTGATACCGAAGATGAAAATCAAAATATTGCTGAGTTGGTTGGTCGTTTTTTTGATGCTAAAAACGTCTTCGTTGAGTGCAACTTATTCAATAGAATTTGGATGTTTCGACCTGCAAAATCTTGGCGAAAAAATAACCCAACGACATCGACAAAAAACAGTGATAGCGAGGCTTATTCGGATATTATAAAATAATATCAAGCTGAAAATAGTGTTGCTAAATAGACGGTAAAAACCAAGATAAAATAGCTTTTGACGCTTGGATTTCAAATCTTAGATTATCACTCATTGCTGTCAAATTCCGCGGCTATTTCTCTTGCCCTATCAGCGGCAGCACGCATTGCGCGGGAGACAATTAACTCAAAATCTTGCTTTTGAAAAGACTCTATGGCGGCTTGCGTTGTGCCATTTTTTGAGGTTACTTTAGCCCGTAATTGCGCCACAGAATCGTCACTTTTGCTCGCCATCATACTGGCGCCGAGTGCGGTTTGGACGCTGAGTTTTTTGGCAATTTCCTTGTCAAGTCCAAGAGCAACAACAGTATTTGCCATCGATTCAATTAGCAAAAATAAATACGCTGGGGCACCGCCAGAAAGTGCGGTAACTGCGTCCATCATCTCTTCATTTTCCACCCAAAAACACAGCCCAACGGAGCCGATAATTTGCTCGGTTAACTTTTTTTGTTTGGCAGTGCAAGAGGCATTGGTAATCATCCCAGTTGCCCGCCATACCCAGCAACGCAGGGGTGTTTGGCATAGCGCGAACAATGGATAAATCGGCAGCCACCCAGCCAGCCACCCAGCCACCCAGAAATGCTGCTTGATTTGATGTCAGCGGCAATAGAAATGATTAGAGGTTTGTGCGTTATATGCTCGCGTAATTCTTGACAAATAGTTGGCAAAATTTGCGGTTTGACAGCCAATATAACCACATCACATTGGCGCACTAATTTGGCATTATTGCTGAAAGTTTCAATACCAAATTCTGCTTTTCGTTGCCTCAACAGTGCCTTATCAAGGTCGCTTATTTTGATATTTTATGCCAAAAATTTGCTGGCGAGCAGTCCAGAAATTAGCGCAAAAGCCATATTTCCTGCACCAATAAAAACCGATTACTGTCTGTTTTACGTTAAAATCATAAACACCATCCACCATTTTTTGCATGTGCGCCTGCACGGTTTTTTTGTTCTGTGGCGACTTTTTTGTTCTATGGCGACTTTTTTAAAATCCGCGTCATACCAGTTGCCAATTTCTTTTAGTTTGTCGTAATTAGAAAGCGCGCTGACAATTTCGCCTTCCAGTTCGTTTTCCAGTCCCTGATGCGGTAAATCCGCTACGCAGTACGAAGATTTAGAGCCCATAATCAAAATGCGTTTGCGTTTGCGTTCATTAGTATCATTTACGTGGCAATTCATCTGATATTTATCGGCAAGTTGAGTGAATTTTTGCTTAAACTACTCCTTAAACTCATGCAGAGTGCAGGTGAGATTTGCACCAATTTCAATGCGCGTAAAAAGCGTTTATCCTGTTCATCGAGGTGATGATGCGCCTAGATAATGTTGCCATTTAGCTTAAATGCAAATTGACTAACTTTACCTGATAGCCCTTGTGCCTCGGGGCAAGAAACCAATAAACAATAGTTATTCATGTGCGATACTTGCCGTTAATTTTAATATAATCATACGATAAATCCGTAGTCCAAATGCGTTCGATCGTGGCGTTTGTGCCAATTTCAATAGTCATTATAATATCTGTTTTTGCCATCTGCGCACTGCCCAAAGATTCAGTGTAATCTGCATTCAGCTCGCCATTTTTAATCAAGCACAAATCATTCAGATAAATGCTGACATGTTCGGCTGTCAAAGATCCAATATTAGCGCGGCCGACTGCTGCTAAAATCCTGCCCCAGTTTGCATCAGATGCAAATAATGCGGTTTTCACCAAAGGCGAATGCGCCACAGTGTAGGCCACTTCCAAACAATCTGCGCTACTATTGCCGCCTTTAACGCAAATTTCCACAAACTTAGTTGCCCCTTCGCCATCTTTAATAATTTGCTGTGCCAGCGATTTTGCCACCTGATTTAGCGCCGCTTGAAACTCAGGCAAACAAGCGCCAATCTCAATCCCAGCAGCGCCAGTAGCGCTCAGAGTGCAGGCATCGTTTGTGGAAGTGTCGCCGTCCACGGTGATGCGATTAAACGACTGATTGACTGCGAAATCCAAGCAACTTTGCAACTCGGTTTGCTCGGCTTTAATATCGCAGAAAATAAAACTCAGCATCGTTGCCATATCTGGGCGAATCATCCCAGAACCTTTGGCGATGCCGCTAATTGTAACGGTTTTATCGCCGACTTTAAATTGCGCCGTGGCAGTTTTCTGCACTAAATCTGTGGTCAAAATCGCTTGTGCTACCAACGGCAGGTTATCCGCCGATAGCCCAGCGGCAAGCTTGGAAATATTGTTTTCAAAACACTGCATCGGCAACGGCTGCCCGATAACGCCAGTGGAAAACGGCAGCACCTGTTCGGGGGCAATTCCCAATTCATCTGCCACTAATTTGCACACCTGATAA
>VSKZ01000098.1 GCA_008364125.1 Candidatus Thioglobus sp. | reverse complement strand
ACAACCCCTTTCGGAGTTTGAATATTGAATTGCCTAAATAATTCTTTCGCTTGGTATTCGTGAATGTGCATAAGTCTATTGGTTGTAAGTTTGTTATTTTACAAACAAAATGCGGCGGGTTTGCGTAAAATCTAATGTTTTATTTTTATGATTTTGACAATGGCAACTTATTCTACCAGTCAGTTTAAAAATGGCTTAAAACTTATTTTGGACGGCAATCCTTGCACGATTATTAGCAATGAAATTCGTAAACCAGGCAAGGGTCAGGCCTCAAATAAAGTCAGACTCAAAGACCTAATCACCGGCAAAACTTTGGACAAAACCTTTAAATCTGGTGAGTCGGTGGAGGGGGCAGAGGTGTTGGATTTGGATATGCAATATTTGTATAATGATGGCGATGGTTATCATTTTATGGAGCCGAATTCTTTTGAGCAATATAATCTTGGCGAGGCGAATATGGGCAATGCGCATAAATATTTGGTTGAGCAAGATATGTGCGTGGTAACGCTGTGGAACGGCAATCCAATCTCTGTTGCCCCGCCAAATCATGTGCTACTTGAAGTGGCAGACACCGATCCTGGGTTGAAGGGCGATAGTGCTGGCACCGGCGGCAAACCAGCGACAATGAATACTGGATTAGTGGTGCAAGTGCCGCTATTTATCAACATCGGCGAAAAAATCAAAGTCGATACGCGCACCAATGAATATGCGGGACGCACTTAAAAAACGCAGCAATTTTCTTGCAAAAATACGACAATTTTTCTCTCAAAATGAAGTTGTTGAAGTGCAAACTGCCAAACTTTTAAACCAGCCAATAACCGACATTTACATTGACAGCATCGCTGTTAAAATCAATGGCGAATTCAATTTGCAAACAAAATACCTGCACACTTCGCCCGAGCTGGAAATGAAAAAATTGCTGGCAAATGGCAGTGGCAATATTTATCAGATTTGCTCGGTTTTTCGTGATAATGAGCAAGGCGATAGCAACTTTAATGAGTTTATGATGTTGGAATATTATCGCTTGGATTTTGACCTGCATCAGCTAATGCAAGATGTAGAAAAACTGTTGCGACATTTGGGTTTTGAGGGCGATTTGGTAAAATTATCTTACGCTGATGCGTTTGCTAAATTTGCAAATATTGACATTTTAAACACTGATTTTGCACAGCTGAAAGTTGTGGCAAAAAATTATGGGTTATGCACGGATTTTGCGTGGATAGAAGACTTGCAAATTTTGTTATTTACCCATTTAATTGAGCCAAAATTGGCCGACTTTCCGCTGTGTTTTATCTTTGATTATCCGCAACAACAAGCAGCGCTTGCCAAGATTTCAGGGCAGGTGGCACGGCGTTTTGAGCTGTATATATTTGGCGTTGAAATTGCTAATGGTTATGACGAATTGCAAGATGCAAAAGCTTATAAGCAGCGTTTTCAGAGAGAAATTGATAAACGCGCCATTTTGGGTAAACAGCAATTTGAGTTGGATGAGGATTTTTTGTCAACCCTAAAAACCCCATTGCCACAATGTTCTGGTGTAGCAATTGGCATAGAGCGATTATTATCGGTAAAATGCGGATTATGAAGTTGCTTTTTTTATTAATTCTGAGTTTGAATGCGTCTGCCTTGCAACTTTTGCAGCCCAAGGATGCGCATAATACCGTCACGCAAAAATTGGGCTCTGAGCAGGTTTTGCCGGCAAAAGGGCTGCTTACACAACTAAAAAAAGCTGCCAAAAGTGGCGATGCGCGGGCTCAATTTAGTTTGGCAAATATGTATAATCACGGCATCAGCGCTCGGCGTGATGTCAAATTGGCGCTTTATTGGTATTCGCAAGTTGCCGAGTTGGGCTATCCAACGGCACAATTCAACTTGGCAGAGCTGTATTACAACGGCATTGGCACTACAAAAAACCAAACCAAGGCGCTATTTTGGTATGAAAAATCAGCCCAGCAAGATTTCACTAAATCACAATATAAATTAGCCAAAATAAGCGCTGCTGAAAAAGATATGAAAACTGCGCAATATTGGTATAAAAGGGCGGCAAAACTGGGGCATTTGCAAGCGCAACTGGATTTGGCGGGGCTATATGAAAAAGGCTTTGGCGTTAAAAAAGACCTAAAATTGGCGCGCCACTGGTATGAAAAATCAGCCTTACAAGGCAACGCCGCGGCGCAATATTATCTGGGCGCTCTTTTTGAACGCACGGCAAAGCCAGTGCAGGCGCTACTTTTATATAAAAAATCAGCCAAGCAAGGATTTGCCAAAGCAAAATCCCGCCTGTCTCAAAATGCAAGCAATCCAATCGTCAAATCTTCCAAGCAATCGGCAGCTGCCAAAGCTTTGGAGTTTGATAAAATCAGCAAATCCTTAGCGGAAAATAGCAAGATTTTAAAAGCTAGAATTAAGGAATTTTCGCTTGATGCAAAAAATGAATTAACGCCGCAGAAATTTTTGCCATTGCCGAGCGATGAAAAATAATTTTTGGCAAACATTGTCATTAAAAGAGATGACGAAAGCGCAATGGGAATCGCTGTGCGATGGTTGTGGGCGTTGTTGTTTGCACAAAATTGAGGACGAAGACAGCAATGAAATTTATTTTAGCAATGTGGTTTGTCGCTATATTGACGAGGAAACTTGCCGCTGCACGCACTATAAAACACGCCAATCTTTGGTGCCAGATTGTTTGAGTATTTATCCAGATTGGGCAGAAAAATTCCGCTGGCTGCCGCCAACTTGTGCTTATCGTTTGTTGTCCGAAGGCAAGGATTTATTTGTTTGGCATCCGCTGATTAGCGGCTCGGTAGATTCTGTGCATTTGGCTGGAATTTCTGTGCGCGGTCGCACTTTTAAAGACGATGAAATTGACCCAAACGACATCCATAAACATATTATCACTTGGGTAGATTAGGCAAATAAATCTGTTAAAATTCAACAACTATTTTGTTATAAATTGAATATGAAAAAAATAATACTATTGGCTTTATTACTAAGCTCACAAGCATTTTCTTTGTTGCCTCACCAAAATATTTCGCAAGCAGTTTTTGCCAAATCAGTTGAAAATAGAGAACCAAAACAGATAATTACCACCGCCGACAGCAGCTTAAAAAAAGTGTATTTTTTCACCAATATTCGTAATTTGAAAGGCGATAAAATCACCCATCGTTGGTTATACAAAGGCAAAATTAAAGCAGAAGTCAGCTTTGAAATCAAGGGCAATCGGTGGCGAGTTTGG
>VSKZ01000097.1 GCA_008364125.1 Candidatus Thioglobus sp. | reverse complement strand
GGGAGCAATGGGAATGGGACAATTGTCACATAGAAGGCGCAAAACTTCTGCCGATGGGGCAAATTGCAGCAAACATAGGCTCGTTAGACAAAGAGCAAGAAATCGTTATTATTTGCCACCACGGCATCCGCTCAATGCAAGTAGCGCACTATTTTGATTCAATCGGCTTTAAATCGGTAATCAATTTGCGCGGCGGTATCGATGCTTGGGCGCGGCAAGTTGACATCTCAATTGCCACTTATTAAAGCACATACGCCAAAAAATAAAGATTATTTGAAAGATAATTGACTATAATTATCCAGCAATTATAAAAGGATTTATTTATGAGTCAAATCAAACAAATGTTCAAATTGCAACAACAGCTCAACGATGCTACAAATGGGCTTATTTGGACCGAAGGAGCGACCAAAGAAGGGCGGCAAATATCTTGGTTACGCTGTATTTATATGGAAACTGCTGAGGCGATTGACTCTTTTAATTGGAAGCATTGGAAGGATATTGAAGCGCCGCACGATTTGGATAATGCCAAGGTTGAGCTGGTGGATATTTGGCATTTTATTATGTCTGAGGCTATCCATTTTGGCGATACTCAATTTGCCGAGGCTTATGAAAATATGCAGCCAGAGAAAGAAATTAACCCTGAATTAACCATAGAAATTTTGGAAAAAATGCTGGCAGTTACTGCTAACGCTAATGTGGATAAATCGCAAAATGCCCTATATCAAATTACTGGCCTGTTTTTCCAAGCCTTAGCAAATATGGGGATTGGCGTGCCGGAGCTGTATGGGAGATATATCGTTAAAAATCAGCTGAATACTTTCAGGCAAAAACATGGCTACAAAGATGGCTCTTATCAAAAAATGTGGACTGACGGCAACGGTAAAAGTGTTGAAGACAATGTTATCGCTTTTAATATTATGGATAAAAACCCTGATTTTAGCTCCGAGCAACTTTATCAAAAGCTCCAAGAGGCTTACCCACAATGATACAAGCGCTTAAAACCGAAATACAAAAAGTCATTATCGGACAGCAAGATTTAATTGAACATCTGTTAATCGGGATAATAACAGGCGGGCATATATTAGTTGAAAGTGTGCCAGGGCTGGCGAAAACAACTGCAATCAACACTTTATCAAAAGCCTTAGGAATCCAATTTAAACGCATTCAATTTACCCCAGATTTATTACCAAGCGATCTAATAGGTGCGCAAATCTACAACCCTAAAACCGGCGAATTTAGCATCAAACAAGGCCCTATTTTTACCAACTTATTATTGGCAGATGAAATTAATCGTTCTCCTGCTAAGGTTCAATCAGCGTTATTAGAAGTGATGGCAGAAAAGCAAGTAACCATCGCTAATGACAGCTTCAAAATCAGCGATCCTTTTTTGGTTATGGCAACTCAAAATCCAGTTGAGCAAGAAGGCACTTATCAATTACCAGAGGCGCAACTTGACCGTTTTATGCTCAAAACAGTGCTGGATTACAACACCATAGACGAGGAGGCAAAAATTGTTAAACGGGTTGCTATTGATGGTTTTGAAGATGTTAAACAGGTGGCAAATATAGATGATATTATCAAAATTCAGCAGCAGTTTAAGAGCATTCATGTGGACGATGCGGTGCGCGATTATATGCTCAAAATTGTTTTTGCCACTCGCTATCCGCAAGATTATGGCCTGAGTAGCATCAAAGATTATATTGAGTTTGGCGTTAGTCCACGAGCAAGTATTGATTTATACAAATCCAGCTGTGCCAAAGCGTTGATTCGTGGCAATGATTTTGTAACCCCACTTGATGTTGTGAGTATGGTGGTGCAGGTGCTGCAACATCGGCTGGTTTTGAGTTATCAAGCGCAAGCTGAAAATATAAGTGCTAAAGATATTATTACAAAAATTCTTGAGGCAATTAAAACGCCGTAAGTCATTATGTCACTTGCAAAAGAGATATTATTACGCGCCCAAAAAAATGTTTTTAATAGTAAATCATCCGAACATTTGTCAAAAATTCGTGGAGAGGGCTTAGATTTTTGTGAAATCCGCCCTTATCAAGCGGGCGATGACATTCGCAAAATCAATTTTTCTGCCAGCGGCAAAACTGGCGAATTGCAAACCAATGTTTTTAACGAAGATAAACAAATCAATGTGCAGATTTGCGTGCTACTTTCCAGCAGTCTGCATTTTGGCTCTGTGCGGCTGAAAAATGAAGTTATTGCTGAGATTATCGCGCATTTAGGCTACTCTTCTGTCCAGCAAAAAAATAAAACTAAGGTGGTGTTTTTCTTCAATAACGAGCAGCAGGTTTTTCATCTAAATAACAAGGGAGATTTGCTCGGTGTTATTGAAAAAATGCTGGATTTTGATTTATTAAAAACGCAGTTAAATACTGAATTATTAAACACTTACCTTGCTCAGCAGCCAAAATCTTTGGCGTTTATTATCGGTGATTTTTACCAACATCAAAATTACGCCACCATCGCCCATAAAAATCAAATTAACGCCATTATTGTGCGTGATGCTTTGGAAGAGTTGCCAAATTTTGGCGCTAAATTGGGCTTAATAAATGCACAAAATAACTCCACTATTGAGGCAAATATTGACAATAAAACGGCACAAAAATACAATCATAAATTAAAAAATGAAGACGATAAGCGTTATCAGCACTTCGCTATGCACAAAATAAAAGTTGGCAAAATTTACACTAATGAAGATGTTTTTAGTAAGCTCTCGCAGATTTTAAGATGAATAAAACATACGATATTAAAGATATTAAGCCAATTGTCGATATTGCAGACAACTCATTATATTGGCTTCTGGCAGTGATTTTTAGCGCTTTTTTGCTAATACTGGGCGGATATTATTTTTGGAAAATCTATCAATCAAAACGCCAATATAATGAAAAAAAAGCTGCCATAGAGGCGCTCAAAAACCTTGATTTTAATGATAGCAAATCCACTGCCTATGCGTTTGGGCGCTATGCACCTGCGCTGGTAAATGAGGAAAATACAATGGTTTTTGAGCAGATTAACAATGCGCTGATGGCATATAAATATAAAAAACAAGTAGGCAAGTTGGATGCAATATTGATTGAAAAAATCAAAGGGTTTACTGATGATTAGCTTTGAATATCCTGTTTTTTTAGCGCTGATAATTGTTGCGTTTGTTTGCTCGTTTTTGTGCAAAGAAAAGCGATTATCTGTTTATTTTCCACACATTGAGCTTTTGCAAAATCTAACAAAATACAGACAATATTTAT
>VSKZ01000096.1 GCA_008364125.1 Candidatus Thioglobus sp. | reverse complement strand
CATATCAAAATCGCCAGTAATATTTTGATAATTCATATTCCACGGCGCACATTTACAAGCAATATTCAGCTTAAAATCAAACGCACCACCACGCACTTTTTCTTTGATTTTAAGCTTTTGCAAAAATTCAGTTAGATTGTTGCCAGACGCTCCAACATTCAGATTAACCTCTCCTGCTCGCCAAAATCCATCAAAACTAAGCTTTTTATATCCAACCTCAACTCCTTCAAATTGTAGCTTTTTAATCGCAATAAAATCGCTATTTGCGACTAAATCCACCTTGAAATCTGGTAGCTCATCTTCATCAATATTCACATTTTTGGTGCGTAAATACATACTCGGAAAATCCTGCGGTTTGATGTTCCAATCGCCTTTAATAGCATCCAAATTGTGAATATAAACATCGCTCAAATGCACATTCGCCGGCTGCTTTTCATCCAAAAAAATAGCCACATTTGCGCGCAAGAATTTACTCTTAATAGCGCCGCGCCAAGATTGGTCAAATTGCCTGTTAATATTCGCTATAAGGTCATTTTCTCCAATAATCTGCACTGCAAAAAGACCTTGCTGTTCATCGTTTTTATGCTCAGGATTGATGTTAATATCAAACTTTGAACCACGAAAATTGCCAGCGCCGATAGTGCTAATTTTGTTGTTATGAAACGCTAGATTAGTATTGTAATCATCCACCACAACCACCTCGTTAAAAAGGCCGAGGCGATTGTCCGTAAGTTGCAAATCAGCGTCCATTTTCACCGCCCTCTCGTCCAAAGGAACAACCACACTTATTGCCCCTTTTGCAGCGCCAGAGAGCTTGATTTTATGCAAAATTGCTTTGGTTTTTGCATCCAATGGTGTGTCTTTTAAAAACTCCAACATCAGCTCACTTTGAGAGCTGATTTCGCCCCAAACCTCAACATCCAAATCGTCTTTACTCAAATCTGCAATTTGCGCTTTGACATTTTTCAGCGTCATATTATTAAGCTCGGCGCTATGCACAATTGCCGAGATTTTTGCGCCATCAAGAGTCAGGCTGGCATCCATATTTTTGAGCGTATTCCACTTAGGATTAAACAGCAATTGCATATTTTTTAACTCGGCGTCAAGATGCACATCAATTGCACTTTGTGTGGAAATATTTTTCTTAATTTGCAACTTTACATCTACAAAATCGCCGTCAATAAAACCATCTTTTATCCAAGCATAGCCCTCCTCACTAAGCAGCTGTGGCGGCAGATATTTGATAATTTTAGCAATTTTCAAACTTGGCAAATTACCCTCAAATTCAAGCCAATCATCACCATCTTTATTGAAAAATTTGACTTCGGAATCCATTGACAACTCATCATTGCTAATCAAAATTGGCACAATGAAAGACTGGTTTTCGGCTGTTTGTTTTGGCAAAATAATCTCAATATCCACCTTTGCCAAATTTGCATTTTGCTGAGTAAAATTAAGCTCTTGCCCGCTGATTTTGAGGCTGTTTTGCGTTAATAATATTGGAGCAATTTCAAACTCTTTTGCGCCTTTAACAATGGTTTTATCGATGCCCAATAGTTTGATAAAATCAACATTTCTTGTGTGCAAAAACTCTTGTATCTGCTGTTTTGACAAAGCTTCTGGATATAGCGTTAGCGTGTTTATGGCAATTTTATTGGGCTTTAATAAAGTGCTTAAATTAATATCCCATTGCAAATTATCCACTTTTGCAATCAACGCTTTTTGCCCACTGCTGGCGACTTCTAAGCCTTCCATTTGCACAACAAAACTGCCGTTATTAAAGCCAAGATTAAGTTTAGAGTAGCCAATATCAAAATTGCTAAAATTGGATAATTGACTCTCAATCGGAGCTTTGACTAACAGCGGAAATGCCATTGCCAATGACAAAAACAGTGCGATAATTAGGGTCAAAACAGCGCCAATCCAAACACTAAATTTTGCTAATTTAAAACCACCAATAACTATTCTTTTCATTCAAAAATACCCAATTTTTTATTTTTTTCTACTTTGTCAAAATCAAAAATTCGCCCATTCATTGCCACATAAACGCCATTTGATAATGTTTGCACGCTGCTAAAAGCAAATCCCAAATTAAACAAAGCATCCGATTCTGCCATTGAATAAGGCACCATTGCGCCGAATAATACCACCGTTTTATGTTTGATATTTTGCCCCAGCAATTGCGCCGTTTTTATTATAGTGCTGGTGCCGTGGCTAATCAAAATATTGTCCTCATCAGCGCTCTGGCACTTGCTTAAAATCAATTGCCGATCTTCGTCAGTGAGAATTAAAGAGTCCTTTAAAAACACCACTTCGGAAATACTTTCAACCATTGAATGCCCACGATTTAGCATCTGCACAATATGCGTTTTTTCAAACTCCAACTCGCCAGTAAGCTGATTATAAGTCTTGTCAATAGTGCCGCCGGTGATGAGTAACTTGATTTTCATATTGTGATTTTAAACTCTTTTGCCAAAAATATCCGTGCCAATGCGCACAAAAGTTGCGCCGTTTTCAAGTGCCGATTCCATATCAAAACTCATCCCCATCGACAGCGTATCTAAATATGGATATTGCTTGAATATCTTTTCCATTTGCTGAAAATTCTGCTCGCTATTAAGTGGGTTGGCAATACACATAAAGCCCCTCAAAACAACATTTTCCAAGTCTTTAAAACCAGCAACCAATTCCGCGATTTCTTCTATTGAAGCACCAGATTTAGTTGGCTCAGAATCAATATTTATTTGCAAAAGAATATTGAGTTTTGCCAAGTTTTGCCCTCGCTGCTCGTTCAAACGGCGTGCAATTTTGAGCCTGTCAACGCTATGCACCCAAGCAAAATTTTGCGCAATTTTTTGGGTTTTGTTAGATTGAATAGGTCCGATAAAATGCCAAGTCAAATCTTGCCCTTTGAGAGCAGCAATTTTAGCCAAAGATTCTTGCAAATAATTCTCACCAAAATGGCGCTGACCAGCATCAATAGCGCTTTGCAACTCGCTTACGCTCCTGTTTTTGCTAACTGCAATTAAGGTTGCTGAATGTTTTTGAGCAGCCTTAATTCGTGCCTTTATTTTTTTCAGGCGCTTGGCAATCAAAACACCGCTCGGGCATTAAAAACAGGGCCATCAACACAAACGCGCTGCATTGATGAGCCGGCGCTGGTTTGCACCGAAACCACGCAACCAGCACAGCCGCCAACTGCACATGCCATATATTCTTCCAAAGAAACTTGGCAAGGCAAATTATATTCCTCGGCTAATTTAGCAACTGCTTTTAGCATCGGCTCTGGGCCGCAACAATAAATCTCAACTTGTGCTAATTCATCAACATTCAAATCTTGCAAATAAGCATACGCCAAATCTGTTACCAAGCCTTTGAATACGCCATCATAATCTTGCAAACTGGCAAGTCGGC
>VSKZ01000095.1 GCA_008364125.1 Candidatus Thioglobus sp. | reverse complement strand
TCGGGATCACCAATAGTTATTTCAAAAACAACGCTGTTTACTATATCGCGGATTTTCCCGATAGTGTCTTTGTCTTCTGCTTGTGTTAATAAAAATGCAGCATTTACTTTAGCAAGGTATTCTTCATCAAAGATTATGCCAGCAGCAATGTAAGTTCCAATTGTTAAGGTAGTGGCGTCGGCAGTTCTGATTGTGTTAACGGCAGTCTCAATGGCGGTAAGACTAATTTGAACCGCTGCGGCGACAGTTTCTATGTTGGCTTTAACTTCTTGACGGGCATCGTCTGAGTCTTTAAGGGTGTTAAGTGCGTCTTTAACAGTTTTAGTAATATCTTTATTTTCTACTAATTCGCTAATAATATTGGTTGTGCTCTTGTTGGGGGCGTTCGCATCAATCTGCGAAACGGCAGCCAAGGCAACAGCAAGTTTGCCTTCATCGTTATCTCCTGCTGCATTTGCTGTCTCCATTAGATTAGTTGGCTCAGTTCCAACAATATCAACATCTTTAATACCAAAATCGGAAGCAACTTCGGTATTTTTATCATCAATACTTTCTTTTAATGTGTTAAATTCTGAATCATTTAAAATGCCAGCGTTTTCGTTTGCTGCGATAGCAGGAGAAGCGCCTGTCCTTTGGTAAGCAATTTCAGAGAGTGCGTTAGCATATAATTTTAGTGCGCCGCCTGTATAGATTGTGGCAGCTCGCATAATTGGGGCTGGTTTTATGACTGCTGCTCCTCCTGTGGCTGTTGTGGCTTGTGGCTTCGTCAGTATAAGTTCCGTCATAACAAGCAACAACAACTAAGCCCTTTTTTAAAGTTAAAAGAGTGCTGATTGTGCCGTTTTTAGTTTTTAAGTCTTTTTTAACAACTTTATTATTATTGGTAATGCTACAAGTTGCATCGTCAACTGCGCCTTTAAATGAGCCGACTGTTATTATGTCGCCGTTGTTATTTTCTTTTTCAACTCTGATTACATTGCTTCTTTCTACCCATTTAAGCTCGCTAAGTTGCATTTTGCTGGAACTTTTGAAGGGTTTGTCATCTACGATAAAATTGGTGAGTTTGTCGTTTTCAACTGGCAATAAAACGCTTAAACGAGCATAGGTTGATCTGTCAGAATTATTATTTTTTGAGCTGCCGACTTCAAGACGAGTTGAGCCGGAAATTTGGGTTTCAAATCCAAGCACATTGCCGCTAATGTTAGCGCCCTGCTTGCCTTTCCAATAATATTGAGTTGCACGGATTTTTGCCCATGGGAGGTATGGAACTTGTCCTGTTAGGCGAACATCAAAGCCATCTTGCACTTCTTCGCTTTTGCCGTTGACGATGGTTTTGTCGGATAGGCTAAAGTATGAATTTACATTGGCTGTGAAGTTGCTACGCTGATATTCAACGCCGATGCTGGCGCGTTTGTGCTGGGATTTGCTTTCGTAGTCGGTAAATAGGTTGATGCCGGCGATTGATTGCCCTTGTTCTAATAATTTGCGGTAGCCGATGCCGAGGTTAAGAGTTTCACGGCGATCGCCTTTGTCAGCGCCTGATGCAAGCTGGGCTTGGATAAAGATTAAATCTTGGTTTTTATTGAGACTTGATAATGGTTGAATTGTGCGAATGTGGTAGTTTATTGCTTCTGAATCAATGCCGCTAATGCTGATTTCTGTGCGTCCTTGACCAAATTTGTTGGCAAATTCGTTGGCTTTTGAATTGATATAACCTTGTGTTTTACTGACTGCTTGGCTTTTGAGGCTTTTTTTGAGGCTTTTTTTGAATTTTTTGCCAAATTCGGAGGTGTTGTCTGAATCGGTGTTGCCTAATGTTTGTCTTGCGGTTTTGGCAGATTCTGTGGCAAGTTGTTTGAATATTTTACGGGCTTGGCTTTCTTTGCGCTTTGTTGCCGTTTTATTGTTCCAATTATAAGAATATGGCTTGCTTAAATCGAGATATGCTTCTTTGTTAAATGCTTGGGCATCAACAGCGCTAACATTTAGTGATAATGTTAAGGCGCTGAAAATGAATAGTTGTTTTAGTTTTCTGAGTGTGTTATTGAGCATTGATGTCCCCTTTGGTTGTGTGTTGGTGTTGGTGTTGATGGTAATAATGTTAGAGTTTTGCATAATTATCTTGAAGTTTATATTTTAAAAAATTGGGCTTATTATACTATTTTTTTTTGAAAATAGTAATTATTTATAATTCATTAGGAGTTTATATTATATTGTTTGAACGAGCCTATTTGAGCGGGCTTTTTGAACGAGATTTGCTCAGTTAGAAGTGTTTAATATTCATACAAATCCAGCGTTTGTTGTAAGTCGTCAATTCTTACTGTGATTACATCGTATAAATCTTGGGAGCTGACTATTTTTTTTGCACGCTGATAATGCCCAATCGCCTTTTCCAGCTTGCCTTGCGTGATTAGAGCTTTGGCGCTTTGAATGTGAAAACGCCCTTCATAACCTTGTTTTAGATACAAATTTGCCAAGAGTTTGTAGGATTCATAGCTGCCTTGATTATTGCGTAGAAAAGGTTTTAAAGTGGCAATTCCCAAGGCAAATTTGCGGTTGTCTAAATACGATTTAGCTGCATAATAAATGCTGGCTTCGTCGTCATTTTGGCTATTATTTTTGTCAAAATATTGGTTGGCTAATTCTAAATTGCCCATTTTTGCGGCAATTCGCCCTGCCAAAATATTGCTTGATTTGCTTGTGTTAGTTTGCAATAATTTGTTTATATAAACTTTGGCGTTTTGGTATTTTTGCTGTGAAAACGCTTGATAAGCTTGCATATAATAGGTAATTTCTTGGTTTTTTTCGGCTTTGATTTTTTGGTTTTTTTGATAATAAAACTTGGCTTTTATGGTTTTATAGGCAAAAGATTCATTTTTGCTTATGCTTTTAGAGCGCACAGTGCGTTGCAGACTGTCGGCAATACGATTTATACTTAATGGATGTGAGAGCAAAAATTCACGGGCATTGCCGCCGCTTTTTAATTTTTCAAAAAACTTTGCCATACCTTGCGGGTCAAACTCGGTTTTTTTGAGCATAGATGTGCCGACTCTGTCTGCTTCCCATTCGTGCTCACGAGTAAAATTGATGCTTTGTTGCAATGTGCCGGCAAGTGCGGAGGTGAAAATTGCCTTTGAGGCTTCGCCATTTTTCACCAGCACTGCGGCTAAAACTCCAGCCCATAAAAAATAATTGCGTTTTTTGGATTTTTTAGAAAAGCGTTCTAAATGGTTTTGCGTAATATGCGCTATTTCATGCGACAGCACGCCTGCCAGTTCTGATTCGCTATCGGAGCTCAGTAGCATTCCTGTATGCACGCCAATATAACCATACGGCCCAGCAAAAGCGTTAATGCTGTCCTTAGCGCTATTTTCAATAATATTTCTGCAAAATTGAAGAGTGAAGATTGTAGCCGTGCGATTTTAGTGGGGCATAATGCTTTTTTTGATTTGGGATTTTTGCTGGCAGCGAGCAAGCGCACAAAGCTTAAAAATCCG
>VSKZ01000094.1 GCA_008364125.1 Candidatus Thioglobus sp. | reverse complement strand
AGATAAATCAAAAATCACTATGGACGCTACGAGCAATATTTTGCAAAAAATTGTGTATAATAAAATGTATAAGTTAGATCAATAAAAACGCTATAATGAACGGTTTATTTAGAAAAAATACTTATACTAAATATATGTTTTTTATTAATTCCATCCGCTTTTAAAATGCTAAATAAACTAAAACAATTATTCATTTTCATCGCTTTAACATTATCACTAAATGTTACAGCTGTTGACATCCAAGCGTTTAACAAAGAAGCATATTTCGATTTAAGCAAGCCGTATTCTTATAATTGGAACAATAAAAAAGCAATAAAACGCAAAGAAAGTCAAGCCCGCAAAATATTCAAACAACTTACCACAGAATCTGCCAAAATCGCAAGACAAACCTTAGGTAGCACAGATTCAGACAACACTGCCGAATTTGGCAAAAAATTCAAAAAAAGCCTCAAACAAAGCCTAAAAAGCCAAGCCGTCAGTAAAACACAAAGTTATATCAATTCAAAAGCCAACGAATTTGCCAACAAATTTGGGCAAGGGCGCACAGAAATCAGCCTTAGCGGCATTGATTCAGAAGCAATAAATTACCATATTCGCACAATTCAACCATTATCAAATCTCAATAAAAACAGCCAAGATTTAACCTTCATCCAAGCCCAGATTGCATCAGGAGCCGATAAAGGCGATCGCCGTGAAACTTTCAACCTCGGCATCGGCTACCGAAAATTATTAGAACAAGGGCAATCAATAATCGGCATCAATTTATTTACCGATTATGAAAGCAAATCCAAGCACCGGCGCGCCAGCATCGGCGCTGAATACCAGCGTAGCAACTTCACTGCCAATGTAAATTCCTACTTTAGCCTATCCGACAAAACCATCGTCAACGGCAAAAATGAAGAAGTGCAAAATGGCTATGATATTCGCCTGACAGGGCAAATTCCATACCTTCCATGGGCAAAAATTCGCGCAACTCAATATTATTGGAAAGGCAGGCAGGGCGCTAATATTAGCGGCAATGTGCTTGGATTTGAAACCCAAATTTCCGACTCAACTCGGCTTGAAATCGGCAGCTCAAATAATGATAATTCTGATAGAGAAACTTATGCTCGTTTAAGCGTTTTATTGCCAGTTGAAAAAGACAAACCCACCAATTTTATCGTGGATGACAAGCCTTTCAAAAGCTCCAGCAAAATGCAACTTAGCGAGCTTAAATGGGTTGAGAGAAGCAATGTAATCAGAGTTGAAAAAGCAAAAAATAACAACACAGCAATAATCGGCGCATTTAAAGGCGCAGTTGAAGGCGCAACTTGCGAAGCCACTGATAGCAATGGCAAAACCATAAGCAAAAACACTGATGATAAAGGTGTGGCCAGCGTTGCAAATCCAGCTTTTGCAACCGGACTTTTGCTCCTAAGTTGTTCAAGCGGATTTTATGTTGACGAGGCTACAAGCGCCCCTCGCGTTGCATCTCCGATTTTGAGAGCTGCTATTGATTACAAAGGCGGCAGCGTGAAACTAATTGCTTCGCCACTTTCTGAAATCGCCTATCGATTGGCAGGCGGCAGTGCTTATGACGCTCAGCGTTCCACCGAAACTGCCACCGTTTTAGACGAATTAAAAGCCAATATATCTGACAAAAATGCCGAAGTTGCCAGCGTTTTTGGCATCAGTGGCGTTGATTTTACTAAAACCATTCCAGCCGACATTTTCACAACCAAAGCCTTCGCAAACGCTACTGGCAAAACTGCCGCCATACTCGCTGCCATCTCAGAATATACCACAACCGCCGCCACTCCAAACTCACCGAGCTTTACCATTGCTGATTTACTAAACAAGATAAAAGTCGGCAATATCAACACCGAAATCATCAATGGACTGAATGATTTTATGGCCAACGATAACGCAATCGGCGGCGGTAAAGCCAATATTGACAACAACATCAGAGAAGCAGCCGATGCTATCATCAAAGAATTAAACGACATATTGGCATCCATTGAAATCATCAAAAAATACGCCGACGATGATGTAGCTAACCCTGCCCCCGAAGTTGAAACTTACGCTAACGCAGGCGTGTATGGGGTTATTGCCAGAAATATTGAGGAAATAAATCAAGCGGTAGCAGCTGTAACTGGCGCTGAAGTTGACACAACTCGCAAAATCCAAGCGCTGGTAAATTCAGTTATATATGCCATAAAAATCAGCCCTCAAACTCGCAGCATTGCTGAAAATTCTGCCGTCCAAACTGCTGTTGGTGCTAAATTAATTCTTGAAAACGGCGACCCAGCAACTTTTACATTTGACGATTCCAGCATATTTAGCATTAACAATAGTGGGCAAATCAGCGTAGCAAGTGCCCAGCTTGATTTTGAAACTCAGCAAACCTACATACTAACCGTAACCGTCAGCAGCAATAAAATCGATGTTGCAGACAAATCCACTACTATTACCGTTGTCGTTACCGATGTCAAAGAAGCTGCAACCTTTACCGTTAGTGGCATTACCAGCAAAACAATCGCTGAAAACTTAGTCTTCACCAGTGCAACTCCAAACCCCATCACCACCGCAATCGGCTTTACCACTTGGACTTTGGGCGGTTTGGACGCAACTGAATTTACCATTGATGCTACTACCGGCGTGGTTACCTCCAATTCTGAGTTTGATTTTGAAAACCCAACCGACAGCGACAGCAACAATATTTGCGAGCTAACCGTTACTGCCACTGACGATGACGACAATAAAGCTGCGAAAAATATTACCATCAATATTACCAATATCCTTGAAAACACCCTCACCATCGAAAACCAAAACTTCTCAATCGCAGAAAACAATATTGCTAATGCCGCAGTTGGAACTCTAACAACCACTGGCACCCCAACAGCCTTTATCATAACTGCTGGCGATGCTGACAGTATTTTTGCTATCAACACTGCTGGAATAATCAGCATTACTAATGCTAATTCCCTTGATTTTGAAACTACCGCACTTTACACGCTAACAGTAACAGCCGCCAAAGATGATGCCGATACTAAAACTGCCCAAATCACTATCACTGTTACCAATGCCATTGAACACACCCTCGCCATCGAAGACCAAAACTTCTCAATCGCAGAAAATAATGCTGCTAATGCCGAAGTTGGCACTCTGACAATCACTGGCACCCCAACAACCGTGAATCTCACTGGCACTGGCAATGAGAAATTTGCTATTACCACTGCTGGTTTAATCACCGCTACTGAGTCGCTTGATTTTGAAGCTGACGAAAATTACGCACTAACAATAACAGCTAATGGAGCTGATGCCGCTGATAGTGCAACCGCTCAAATTACCATCACTATTACCAATGTCCCTGAAAACACCATCACCATTGCCGAAAATCAAAACTTCTCAATCGTAGAAAACAATGCCGCTAATGCCGCAGTTGGCACTCTGACAATCACTGGCACCCCAACAACCGTGAATCTCACTGGCACTGGCAATGAGAAATTTGCTATTACCACTGCTGGAGTAATCAC
>VSKZ01000093.1 GCA_008364125.1 Candidatus Thioglobus sp. | reverse complement strand
CCACTTATTTGCAAATCGAAGGTAAATTTGACCTCAGCCCCGAGACCGAATTGCAGATTATGCGTATCGCTCAAGAGGTTTTGTCAAACATCCGCAAACACGCCAAAGCGCGCAATGTGCGGATTTTATTCAGCTCCCAACCGCATTGCCAACTATTGATTGAGGATGACGGTGTGGGTTTTGAAAAAGACGGCCTTAACGGTGAAATAATGGGGAATAATATCGGGATGAATATTATGCAAGAACGCGCCCAGAGAATTGGTGCAAATATTGAGATTGAATCCGAGGTCGATGAAGGCACGCGGGTAACAATAACTTTTGGAGATGGAGAAATTTGTGAAAGTTTATATAATTGACGACCACACCCTGTTCAGAAATGGCTTGGTGTCCTTATTAGAATCTCGAAAAATCAGCGCCAAAGCTGCATCATCGCCCGAACAAGGGCTGAGCGAAATCCCCGATTTATTATTGGATATTATTTTGCTGGATTTGCGTATGCCCAGTATGTCGGGAATTGAAGTTTTAAAAACGCTGAAAGAGCAAGGCGAAAAAACTCCGATTGTAATGCTGACCACCAGCACCGAAGAAAACGATTTGCGTAATTGTCTAAAATACGGCGCGCAGGGCTATTTATTAAAGGATATGGAGCCAGACGAATTAGTCAAAGCATTAGAAGAAATCCGCACCGGCGAAATAATCGTTGCCCAAGATATGACCCCAATTTTAGCCAAAGTTCTGCGCAACGAATTGACCGACAGCGAGCCATCTTTTGATTTACTGACCGCCAGAGAAAAACAAGTCGCCTGCCAAATCGCCAGCGGCCACAGCAACAAAATCATCGCCAGAGAACTCGGCATCTCAGACGGCACAGTCAAACTGCATGTCAAATCCATCCTCAAAAAACTCACCCTTTCATCCAGAGTTGAAGTTGCGGTTATGGTTACTGAAAAAAGTTATTGTAAGTAGTTTTTTGCTTCAATTAGGTTTATAAAAAATGGACGATTATCAAAAATTAGTAAAACAAGCATTGGCAACTGTTGCCGAGGTGATGCCGTGGGATTTGGAAGAGGAAATTGGGCAAAATTCGGGCTTGATTTTGTTGGATATTCGCGAGCCGGCAGAGTTTGAAATGATGCATATTAAAGGCTCAATTCATATTCCCAGAGGCATTTTAGAGGGCGCTTGTGTTTGGAATTATGGCGACACCGTGCCAAAATTAGCAGCTGCCAGAGACCAAAATATTGTGCTGATTTGCCGCTCTGGCAATCGCAGCGTGTTGGCGGCACAGACTATGCAGCAAATGGGTTTTGAAAATGTGCGCTCGCTCAAACTCGGCATCAAAGGCTGGAATGACAACGATTTTGCGATGATAAACGCCACTGGCAAAACAGTTGATATTGACACCGCTGATGAGTGGCTTAATCAAGCAGTTGCAAAAGAGAAATTAGCACCAAATTAGTAATAATCCTCTTCTTTTTGGTGGCGCACAGCAATAACTGTAATATTCAGCAAGCAGGAGGCGTTTTGCAAAAAGTGTATAATCGCTGGCATGAAAAAAATAATTGTTGTGGTTTTGTTGGCTATCTCGCAGGCTTTGTGGGCTAAGGGGTGGCAGACTTTTGATGGCGCTGAGTTGGTGAAAATTGTTGATGGTGATAGTTTTTATGTTGATGCTGGTGAGCAAAAATTGCACCTGAGATTATATTTTGTTGATTGCCCTGAAACTGAGGCAAATGCGCGTAGTGATGCGCAACGGATTCGCGAGCAGACGCGTTATTTTGGGCTGAATGATGTGCAAACTACTATGGAATTTGGCAAGCTGGCGAGTGAATTTACCCGGCAAACTTTATCCAAACCTTTTAGCGTGCATACCGCATTTTCTAATGCGCTTGGCAGGTCGAAGCAGCGGCGGGTGTATGCGATGATTACCACTAATTCTGGTGAGGATTTGGGGGGTTTGTTGGTTGAAAATGGCTTGTGCAGACCCAAAGGCGTTGGCAAAAAAACCTATGACGGCATTCCCAGAAAAACCGTATTTTCTACTTTGAACAACCTAAAAGATGCTGCTATGCTCAAAAAAATTGGCATTTGGGAAAAAACTGATGTTAATAAAATTGTTGAGCTGCGTGGCCAGCAAATTTTGGAAAATCAGCAGCTGGATAAAATCCTCAATAAAAATAAAAACGAAACAGCCGTTAATGCAATTGATATTAATACTGCCACCATAGAGGAATTGCGGACTATCAAAGGGATTGGCACTGTTATGGCAAAAAAAATAATTGCCGCTCGCCCTTATAAAAGTGTTGCAGAATTGATAAAAGTGCGCGGTATCGGCAAGAAAACTTACAAGAAATTTGCACCTTATTTCAAAATAAAATAACGACTTTGTGATTATTTGCGCAAAAAAGTAAAACAGCCCTTGACGAGAAAATTTATCAAACAACTTGCAGGCACTCGCGCAATAAAAATTGCGCCTATTGATAAAACTTTGGCGCACAGCATCCTAAAACCTATCAACTTTTCCAAATGAATCAAAATATTTAATCACTTCATCTCTATCAAAAATATTGTATGCTTTATCGGCATTTTTCAAATCCTTGATTGCCGCTGTGATTTTTGTTAAATCCTCTTCTACTATTATTTCTTCGGCATTTTCATCGTCATAATACCAATTAACCGAGTTTTCCATTTTCTTAAATTTATCTTTTTCAAATAATTCTGCTTGGTCTTTTTTGATTTTTTCGTAAGATTTAATTCTTCTCATTGCTTCTACTTTTGATTCAATATTGGTAAATTCTTCTTGTTTGAGTTGGTGATAATCATATACTTTTTTGGTGATGTTGATTTGGTCTAAAAAATCATCAAACGCCTCAATCAAAACAATTATCCATGCCTCTTCTGGGATTTTGCCGCTTTCACATTCAAAAGGATGCGGAATGTTTTTGACCTCAGAACAATCGTCATTCTCTAAATATGCCGTTTCAGGGGCATATTCTCCAGATTTCCCCCCATCAATAAATACCGTTTCAAGTTCAACATTTTTAATTTCCCCCGTGTTGATAAAAATTTGATAAGGCATACCCACTTCTAACGAGGCTATAAATGGGTCTCTTACCGTCAGTTTGTAGTGTCTATACGGGCCATTAGAAGGTTTAATTCTTAAAGATGCGGTAATTTTGATACTATATATTGTGTTAAAACCATCGTTCATCAGCCGAAAAACCACAGCGGACGGTTGTATTTTTTTGTCTTTTAGCGTTTTTTTGGGATAATAAGTAATATTTTCAGACAGCACAACGCTTTCGTCAGTTTGCATCATTTTAAAAATCAATATCGCCTGCCATACCACCACCAATAAAACCAAAATAAAAGTATGTAGTAAATTTATATTCTGATTAGTCGCGACAGACCCTAATTGAAAACCTTGCACACTCAGATTGTCAAATGTGTCGATGTAAAATAGTATTTTTAAAGCAACCAGCGCAAAATTAAAGTCGGAAAGCGGCTTATCATTTACGAAAAATAAAATCAGCAC
>VSKZ01000092.1 GCA_008364125.1 Candidatus Thioglobus sp. | reverse complement strand
GAGAGGATAAATTTCTTAGGGTAAAGCGACATAGTCCGCAGATTATATCATAGTTTTATAATATTACAAATTTATTATATAAAATAACTATAATATGCTTTGTTTTAGGGGCAAAAAAAACCCGCACAAAAAAGGCGGGTTGGGAAAATGGTGGCCACACATAGAATTGAACTATGGACACAGGGATTTTCAGTCCCTTGCTCTACCAACTGAGCTATGTGGCCGTAAAAAAACGATAATTATACCTGTAAAAGGCGGCTTTATAAAACCTACTCGCCTAAAAATCTTTCGGCATCCAACGCCGCCATACAGCCTGAGCCTGCTGAGGTAATTGCTTGGCGATAAATGTGGTCGGCAACATCGCCAGCAGCAAAAACTCCGGCAATGCTGGTTTGCGTGGCGTTGCCCTGAGAGCCGCTTTGCACTTGAATATAACCGTGATTCATTTTCAAGCTGTCGGCAAAAATTGCGGTATTTGGAGTGTGGCCGATGGCAATGAATACGCCGTGCACATCAATTTGCTTGCTGTTGCCGTCATTGTCTTTTAATTTTAAGCCGGTAACGCCAGCGTCATCGCCCAAAACTTCGGCAAGATTGTGGTTGTATTCAATGCTGATATTACCGTTTTTAGATTTTTCTATGAGTTGGTCGCTAAGGATTTTTTCGCTGGCGAATTTGTCACGCCGATGGACTATGGTTACATGTTCGGCAATGTTGGAGAGGAATAGCGCTTCTTCTACTGCGGTGTTGCCGCCGCCGATTACTGCAACTTTTTGCCCTCGGTAGAAAAATCCATCGCAAGTTGCGCAAGCACTCACGCCTCTGCCTTTGAATGCTTCTTCTGATTTCAAGCCCAAATAACGAGCGCTAGCTCCGGTGGCAATAATCACGGCATCGGCGCTATATGTTGTTTGTCCGCCGTTTAAGATGAATGGGCGTGAGGAAAAATCAACCGATTTTATATGGTCGTTGATAATTTCTGTGTCGAAACGCTCGGCGTGTTTTTGCATCCGCAGCATCAAATCTGGACCTTGAACGCCAGCATCATCGCCCGGCCAATTATCTACATCTGTGGTGCTCATCAGCTGTCCGCCTTGCTCAATTCCGCTTACTATCACTGGGCTGAGGTTAGCTCTTGCGGCATAAACTGCGGCAGAATAGCCTGCTGGTCCAGAGCCGATAATCAATACTTTACAATGTTTATTTTTACTCATTTTGTCGTTAATCCTATATACTTATGCGAATTGGGTTTTTATTATAAAGTAAGTGTAAATCATCTTGGAAACAAATAACAAAACAAACAGGGAACGCCAGACACATTCTCGCTCTTATGCGGCAAGTGAGGCTGTTTTTATCGGGCTGACTATTTTTGGTCTGGTGTGGATAGTGGCACTTATTACTCATTCATCAACTGAAAATCCATTTTCTAGTAGCGCTCCGCTGGGAGTTACGGTGCTTAATTTAGCTGGCACAATCGGCGCTTATCTTAGCGATTTTAGCTTTTCGGTGTTAGGTTTTAGCGCTTATATAATTCCAATTTCATTGGTTTGGCTGGGCTGGGGAGTGCATAAAAATGCTGGAAAAGTGGTGGCAAAATCCTTGATACCGTGGCTCAGATTTGCAGCAACTTTGCTGCTGATAGCGGCTTTTTCTGCATTATTAAAAAACATCTCTACTGGCAATGGAGCTGCTGGTGGCTGGATTGGCGAGTGGCTGGATGGCTATTTTGGCAAATCGTTTGGCGGCGTTGCTATTGTGGTTTATTTGGGGGTGATAATGATTGGGCTTACCGCTGTCGGCGGCTTTTCGTGGGTCAAGGCTGTGATTTCTGGCGGCGCTGGGCTGGGAGCGTTGTTTGCAAAAATCCGCCTTTCAAGCGCGCAAGCACGGCAAAAATCGCAAGCAAAAAAAGCTGCCAAAGCCAGTAAAGTTGCTATCAAAGTTGCCAGCATACCTAAAAGCAGCGTTGCCAGCAAAGCCAGCCTCAACAAGCCAAAAGCCCAAATAACCAAAGGCACTGACAGCGCTAATTTATTCAAAAACAAGTCTCAGGGCGCGTTGCCAGATTTGGCGCTGCTGGATGAAATTAACAATGTTTCCAAGGGGTTTTCCGATCAAGAATTAGAGCAAATGTCGCGGCAGGTGGAGGCAAAGCTCAAAGATTTTGGTTTTGATATTACCATAAGCGCTGTAACTCCCGGTCCGGTGGTAACGCAATTTGAGCTGTCTTTGGCAGCCGGCGTTAAGGTTTCACAAATTATGAATTTGAGCAAAGATTTAGCTCGGGCATTGTTGGTTGAAAGTGTGCGGATTGTGGATGTAATTCCCGGCAAGCCGGTGATTGGGCTGGAAATTCCGAACGCCGAACGCGATATGATTGGGCTGCGAGAAATTCTTAGCGCTACTGAGTTTAACAACGCCGCTTCTACACTAACAATCGCTTTGGGCAAAGATATTAACGGGCATCCGATAGTTGCGGATTTGGCAAAAATGCCGCATTTATTGGTCGCTGGGGCAACTGGAATGGGTAAGTCTGTTGGGCTAAATGTGATGATTTTGAGCATCCTTTATAAGGCAACTCCGGAGCAGGTGCGGATAATTATGATTGATCCTAAAATCGTTGAGCTATCTTGTTATGCTGATATTCCGCATTTGTTGACACCGGTGATTACTGATATGAATCAGGCGGCGGCGGCGCTGTGGTGGTGCGTGAATGAAATGGAGCGGCGTTATTTGCTGTTGGCTAAATTTGGGGTGCGCAACATTGACGGTTTTAACCAAAAACTCAAAGCTGCCAAGCAAAATGGCAAGCCTTTTTTAGATCCAACTTTCAATGAAAATAGCGCCGAAGATGGCGAGGTTGCCGCAGAATTAGAGGCATTGCCGCTGATTGTTTTGGTGGTGGATGAATATGCCGATATGCTTGGCGCTTTGGCGCATGAGGATCGGTCAAAAGCAAAACGAGTTGAGGCGCTGATTGTTCGCCTTGCGCAAAAAGCTCGTGCTGCTGGCATTCATATAATTATTGCCACACAGCGCCCAAGTGTTGATGTGATTACTGGGCTGATTAAGTCTAATATTCCAACTCGCATAGCCTTTAAGGTTTCTTCAAAAATCGACTCACGCACTATTCTCGACCAAGGTGGCGCTGAACAGCTGTTGGGTATGGGCGATATGCTTTACACAACTCCGGGGCGTTCGCATAGTATTCGTGTGCATGGTGCTTTTGTTGGCGATGATGAGATTACGCGAGTGGTTGACTTTTTGCGTGAAAATGCAACTACCAATTATATTGATAGCGTCATCAGCACTGGCAAAGAATCCACGGGCAGCAACGATTCCAGCGCAACTGGCGAGATGGATGATTTGTATGATGAGGCTGTGCAAATAGTTACCAGCACGCGCAAAGCATCTATCTCCAGCCTACAAAGACGCTTGCGCATCGGCTATAATCGCGCCGCACGCATCATTGAAGATATGGAAGCTGCTGGCGTGGTCAGCACTATGAACAGCGCTGGCAATCGCCAAATATTAGCGCCAGAGCCG
>VSKZ01000091.1 GCA_008364125.1 Candidatus Thioglobus sp. | reverse complement strand
TCAATCAGTTGACCGCGGCAACGACTTATTCTCCACAAATAATGGTTTTTTTAGTGGATCAAGAAATCAGCCCATTGTTTGATTTTGAACACATTGCAGCATCAGTTTTGTCTGCAAGCCGTATCAACATTGGCACAGAAGATGCTAATTTTTTTACTAACTTGCTCAGGAAAAACATCATCAAAAACTTATTAGCAAAACTATCACAAGGGCGCGGCAACTCATTTAGTTTTGTATCAGCAAGACCAACCGCTTATGGCGATATTTTAGTTAAATTAAACGCCAAAGGCTATTCCAGATATGGGCTTGATTTAGATTTGCATTTCCACAAAAACCAATCAGGCAAATGGCAGATTTTTGATGTAGCATTAGGGCGCGACAGCCTGATTGACTATTATAAAAAAATAGTGCAAATTAAAGTCAGAAGATACGGTGTGTATGGAATGCTTGGTAGTATTTAACTAATGAGTGATATACAATTATTAGAGCGAGAAGAGGATATTGAAAAGGCAACAAACGCCTTAAAAGCAATGGCGCATCCGTTGCGTTTGAAGATTTTATGTGCCTTGAAAGGCAATGAATTGCAAGTGCTTGAAATCGTGGAACATGTCGGCTCTTCTCAATCTAATATCTCACAACACATCGAAATCCTCAGAACTAAAAATATTGTGGAGTCACGGCGTGAAGGTAACCGAATTTTATGCAGAGTAAAAGATGCAAAAATTTTGAAATTAGTTGCCAATATACAAGCGGTTTTTTGCTCTGAGAGCAGTTAGTTTGCCAAATATTTTTTGCATAGTTTATGCACTCGTAGCTCAACTGGATAGAGTATTGGCCTCCGAAGCCAAATGTTGGGTGTTCAAATCACCTCGAGTGCACCACATTGAAATTTATGACTTATCCTGATATAAATCCCATTGCCCTTGATTTGGGTTTTGTCAAAATTTATTGGTATGGGATTATGTATCTATTGGCATTTTTGAGTGCTTATCTACTGGCAAATCATCGGGCTAAACAGTTTGGTAATTGGAACAGACAACAAATAGAAGATTTGATTTTTTATGGTGCTATCGGCGTGGTGGTTGGTGGGCGTTTGGGCTATATTTTGTTTTACAATCTCGGTGTTTTTGTTGCTGACCCTTGGTCTATTTTTGCTTTACAAAATGGCGGTATGTCATTTCACGGCGGGCTTATTGGGGTTATTTTGGCGATGGTTTTATTCAATAGAAAATACCACAAAAGCTTTTTTTCTACGATTGATTTTATTACGCCATTAGTGCCTCTGGGATTGGGTTTTGGACGCATTGGCAATTTTATCAACGGCGAATTATGGGGCAAAATTAGCACCAGTCCGCTGGCAATGTTTATCCAGCAACAGGGCGTAGCTCGCCATCCTTCACAGTTATACGAGGCGTTTTTGGAAGGCTTGTTGCTATTTATTGTGTTGTGGATTTTTTCTGCCAAAGCGCGTCCAGCGATGGCAACTTCGGCTTTATTTTTAATTTTATATGGGCTGTTTAGATTTATAATTGAATTTGTAAGAGTGCCTGATGCGCAATTGGGATATTTGGCGTTTGGCTGGCTGACAATGGGGCAGTTGTTGAGTTTGCCAATGATTGCGCTGGGAATTTATTTATTTTTAAAGGCCTTTAAAATACGATTATGAAAGCATATATTGACATCGGCAGGCGAATTTTGGACGAGGGCGTATGGACTACTAACGCTCGCACTGGGCAAAAAACGCTGGCAGTTATCGGCGCTTCATTTGAGCACGATTTATCCATCGGCACAGTGCCAGTGGTTACCACTAAAAAGATTTTTTGGAAATCTGCCATTGCCGAAATGCTGGGCTATATTCGTGGCTATCGCAGCGCAGCGCAATTTAGAGAGCTTGGTTGCAACACTTGGAATGCCAATGCCAATGAAAATCAAGCTTGGTTAGACAACCCTAATCGCCTCGGCAAAGACGATATGGGGATGTGCTACGGGGTAATAGGGCGGGCTTTTCCTGGCATTGAAGGCGATGAGCCGTTTGACCAATACCAAAAAATAGTCAGTGATTTATCGCAAGGCATCGATGATAGGCGTGAAATAATGTCGTTTAATCATCCAAACCTCATTCACCGTGCCTGTTTGCCGGCTTGTATGCACACTCATCATTTTAATTTATTGGGTGATGATTTGTATCTTGAAAGTTATCAACGCAGTAGTGATTATGCTTTGGGACAGCCATTTAATCATTTGCAAGTGGCATTTTTGCTGCTAATTACCGCACAAATTACTGGTAAAAAAGCCAAAAAAATGCGTCATCATTTATCCAATGTTCATTTGTATGAAAATCAAGTTGAGATTTTTAAAAACCAACAACTTAATCTACAACCGCTGCCATTGCCATCTCTGCAAATTAACCCAGAAATCAAGAGCTTAAAAGACTTGGAAACTTGGGTAACGATGGATGATTTTGAGCTGCAAAATTATCAACACCACCAGCAAATTAAATATCCATTTAGCGTATGAGTTTCAGTTGCTGATTTGCTGGAACGAGAAAGTGTAAATATGTAAACGACAATAAAGCTTAAATCTGAGAAAGTTTAAGCTATTTCCAAATATCCACAGAAATTCCTTGTTTCCTCATCTCATCACCTCTATTGATGATAAATCTCTGAAAATTAGGCTGGGTTTTATAAGCGCCACTAAGCACATAATCAAGCATACTATGCCAATGAAATTGTTTAAAATAAGCGTCTTTGCGAATAATTTCAGTGCCAGTTTTATCAAAAAACACAACTGCGGGCGCATAGGTTAATTTGAGGCTGTCATACCAATTTTTTGCCGTGGTTTTTTCTCCTGCTGGGGTGATGAGTTTTTCATCAGACAAGGCATTAAAACGCACCACCTGCATTTGTTTTAAAGCATTTTGAGTGTATTTGAGTGGCAGTAAATTATGGTGAAAATAATCACATTCTATGCAATTTGGCTGTTCAAAAAACACAGCCAAATACCTCTGAGCAGCCCTTGTCTGATTACGCATTAGCAGATGCGGATGCGGCTCAAAAATATTGCTGTCATTGAGTTTGCCAGCTTTGTTGATTTTTAAGTCGCCAAGATAATGAGCAAAAGATTTTTGCAGATAAGCTTTTCTATCAACATAATCCAGCGCAATGTGCATTTTATCCACCGACTGATAGCCATTTAGGCGCAAAACCACCTGACCTTTTTTACTCAAAAAAATCAGTGTTGGAGTAAATTGTACCCGCAAATATTCTGCAAATTGTTTTTCACTGAAATCCTTGCCATTCCAATCAGTCAAATCACGATTGCCAAACATATTGATTTCAATTGCGTCAAAGTTTTTTTGTAATTTGGCAACCAAAGCCTTATCGTGAAAATTATCACGCACCAATTTAGCGCAATAAGGGCAGCCATTTTGATGAAAATAAAGCATAATATGCCGGTTGTTTTGCTTGGCCTGCTCTAAATCTTCGGACAAATCTAAAAAGCTGGTCTTAAACCAATCGGGCAAAACAGGGTCAGCAGCAGCCAAAATCGATGAGCAGCACAAAGAAAATATAAGCAGTAAAATTCGCATAAATTTATTGTACCACCCTTAAAATATTTTTGCTCAATCATATTCGCGATGAAGCGCATCGATTTTCCATCAAAAATCATCGGCAAAA
>VSKZ01000090.1 GCA_008364125.1 Candidatus Thioglobus sp. | reverse complement strand
ATTAAAAAACACTGAGTTAAAACACTGGATTTTGATAGCGGCAGAGAGTTTAAATAGTATGATAATCTGGCACAAATACCAGATTGTGCACTTATTTTGCCAAGCCTTATCGCAACTGGGAGCGTGGTTTATCTCTTCTTTGGTGGCAACAAATCCGTGATTGTGCCTTCTGCCATTTCTACGGCAAAGGCGGTGGTCTCGCTCAGGGTTGGGTGGGGGTGAATTGTTAGGGCAATGTCACTCATGGTGCAGCCCATTTCGATGGCGAGGGTGGGTTCGGCGATGAGTTCGCCGGCGTTGGTGCCGCAGATTCCCATACCTAAAATTCGCCCTGTATTTTTGTCAAATAAGGCTTTGGAAACGCCTTCGCTCCTGCCGATGCTGAGACTTCTACCGCTGGCTGCCCATGGAAATTTGCCGACTTCGTATTCAACTCCATCGGCTTTGAGCTGTGTTTCGGTTTTGCCTGTCCAAGCGACTTCTGGATCGGTGTAGGCGACTGATGGAATGGCAAGTGCATCAAAGCCAGATTTGCGCTCGCATATGACTTCGGCGGCGACTTTGGCTTCATGGACAGCTTTATGGGCGAGCATCGGTTGGCCGACAATATCGCCGATAGCATAGATATTTTTAGCGTTGGTTTTCATTTGTTTATCAACTTTGATAAAGCCTGCATTATCAAAGGCAACTCCGGCTTTTTCGCAATCAATTTGCTTGCCATTTGGGGTGCGGCCTATGGCGACTAAAACCTTGTCAAACACATCTTTTGCTGGTGCATCTTTGCCCTCAAAACCAACTTCGATGCCCGCCTTTTGCGCCGTCATACTGCTGACTTTAGTGCCGAGGAAAATATTGGCATATTGCCCTTTTATGCGTTTTAATAATGGGGCAACGATGTCTTTATCGGCGCTGGCAATTAGTTGCTCAGACAGCTCAACCACAGTGATTTCGCTGCCCAGTGCGGCATAAACACTTGCCATTTCCAAGCCAATAATTCCGCCGCCGACCACTAATAATCGCTTTGGCACATCGGCAAGTTCCAGCGCATCGGTGGAATCCAGCACTCTCGGATCGTCAAATGGGAAGCTCGGAATTTTGTTGACGCGCGAGCCGGCGGCAATAATGCAGTGTTCAAATTCAATTATCTCGCCGCTGTCAATGGCAATTTGTGTGTCGGAGATGAATTTCCCATAACCGGTTACGACCGTTACTCCGCGCGCTTTTGCCAAGGCTTTGATGCCGCCGGTGAGTTTGGAAACTATGGAGTTTTTGTTTTTTCGCACCTCGTCAATGTTGATTTTTGGGGTGTTAAATTCCACTCCGAAATGCTTCGCCTCTGCGGCTTCGTTGATAATTTCTGCCGTATGCAGCAAGGCTTTTGAAGGGATGCAGCCGACATTCAAACACACGCCACCGAGGTTTTCATAGCGCTCAATCAGCACAACTTTTTTGCCCAAATCAGCAGCACGAAAAGCAGCCGTATAACCGCCAGGGCCCGAACCGATAACCACAACTTGTGTTTTAATCATAATTTGCCTCACATAAATTTGCATTCAATTCTGCCATAAATCGCGCGCCCTGAGCGCCATCTATCACTCGGTGATCATACGATAATGCCAGCGGCAGGGTCAATTCTGGCGCAAAATCCTTGCCATTCCAAACAGCTTTATTGAACGAGCGCGACACGCCCAAAATCGCAACTTCTGGCGCATTGACAATCGGGGTAAATTGAGTCCCACCAATGCCTCCAAGACTGGAAATGGTAAAACCTGCGCCTTGCATATCAGCCGGTTTGAGCTTGCCTTCGCGCGCTTTAACGGAAGTTTGCGCCAATTCTTCTGCCAACTCAATGAGTGATTTTTGCTCAACATCGCGAATTACCGGCACTACCAAGCCATTTTTGGTGTCCATCGCAATACCGATATTAAAGTATTTTTTCAGAATTAAGTTGTCGCCAGATTGGTCTAAAGATGCGTTAAAACGCGGATGAGATTGCAAGGTTTTAATCACGCTTTGCATAATAAAAACCAGCGGAGTAAGCTTGATACCATTGGCTTTTTGTTGCTGGCGATAGGCTTCCATTTTGTCGATATTAACCTCGTCAAATTGAGTAACATGCGGAATATTGAGCCAGCAGGCGGTTAAATGTTTGCCGGATAATTTGTTGATTCTTGACAGCGCCAAAGTCTCGGTGTCGCCAAATTTTGCGAAATCAATCACTGGAGTTTTTGGCAAGCCTGCGCCCCCGCCAGACAGCATTATTTGCTTTACATAGTCTTTAAGGTCGCCCTCTAAAATCCGCCCTTTTTGCCCACTGCCAGTGATATTGGACAAATCAACGCCTAACTCGCGAGCTAGTTTGCGAATAGATGGGGAGGCGTGAGAAGCGCTTTTAGGCACTGTTGAAATTGATTGATCTAAGGTTTGCACTGCTGATTTTGCTGCTGGCGATGGAGGCTGAGGTTTTGTTGCAGATGGGGGATTTTCGGCGGGATTTTCGGCGGGATTTTCTGCCTCTTTACCACTGCTGGCAATGGTTAAAAGCAAATCGCCTTGTTTGATTTTAGCGCCCAAAGCAACTTTAATATCAACCACTTTGCCAGCAATCGGTGTTGGAATTTCCATCGAGGCTTTGTCGCTTTCAAGAGTGATTATGCTATCTTCTATTGCCAAATCATCGCCAGCATTTACCAAAATTTCAATCACTTCAACTTCGTCAAAATCGCCAATATCTGGAACAATTACTGGCAGTATTTGTGGCTCAGAATTTGCTGTCGGTGCTGCTGGTTTTTCTGCACTTTCAACAGTTAAAATAATATCGCCTTGCTTAATTTTGTCGCCGATTGCCACTTTTATTTCAGTAATAATTCCTTTAATCGGTGCTGGAATTTCCATCGAAGCTTTGTCGCTTTCTAAGGTTATCAGCCCATCATCAATGGCGATTTCGTCTCCAACAGAAACCAGAATTTCAATAACTTCAACTTCGTCAAAGTCGCCAATATCGGGCAATGGCACATTTTTAATTTCAGACATATAAATAAATATTTCAATTTTAAGGCGCTAATTATCGCATAAATGATATTAAAAAAAGGCATAATAGCACTTATGCCAACCGCCCTCAAAATTAGCTCACTTTGCAAAGTTTATCCCAACGATTTTTATGCTTTAAAGGGTGTTGATTTGGAAGTGAAAGTTGGCGATTTTTTTGCACTATTAGGCAGCAATGGCGCTGGTAAAACCACTATTATTGGCATTATTTGCGGCTTGCTAAAAAAAACATCTGGCACAATCAAGGTGATGGATTTAGATCAAGACAACAACATTTCTGCGGTCAAAAGTTTGATTGGGCTGATGCCGCAAGAATTTAATTTTAACCTATTTGAACCAATTGAAGAAATCTTGATAAACCAAGCCGGATACCACGGAATTGGGCGTGATGAGGCGAAGAAAAACGCCGAGATGTTATTAAAAAAAATGGAATTGTGGGACAAACGCGGAGACATAGCGAAGACACTTTCTGGCGGAATGAAAAGGCGGCTGATGCTGGCGAGGGCGCTTATTCATCAGCCTAAAATCCTTATTTTAGACGAGCCAACTGCCGGAGTAGATGTTGAAATTCGGCGCTCAATGTGGGTATTTTTGCAAGAGCTAAACCGTCAGGGAATGAGCATTATTTTGACCACGCATTATCTGGAAGAAGCGGAAT
>VSKZ01000008.1:15233-25068 GCA_008364125.1 Candidatus Thioglobus sp. | reverse complement strand
TTACTCTTGGTTTTAATGTTCTTAGCAAATATTCCGGCGCTGGCTGATAAGGCTGATGAATTAAAACTAGGTTGTGATGGTGATAATGAGGTTAGTTGTTTTAATCTTGGGCTTATGTATTACGATGGCACAAATGTTGAGCAGGATTATTTTAAAGCGGTTGAACTTTATCAAAAAGCTTGTGGGTTAGATAATGGCAGGGGTTGTGTTAATCTTGGGCTTATGTATGACGATGGCACGGGTGTTAAGCAAAATTATTTTAAAGCGGCTGAACTTTATCAAAAAGCTTGTGGGTTAGATGGTGGCAGTGGTTGTGCTAATCTTGGGTTTATGTATAAATATGGCATAGGTGTTGAGCAAAATTATTTTAAAGCGATTAAATACTTTCAAAAATCTTGTGGGTTAGATGATAGCTATGGTTGTTCTAATTTTGGGCTTATGTATGACGAGGGCAAAGGTGTTAAGCAGGATTATTTTAAAGCGGTTAAACTTTATCAAAAAGCTTGTGGGTTAGATAGTGGCAATGGTTGTGCTAATCTTGGGCTTATGTATGACGATGGAATAGGCGTTGAGCAGGATTATTTTAAAGCGGTTGAATATTATCAAAAAGCTTGTGGGTTGGATGATAGTTATGGTTGTTCTAATCTTGGGGTTATGTATGCCGATGGCACAGGTGTTGATCAAAATTATTTTAAAGCGGTTGAATATTATCAAAAAGCTTGTGGGTTAAATGATGGCAATGGTTGTGCTAATCTTGGGTTTATGTATGCTGATGGCACGGGCATTAAAAAAGATTATTTTAAAGCGGTTGAATATTATCAAAAAGCTTGTAGGTTAGATGGTGGCAATGGTTGTTTTGGCCTTGGGTTTATGTATGCAAATGGCAAAGGTGTTAAGCAAAATTATTTTAAAGCGGTTAAACTCTATCAAAAAGCTTGTGGGTTAGATATTGGTATTGGTTGTTCTGGACTTGGGGCTATGTATGTCGATGGCGCAGGTGTTAGGCAAGATTATTTTAAAGCGGTTAAATACCTTCAAAAAGCTTGTGGGTTAGATGATGGCATTGGTTGTTCTATTCTTGGGGCTATGTATGCCGATGGCAAAGGTGTTATACAAAACAATAAAAAAGCCTTGGGATATTATGGCAAAGCTTGTGATTTAAAAATCCAATTAGGTTGTAAGAATTACGCTAAAAGAACGAGATAGGTGGATGTTAAAAAACCTGCGATTAAACAGGTTTTTTATTGTTTATAACAAAGAGACTGCCAGAATTATGCCAACAATTTAAAAAAAGCGACCAATAGCCCAAATATTGTGGCGTTAATGCCAATCATCCATTTAATTAGTCGCAACTCTGTTGCAATAATATCGTTTTTAACTGCAACAATATCGCTTTTAGTGGCTAAATCACGATTAATAATGCCTTCAATAGCATGCGTTAGCGCCGCTGATTGCACCTTGGCTTGCGATTCGGAAACTCCGGCTTTTATTAAATCGTCCATATATTCTATTGCATCAAAAGTTATTGCTGTCATTGTTCTGCCATTAATTAGAAAAATTATATTTTATCACATTTCTTATTTTTACACTATGAATTGGAATTGGGGTGTGTGTTGAAAAGTGAGAGTAAGAACAAGAGCAAAATCAAGAGCGGTTACATTGAGTATTGGTTTTGGTGTTTATATTTTGCATATTTGTCTTGGGGGAAGGCGAATTAGATTGTGCTAATAATTGGCATCATAACGCCTTCCCCCAAACCCCCAACCTATTGCTATCAACAAATTTACAAGTCCGGGGCGGACTTGCGCCTGAACGGCGATTTGTTGGGGGGGGTATTGAGATTTTAGAGCGGCTTTGCCCAGTGGGTTTTTTGGGGGGTGAGATTAGGATTTTAGGGGTAAATTATTGGGGATGGGTATTCTAAATATTGGTATGATGGGTTAAAAATATCTAAAACTGGGTTATAAAAAAGGGGAATAAAAATGCGTGATACAAAAGAAAAATTATCAAATCTGACGATAGCGCTGCATTGGATTGTTGGAATAACGGTTATTACGATGGCAATAATTGGGGTTTATATGAGTGAAAACGAGGCGTTTGAGCTTTATCCTATCCATAAATCAATTGGGGTTTTGATTTTTGCGGTGATTGTTGTTAGGGTTTATTGGCGGTTTTTGAATGGCTGGTTGCAGCCTGTTTCTGCCTACAAAGCAATTGAGCATAATTTGGCACAAATAATCCATTGGGCGCTGATAATTGCGATTGTGGTGATGCCGATTTCTGGATTTATTATGAGTGGGGCAGGTGGACATGGGGTTTCGGTGTTTGGTTTGGAGATAATTGCGGCGCAGTTTGATCCTGTGGCAAAAGAGGCAATTCCGCATAATAAAGCGCTTGCTTATTTTATGCATGAGGTTCACGAAATAGCTGGCTGGACGATGATTGTTGCCATTATTTTGCACCTTGCTGGCGCGCTAAAACATCAATTTATTGACAAAGACAACACTTTGAGAAGAATGCTGGGCAAAAAATTATCCAAATAAAAGGCTAATTATGGATCTTAAAAAGCAACTGCAATTACTTAATAGCAAAACTGTTGGTGCGTGGATTTTGCAAAATCAGCGGCTCAAAAAGGAGTTTGTATTTAGCGATTTTAATGCCGCTTTGCAATTTATGCTTAAAGTCGGCAAGTCCGCAGAAAGCCTAAATCACCACCCAGAATGGTGCAATATCTACAACAAAGTTGCCATCGAACTCACCACCCACAGCGCCGCTGCCATTACCCAGCTGGATTTTGATTTAGCCCACAAAATTGAGCAAGAATTTAAATCGGCAAAAAGCAAATAACGCACAAACTGAATAGTTTGAATAAAGTTTGTATCAATTTAATTTTTAGGTATACTTTGCTGAAAAATTAACAACCTAAGGATAGAAATGAAAAAATTATTATTAATACTCCCAATTATCGTATTGCTCGGCGCTTGTGGCGGTAACAGCTCAAAATCACAGAATATAGCTCACGATTTAATCGAAAATCCTAACGCCTTTAAGGGCAAGTAAATACTGGGGTTTAAATGAGTTTAATTAAGCGTTGCGGCTAATTCCTCGACGCTTTTTTGCACCAGTTGCAAATCCTCACCTTCAACCATTATCCTAATCAGCGGCTCAGTTCCAGAGGCGCGAATTAAAACTCTGCCATCTGCGCCGAGTTTTTTTTGCACCTCAATTTGCGCCAGTTTTAGTGCTTGATTTTTATGCAAATCAATCTTCTTCGTGCTTTTTACATTCATCAAAACCTGCGGATATTTTTGCACCTGAGATTTTAGTTCGCCCAAAGTTTTGGCACTTTTTACTATCACCGCAAGCACCTGTAAAGCGGCAATAATTGCATCGCCAGAAGTGCTTTGATTAAGGCAAATAATATGTCCAGAGCCTTCGCCGCCAAGGATTGCGTTATTTTTTTGCAGTTGCTCCATTACAAATCTATCGCCAATATCTGCCTCAATAAAATCAATGCCTAAATCTTGATAGCCGCGGCGGATTCCGAGATTAGTCATTTTTGTGCCGACTACAATATTGCTCGTCAAAACGCCGCAGGCTTGCCATGCTTTGGCGATGATAAACAGCAGCTCATCGCCATCAACAATCTCGCCATCGCCGTCAATCATTATTAAACGGTCGCCATCGCCGTCAAAAGCAATGCCTAAATCGGCGTTTTTTTCCAACACTATTTGCTGCAAACCCTTGGTGTCAGTAGCTCCACAATTAAGGTTGATATTAAATCCATCGGGCTGATTGTTGATTATGCAAACATTCGCACCGAGCTCGGAAAACACCGCTTTGGCGATGTGATAAGTCGCTCCGTTGGCGCAATCTACCACGATATTGAGGCTGGATAAATCAATACTTTTATCAAATGAGCGTTTGCAAAAATCAATGTAGCGCCCCAAAGATTGCTCGTGGCGAATGGCTTTGCCAATATTGTTGCTGCTGACGCTGACCATCGGTTGTTTCAAGCGTTGCTCGATGTTTTTTTGGTCTATGCTGCTGAGTTTAAAACCTTTATCAGAGAAAAATTTAACCCCGTTGTCTTGAAAATTATTGTGTGAAGCGCTGATAACGACTCCCGCTGTTGCTCCGTAAGTTTGCGTCAGGTAGGCGATTGCTGGGGTTGGCATTGGCCCCAGCAGCCCAACATCTACGCCGGCAGACAAAAATCCGGCTTCAAGTGCGGACTCAAATAAATAGCCTGAAACTCGGGTATCTTTGCCGATAACAACGCTGGGATTTTGGTTATTTTGCGCCAAAACTGAGCCAACTGCCCAGCCTAATTTTAAGAAAAAATCTGCCGTAATCGGCTCAATACCGACCTCTCCTCGTATGCCGTCTGTGCCAAAATAATTAGTCATATTCAACCTTGTTTAATATTGTGAGCGCATCTTTGGTTTGCAAAACATCGTGCACTCGCACAATATTTGCGCCATTTTGAACCGCCATTATAGCCGCAGAAACACTACCTATTATCCTTGATTCTACTGCCCTATTTCCAAGCATTTGCCCAATCATACTTTTGCGTGATAGCCCCACCAGCAAAGGCAAGTTAAAGATTTTTAGCTCTTTTAAACGGCGTAAAATTTCCACATTGTGCCGATAGGTTTTACCAAAACCAAAGCCCGGGTCTAAAATCAGCCTGTTTTTGTCAATTCCAGCGGCAATACAAGCCTCAACTCTGCCGGCAAAAAAATCCGCAATCTCTCCCACCACATCATCATAAACAGGATTATCTTGCATATTACGCGGATTGCCTTGCTTATGCATCAAACAAATATCAACCTGCAACTCTGCCGCCGCATCCAGCGCACCATCCGCACCGAGAGCGCACACATCGTTAATCATACTAGCTCCAGCTTGCACTGCTAATGTCATTACTTCGGGCTTTGAAGTGTCAATGGAAATGGGAATATCAACGATTTTAGCAAGCTCGCGGACAACCGGAATAACGCGCGCAATCTCGTCTTCAAGGGAAACTATCGCAGCTCCCGGACGGGTTGATTCGCCGCCAACATCAATAATATCCGCACCTTGCTCAATCAGGACAAGCCCTTGTTTCACAGCATCATCCGTAGCAAAATAGCACCCACCATCAGCAAAAGAATCTGGGGTAACATTTAGCACCGCCATAATTTTAGGCTCAGCAGCCATAGTTTTTTATGCCATTTGCTCGGCGCTATTGCCTTTTGCAACATCATCAACAACAGTAGCATCATCAACAATAGTGCCACTTCCAAGCTCAGTAGAGACGACATCAGAATCAACAATTACTGCCGCATCTCGTATTTTTACTCTTGCCATTAAATCGTCAATTTGCTCTTTGTCAATGGTCTCAAATTCAATCAGCGCCTTTGCCATTGTATGCAAAATGTCTGTATTATCTTGCAATATTTTCAAGGCTTTGGCGTAGTTATTATCAATAATTTTGCGAATTTCAACATCAATTGTCTTGAAAGTGTCTTCGGAAATGTGCTTGTGTTTAGTAACTTGCTTGCCCAAAAAAACCTCGCCATCTTCTTCGCCATAAGCCAGTGGTCCTAATTTTTCTGACATTCCCCACTGCTTGACCATTTTATGGGCGATTTTGGTGGCTTGCTCAATGTCGTTGCTCGCGCCAGTTGTAATCGCATCATCGCCGTAAATCAATCCCTCAGCTATTCTGCCGCCAAATAATGCTGCTATTTGTGAATTTAATTTGCGTTTAGAAATGCTGTAATTGTCTTTTTCTGGCAAAAACATCGTTACTCCCAACGCCCGACCTCTTGGAATAATGCTGACTTTATAAACCGGATCATGCTCCGCAACCAAGCGCCCAACAATAGCATGCCCCGCTTCGTGATAAGCAGTCATTTCTTTTTCCGCATTATCCATTGCCATTGATTTGCGCTCAGCGCCCATCATAATTTTGTCTTTGGCTGTTTCAAATTCATACATACCCACCAAATTTTTGTTTTTGCCAGCGGCGGATAAGGCGGCTTCGTTGCATAAATTCGCCAAATCTGCGCCCGAAAAACCCGGAGTTCCTTTGGCAATATCGGCAGATTTGACATTTTTTGCAATCGGCAATTTGCCCATATGCACCTTCAAAATCGCATCTCTGCCGCCAATGTCTGGCAAGCCAACTATCACTTGCCTGTCAAAACGCCCAGGCCTTAGCAGCGCCGGGTCTAAAACATCTGGACGGTTGGTGGCAGCAATAACAATAACTCCTTCGGAGCCTTCAAAACCGTCCATTTCTACTAACATTTGATTTAGTGTTTGCTCACGCTCATCGTGGCCGCCGCCCATACCAGCTCCGCGCTGGCGACCGACTGCATCAATTTCGTCAATAAAAATAATGCACGGTGCGTTTTTCTTGGCTTGCTCAAACATATCACGCACCCTAGAAGCGCCAACTCCAACAAACATTTCTACAAAATCTGAGCCTGAGATAAAGAAAAATGGCACTTGCGCTTCGCCAGCAATGGCTTTTGCCAATAGGGTTTTGCCTGTTCCCGGCGGGCCGACCAGCAAAACTCCTTTGGGAATTTTGCCTCCGACTTTGGTGAATTTACTCGGCTCGGACAAAAAGTCAACCAGCTCTGCCACATCTTCTTTTGCCTCTTCCACACCTGCTACATCTTTGAAGGTAACTTTGATTTCGTCTTTGGAAATCAGCCGTGCCTTAGACTTGCCAAAGCTCATCGGATTTTTGCCGCCCATCGCCCCGCCAGCACCTTTCATAGTATACATAATAACGCCAATTAGCAGCAAAATTGGCGCCAAAGAAATAATCAATTGTTTGAAAAAACCTTCTTTTTCAGGTGGCTTGCCGACCACATTTACGCCATTATTGAGCAAATCGCCCATCAAGCCCAAATCGCCCGGACCATAAGTGGAAAACTTTTCTCCGCCAGTGTCTGTGCCACTGATGTTGTTGCCAGCAATAATTACATCAGCAATGTTGCCTTGTTTAACATTCTGAATAAAATCAGAATAAGCAATATCACTTTTGCTCTCATTATTGCCAAATTGGCTGAAAATCGAGCTGGCAACTGTGCCTAAAACTAACCAAAATAATAAATTTTTAAACATAATAATAAAATCAATGGACAAATAAGGATATAAATATACCCTATTAAAAAGGCTATTTATCACAATAATATAGTGGCAGAATGTGTTTTTTCAAGCTTTAATGGACAAATAAATATAAATTCTGTCATAATTACCTTTTCGCTTTTCAATAAATAAAATGTCAAAAATAAATTCTATTGCCATCGTTTTTTCCTGCGCTTTGCTGAGTGCCTGCGGCTTTCATACCCCTACTAACACCCAACTTAATGCCTCAATAACTGGCAATATTGATGGCGATTTTGCGACCGAACTTAAAAAATATTTTGACATAAATGCCCAACGCTCGCTAACCGTAAACATCGGCGCTGAGACAAAAAAAGAGCAAGTTTCCGCTTATGAGCAAGGCGATAGCAGTAGTTATATATTGACTTTTAGCGTGCCGATTAAAATACTTGACAACAAAAAATTACTGCTATCAAAGACTTTAACAGCAACAACGGCCGTTAGCGATTTACCTACGCAAGCCAATAATCTGCAAATTATATCAAGCTACAAAAGGCTTCGCAGCGAGGTTGTTGGCAAATTATTACGCAGATTAAAAACGCTTAAATGAGAGTCAAACCCGAACAATTAAAGGGCAACTTGTCTAAACAAATTAGCCCTCTTTATTTTGTTTTTGGTGCTGAATTATTGCTCATCGAACAAAGCCTCGCCCACATCAGAAGCGCTGCAAAATCCCAAGGTTTTGATGATAGAGTCAGCTTTGAAATAGATGGCAATTTTGATTGGGGTGCAATAAGTGCCGAGCTTTTGGCGGCCTCATTATTCTCACCAAAACGCATAATTGAATGCCGGCTGAAAACTGGAAAAATCGGCGTTAAAGGCGCAAAAGCACTCAGCAAAATTAGCGAAAATTTACCCAGCGACATCCTATTTATTATCTCAACTGGCAAGCTTGATTTTGCCCAGCAAAAAAGCAAATGGTTCAAAACTCTTGAACAATGCGGGGTTGTCGTCCAGACTTGGGAAGTGCAAAGAGACCACCTTGTTGGCTGGGTTGCTGGGCGTATGACGGAGGAGGGGCTGGCTGCTAATCAAAAAATTGCCCAAGGAATCGCCTACTATACCGAGGGCAATTTACTGGCATCTATGCAAGAAATCCAAAAGTTGAAAATAGCATATCCTGATGGCAATATTGACGCTGACGACTATTTACAACAGCTTAACCAGCAATCTCATTACAGCATTTTTAATCTTGTTGATTCAGCACTGGCTGGCAATAGCGAGCAAGTGCTGAAAATTTATGCCCTATTATCAGATGAGGCATCAACACCGATTATTTTGAGCGCTGCGCTTTATCGGGAAATTAAAGCCCTTATAAATATGTCTATTGAATTGCAACAAGTGCAGCAAGTAGATAGCGTTTTGAACAGTCATAAAGTATGGAAAAATAGAAAAGCCATCATTGCCAGCGCGCTAAAACGCCACCCATATCAGCGCTTGCAGAAAAATTTATTGCACCTCGGACGCATTGACCGCTCAATCAAAGGAGCGGATAATCTGAATGTGATTGACGAATTACGCACAATATTATTAAATTTATCAGGAGAAATGCCATGGGCTCAATAAAAAACTTAATTGCCACTCTCGGTCAAAATGCGCGCTGCGCTGCAAAAGAATTGCGTAGCGCTTCAACAAAACAGAAAAATACCGCCTTGAAAAACATTGCCACGCAGATTGATAACAATCGTAAAGATATTTTAAGTGCCAACCAAAAAGACCTATCGCAAGGCAAAAATAAAGGCTTAGATGCGGCGCTGTTAGACAGATTGATGCTTGACGATGCGCGCTTAGATGGCATCATCGAAAGCCTAAATCAAGTTGCCAATTTGGCTGACCCAGTCGGCGAAATAACCGATTTGAAATATCGCCCAAGCGGCATTCAAGTGGGCAAAATGCGTATGCCACTTGGGGTTATAGCCATTGTTTACGAATCGCGTCCAAATGTTACTATTGATGCCAGTGCTTTGTGTCTCAAATCTGGTAATGGCGCAATTTTGCGTGGCGGATCTGAGGCAATCAATTCAAATTTAGCGCTATATGCTTGCGTCAAACAAGGGCTGATTGAAGCCAATTTGGATGAAAACTGCGTGCAACTCATCAGCACAACCGACCGGAAAGTTGTGAGCGAATTGGCACAAGCCGAAGGTTTTATCGATGCACTTATTCCGCGTGGTGGCAAGGGTTTGGTCGAGGCAATCAGCGCTGATGCCAAAGTGCTGGTCATCAAACATTTGCACGGCGTTTGCCACACTTACATTGATAAAGATGCCGACAGCAAAAAAGCCATTGACATTGCCTTTAACGGCAAAGCGCGGCGTTATGGAGTGTGCAATGCTACCGAAACTTTATTGGTGCATTCAGCGGCGGCTGGACGCGTAATGTCCGAACTAATCGCCGAATTTGCTACCAAAGGTGTTGAGCTAAGAGGCTGCAAAGAGGCGCAAAAATTCTCCAAACAAATCAAGCCAGCCAGCCAGCAGGATTGGGACACAGAATATTTAGATGCCATCTTGTCAATTCGAATTGTCAGCTCAATGAGCGCGGCGATTGACCACATCGAAAAACACGGCTCTGGACACACCGAAGCCATCGTTAGCGAAAATTACAGCTCTGCCAGACGCTTTATGACCGAGGTGGATTCTTCATCAATTATGGTCAACGCCTCCAC
>VSKZ01000008.1:0-15223 GCA_008364125.1 Candidatus Thioglobus sp. | reverse complement strand
TGTTGGAACTCTGAATGTTGCTATCAGAAAAATATTCAAAAATCCACCGCTTTTGCCGATGGTTTTGAATACGGACTTGGCGCAGAAATCGGCATCAGCACCGACAAATTCCATGTGCGCGGCCCGGTCGGATTAGAGGGGCTAACCTCGCAAAAATACATTGTTCTTGGAGACGGGCACATCAGAAAATAATTATTATTATATAATTAGTATAATTTTCTCGTTAAAGTGCGCTATATGAACTTATGAATATAGATGAAATATTAGCTGTTTTCCAGCGCGGCAGTGATGAAATTTTGCCATTTGATGAGCTGAAAGACAAACTTGCTCGCAAAAAAGTCTTAAAAATCAAAGCCGGTTTTGACCCGACAGCGCCAGATTTACATCTGGGGCATACAGTTTTAATCAACAAACTAAAAATGCTGCAAGATTTAGGGCATGAAATTCAATTTTTGATTGGCGATTTCACCGCAATGATTGGCGACCCGACTGGAAAAAGCAAAACCCGCCCGCCACTTTCACGCCAGCAAGTCTGCGAAAATGCCAAAAGTTACACCGCGCAAGTATTTAAAATTTTGGATAAAGAAAAAACCAAAATATTTTTTAATTCTGCGTGGATGGACAAAATGACACCGCTGGAATTTATCCAATTATCCAGCAAACAGACCGTTGCCAGAATGTTGGAGCGCGATGATTTTTCCAAGCGCTATAAAGCTGGGCAGCCAATTTCCACCCACGAATTTTTATATCCGCTGATTCAGGGCAACGATTCAGTGGTGCTGGAAAGTGATGTAGAAATCGGCGGCACTGACCAAAAATTTAATTTATTAGTCGGCAGAGAATTGCAAAAACAAGCCGGCAAAGAACAGCAAGTTATCCTCACAATGCCGATTTTAGAAGGCTTGGACGGGGTGCAAAAAATGAGCAAATCTCTCAATAATTACATCGGCATTGACGATACAGCGGATGAAATGTTTGGCAAAATTATGTCAATTTCTGACGAGTTGATGTGGCGTTATTTTGAGTTGCTTAGTTTCAAAAGCATTGAGACTATTGCCGATTTGAAGCAAGAAATGGCAGAAGGCAAAAATCCAAGAGATATAAAATTCATACTTGCCAGCGAGATTATTACGCGTTTTCACGATTCTAATGCCGCCTCAATAGCGCAGCAAAATTTCATCGAGCGATTTTCCAATAATCAAATTCCCACTGAAATGACAGAATTCACCTTCGCTGCCGGCATCAAAATTGCCAATTTGCTCAAAGATTCTGGGCTTTGCGCCAGCACCTCAAACGCTTATCAAATGATTAAACAAGGCGGCGCTAAAATCGATGGAGAAAAAATTACGGACAAAGATTTCGTCCCAAAAGCCGGAACAGCCGTCTATCAAATCGGCAAACGCAAATTTGCACAAGTAACAATCAAGTAGTATAATTCGCCTCCCAGGGGATGACATGGCTTCGACGAGGAGTTGGATCTCAAGGATGCATGCCGAGGATGAGAATAACTCGTAACCGTTTCTCAAAAAAGATAGTTGCAAACGAAAACAACTACGCTCTAGCTGCATAGCTAGCCGCTCCTTTGAGGTTGTCTGTGCTTTGAAGATAGCGGTCGATTACAGACTCGCTAGGATTATTTGTTTAGGATAATTCGGTTAAAACGCACTAAAATCGCGCTTACATCCCTGATTGTCGGGTGGTAAATCGTTAAATTAATAGACTATGCTAAGCATGTAGATTCTTTGTTTGAAGGTTTTCGGACGGCGGTTCAATTCCGCCCATCTCCACCAATTTAATAATGCCCGCTTTTTAGTGGGCATTTTTATAATTAACTCAATGCGTTTAGATTGTTATCTGCGGTAAATATAAAAATCCTATCCAATCTTTATTCGTCTATTAGAGGATTACTACGCAAAGTGAGCGACAAACTATCGGTGCGTTTTGGAAAAGATGGTGTGTAAAATTGGAATTTTGTAACTTTGGTGAAAATAAATTTTAGGAGTGTTAATTAGTGGGAAATACATTAAAATTGACATAAAAATTTGATAAATAACAAAATATGAGCATACAGCAAGTCAAAAATAATACTATGAACAGCCAGATTCGCCCTTGGGGTGGGCTTAATTATATTGCTAATAATGCTTTGATGGACACGCCGCGGGAGTTTTTTGTGGCTGATGATTATAAAAATTTGGCGTTTGCGGATATTGAAATTCCGCTGACTGCTGGGGCAAAAATGTTTAGCCCGAAAATTGAGGGGCGGCTGCTGGATGCTTTGGATATTAAGCAAAATGAGACGGTTTTGGAGATTGGCACTGGCAGCGGTTATCTGACGGCAGTAGTGGCAAAATTGTGCAAATCCATTACCAGCATTGAGATTGACGAGGCTTTGAGCCAAAGTGCGCAAGCAAAAATCACGGATTTGGGGGTTGAAAATGCGATTTTAGAAGTTGGTGATGCCTCCAAAGGTTGGCGCTCAAAAGAGTTTTTTGATGTGGTTATCGTTGGCAGTTCAGTGCCGAAAATCACTGGGCGCTACTTCCATTTACTGAATGTTGGCGGGCGGATTTTTGTGGTTGAAGGCGCTGGAAACGCAATGCAGGCAAAGCTCATCACCCGTATCAGCGAGCACGAATGGCAGACAAAATCGCTATTCGAAACGCACTTGGATGCGATGTGCGGCTTAGAGTTTGTAGAACAATTTAAATTCTAAGAGCTTTGCAATATTTCTATAACTTTGTGTTGAAAAAATATAGCTATGGCGCGGCTTTGCTGCTCGTTGTGCTGGGATTTTTCATCGCTCAAATTCCTAATTTTGAGCTGGATGCTTCATCGGATTCGCTGGTTTTAGAGGGCGATAATAATCTGCGTTATTACGAAAGCATCAAGAAAAATTACGGCTCTGATGATTATTTGATAATAAGCTATCAGGTGCGGGATAATTTGCTAGCGCCAGAACAACTTAATCATTTGGCGCGGCTGAAAAAAGACTTGCAAAATTTGGCGCAAGTGAAGGCGGTAACCACTATTTTAGATGTGCCGTTATTTCAGTCTCCGCCCCTTTCTTTGACTGAGCTTGCGACTAAAAATATTTCTATTGATAGTGGTAATGCCGACCTTAATTTTGCCAATAAAGAATTTACAACATCGCCGCTATATGCCAATAATTTGGTGAGCAAAGACGGCAAAACCAGCGCCATTTTATTAAGCCTAAAAAGCAACGAACAATTCTCACAAAGGCGAGAAAAGCGCAACGAAATGCGCATTCAAAGAAGCGCAGACAAGCTTTCTGACCAACAATTAAGGCAGTTGAAAAGCCTTGAAAAACAAGTGTTGAAAGATGCCACAGTGCAAAACGATTTGCAAGCACGAACAATTGCACAAATCCGCTCTGTCATTGATAAATACCGAGATAAAGCAAGCCTGTTTTTGGGTGGAGTGCCAGTTATAACCACCGATATTATTGGCTATATAAGCAACGATTTAGTGGTTTTTAGCATCGCCATTATTGCCCTGATGGCGCTGGTTTTGGCGATATTATTCAAAAATATCCGCTGGGTATTGATGCCAATTGGCATCAGCATCACTAGCGCATTAACGATGACAGGGATGCTGGCATTTTTGGGCTGGAAAGTTACGGTTATTTCCAGCAATTTCTTCTCGCTGCTGCTGGTAATGACCATTTCGGTAACCGTCCATTTGGTGGTTCGTTACCGAGAATTGGCGCAAAATAATCCTGATTTAGACCAACAATCGCTGATTAAAACCACTCTGGAACAGATGTTTAAACCGTGCCTATTTACCACTCTCACAACAATTGCTGCCTTTTCCTCATTGCTAATTAGCGGCATTCGTCCGGTGATTGATTTTGGTTGGATGATGTCAGTTGGGGTTACGATTTCTTTGATTTTATCGTTTCTTATTTTTCCAATTGTGATGTGTCTTTTACCAAAAATTGAAGTCAAAAGCTTCAAAACCGAGCTGGGAATCACCCAAAATTTAGCACACTTTACCGAAAAATTTGGCAACCACCTGCTGATAATTTTGCTGCTATTAGTTGGCATCTCAGCCATTGGTATCAGCAAATTAAGCGTTGAAAATCGCTTCATCGATTACTTCAAAGAAAGCACCGAAATCAACCAAGGATTAACGCTAATTGACGAAAAACTCGGCGGCACAATTCCACTTGAAATTATCTTTGACGATTTGGCAGAAGACTATTGGTATGACGAAGATTTGCGCGTTGACATCCATAAAATTCACCAATATTTAGACTCATTAAGCGAAACTGGCAAGGTGCTTTCAATCGACACGCTAATGCAAATATTAGCCCAAGCGAACAACAATACTTTGCCAAACGGCTTCTTTTTAAACATCATCAAAAGCCAAATTCCGCCAGCTGTCAAAGCACAAATAATAGCTCCATATATTTCCGAAAAAAGCGGGCAATTGCGTATGGTTGTGCGTATTAAAGAAACTAACAAAAGCCTTAAACGCAGTGCTCTGATTGAAAAAATTGAAAGTTTTATTGGCAAAGATATGGGCTTTAAAGTAGGCAGTTTTCACACAACTGGAATGCTGGTTTTGTATAATAATATGCTACAAAGTTTGTTTAATTCGCAAATCAAAACGATTGCGGCAGTATTTGCGATGATTTTTGTGATGTTTTTGCTCATATTCAGGTCTTTTAGTCTTTCACTATTGGCAATTATTCCAAATATGCTGCCGGCGATTTTTATTTTGGGCATTATGGGTTTGGCAAATATCTCATTAGACCTGATGACTATTACCATTTCAGCGATTGCAATTGGAATTGGTGTTGATGATGCAATTCATTATCTTCACCGTTTTCAAGCTGAATTTAAAAAAGACGGCGACTATCTGGCAACGATGTATCGCTCGCACAATTCCATCGGTTTGGCGATGTTCTACACCTCTATCACCATAACTTTAGGCTTTTTAATTTTGGTGCTTTCCAATTTTATTCCCAGCATTTATTTTGGCATATTCACCGCAATAGCAATGCTCAGCGCCCTACTTGCAAATCTCACTTTATTGCCAAAACTGATTTTGCTATTTAAGCCTAAGATTTAACAAATACCCTCAATTAGAAACTTGCTAAAAAATTAAAATCTGATGATAAATAAATTTGATGTTTTAATAATTGGCACTGGCGCTGCCGGGCTGATGAGTGCTTTGCAGTTGTCTTCTGAGCTTTCGGTGGCGCTGATTGCCAAAGATAAATTGCTTGAAGGTAGTTCGTATTATGCGCAGGGCGGGGTTTCGGCAGTGCTTGACATAGGCGATGATTTCGCCGCTCACATAAAAGACACACTAGAAATTGGCTGGGGCTTGGGTGATGAAAAAGCTATTACTTTTATGGTTGAAAATGCACCTGCTGCCATCCAATCTTTGGAAGAAATTGGAGTTATTTTCACCCAAGAAAAAGACCATTATCACCTGACCACCGAAGGCGGACACAGCAATAGGCGAGTTGCCCATGTGGCTGATAAAACTGGTAAATCTATCCAAACCAACTTGCTAAAAAGCGTCAAGGAAAAAGCCAATATCAAGCTGTTTGAAAACTTTATTGCCGTTGATTTACTATGCAAAAATCAGCAATGTTACGGCGCTTATATCCTCAATAAAACCAGCAACGAAGTAGAAAATTTCAGCGCCGGACAAACCATTATTGCCACTGGCGGCGCTTCCAAATCCTACTTATACACCTCTAATCCAGACACCTCAACGGGGGACGGAATCGCTATGGCTCATCGTGTTGGATGCGATATTGTCAATATGGAATTTACCCAATTTCACCCAACTTGCTTATATCATCCGCAAGCAAAATCCTTTCTGATTTCCGAGACTCTACGAGGTGAAGGCGCTAAACTCATCTTGTCAAATGGGGATGCTTTTATGCACAAATACGATGCCCGACTTGAGTTAGCGCCACGCGATGTTGTCGCCAGAGCGATAGATTCAGAGATGAAGGAAAACGGTTTTGACTGTGTTTATCTTGATATTTCCCACAAAGACAAAGACTGGATTTTGGCGCATTTCCCCACCATCAGCAACAAATGCGCGGAGTTCGGCATTGATATTTCCAAGCAACCTATCCCCGTTGTCCCTGCCGCCCATTACACTTGCGGCGGCATTCAAACTGACATCAATGCTCATAGCGATTTGGGCAACTTATATGCGATCGGAGAAGCTGCTCATACCGGCGTGCATGGCGCAAATCGGATGGCAAGCAACTCACTATTGGAATGCATTGTTTTTGCCAAAGCTTGCGCCCAGCATATCAATTCACAAACCAAAGTCCAAAGCCATCCACGCTTTAATAATTGGGATGCATCAAGAGTTATCCGTTCCAAAGAACAAGTGATGGTTGCTCATTTGTGGGATGAAATCAGGCGCATTATGTGGAATTTTATTGGCATCGTTCGCAGCAACAAACGCCTATATGCCGCGCAAATACGCATTTCACAAATACAAAACGAGGTGGACGAATACTACCAACTCTATTTAATTTCAAGCGATTTAATCGAGCTTAGAAATCTAATAACTATCGCAAAAATTACCATCCAATCAGCAATTTCAAGAACCGAAAGTCGCGGATTACATTACAATAAAGATTATCCGCAAACATCAGCAATTATTAAAAATACGATTATAAAACCATGATATTGCCCATTTTAAAATTCCCCGACAAACGCCTACGAACCAAAGCAGTAGCGGTTGAGACCGTAGATAGCGCCGTCAAAAAATTGGTTAAAAATATGTTTGAAACTATGTATGCCCAAAAAGGTATCGGTCTGGCTGCGACTCAGGTTGACAAACATTTGCAAATTGTGGTGATGGATGTGCCGGATTCTGGCGCGGACTATCGGCTGCTAAAAGACCAAATTCGCAAAAACAAAAAGCCGCCAGAAGAAAAGCACCCATTGTGTTTCATCAATCCAAAAATTATCAAGAAATCAGGCTCTGAGGTGCACGCTGAAGGCTGTTTGTCAGTGCCAGATTATTATGCAGATGTTGAGCGTTTTAACCATATCACCGTTACGGCGCTTGATAAAAATGGCAAAAAATTCACCTTAGAAGCGCGCAATTTACTGGCAATTTGCATTCAGCACGAGCTTGATCATTTGATGGGAATTTTGTTTGTTGACTACCTTTCCAAGCTCAAACAGCAGCGACTTAGGGACAAATTGAAAAAAACCAAATGATACAAATTGGGCAATATCACCTCGGCTCTCAAGTGCTTTTAGCGCCGATGGCAGGCACTAGCGACAAGCCTTTTAGGATGTTATGTCGGCAGCAAGGCGCGGCACTTACGACCTCTGAAATGGTAGTATTGCAAAAGCATTTACTCAAAACCAATAAATCCAAACAGCGCCTTGATTTTGTTGGAGAAACAGCGCCTATCAGCATTCAAATTGCCGGTTCACAGGCGCAAGAATTAGCAATATCAGCGCAAAAAGCCGTTGAATTTGGAGCTGATATTGTTGATATAAATATGGGTTGCCCTGCCAAAAAAGTGTGCAACAAAGCCGCTGGCTCGGCGCTGATGCAAGATGAAGTTTTGGTTAAAAATATTCTCAGCAGCGTGGTTGACAGCGTTTGTGTGCCTGTAACTTTGAAGATGCGCACCGGCTGGGATCGCGCCAATAAAAATGCGCTGACCATCGCTCAAATTGCCCAAGATTGCGGAGTGAAAATGCTGGCAATTCACGGCAGAACTCGGCAGGACCAATACTGCGGCGCGGCAGAATACGCCACTATCGCCAAAGTGGCTATGAAAATTGATATACCAGTGATTGTCAACGGCGATATTACTTCTGCCAAAAAAGCCAAACAAGTGCTTGAAACCACTGGTGCCAGCGGGGTTATGATCGGCAGGGCAACTCAGGGTAACCCTTGGATTATTGGTGAAATTGACCATTATTTAAAAACCAACAAGCAAGCTGAGGCAATTTCACCAGTGCAGAAAAAACAAACAGCCGCCCAGCACATCCAACAAATCCACGCTTTTTACGGCGAATCTCTTGGCGTTCGCATCGCCAGAAAACATATTCTCTGGTATTTACAATATTTTGCTAAGAAACCTCAAACTTGCTGGGCAAAAATTAGTAAAATTGACACTTCCGAAAAACAATATCAATTATTCAAACACTGCCTCAATGAAATCAGCTGACCTACCAGAATGTATTAACGCCAAACTTGACTGCTATTTTCAGCAATTAAACGGCGAAAAAGCTTCTGGCGTGCACAGAATGGTGATGCAAGAAAGCGAGGCAATCACTCTTAAATTTGTGCTAAATATGGTTGAACAAAATCAAAGCGAAGCCGCCAAAATCCTCGGCATCAACCGTGGCACATTAAAAAAGAAAATCGAAATTTACAAGTTATAAAGATGATTAACCGCGCCCTAATTAGTGTTTCTGACAAAACTGGCATCATTGAATTAGCTGAGTTTTTGGCGAGCAAAAACATTGAAATTATCTCCACTGGCGGCACGGCAAAATTATTGGCTGATAATAAAATACCAGTTATTGAAGTGTCTGATTACACTGGTTTTCCCGAGATGATGGGCGGCCGTGTCAAAACCCTCAACCCAAAAATTCACGGCGGCATTTTAGCGCGCCGTGGGCTTGATGAAGCGGTAATGGATGAGCATAAAATCAAGCCTATCGATTTGGTGGTGGTCAATCTCTACCCATTCCAGCAAACCGTTGCTAACCCCGACTGCTCGCCCGAGGATGCAATTGAAAACATTGATATTGGCGGCCCGGCAATGTTGCGATCAAGCGCCAAAAATCACTCAGCAGTAACGGTGGTAGTTGATAGCGCAGATTATCAAAAAGTAATAAGCGAAATTGCTGCCAATGGCGATACCACGCTTGCCACCAGAGGCGAATTGGCGCTCAAAACTTTTGCCCATACCAGCGCTTATGACGGCGCAATTGCCAACTATCTTGGCAGGCAAACAGATGGATTTTCCAGCACAATGAACTTACAATTTAACAAAATTCAATCAATGCGCTACGGCGAAAATCCGCATCAAAAAGCCGCTTTTTATGTTGAAAATAATATCAGCGAAGCTTGCGTATCCTCATCAAAACAACTGCAAGGGAAGGAAATGTCGTTTAATAATATGGCGGATACGGACGCTGCTTTGGAGTGCGTTCGCAGTTTTAGTGAGCCAGCTTGCGTGATTGTCAAACACGCAAATCCGTGCGGCGTAGCGGTTAAAGACAATATTTTTGCCGCTTACGACTACGCCTTCAAAACCGACCCAACATCAGCTTTCGGCGGCATTATTGCTTTTAATCGCCCGCTCGACAAAAACACTGCTGCCGCTATTATCAAGCGCCAATTTGTTGAAGTTATTATCGCTCCGAGTGTTGATAATGCTGCAAAAAAAGTATTGTCTGTCAAGCAAAATGTGCGAGTTTTGGAATGCGGAAAGTTGGCAGTATCGCAGCCTTCGATGGACTACAAACGCATTACTGGCGGGCTTTTGCTGCAAGACAAAGACCTTGGCTCAATCACTAAAAACCAACTCAAATGCGTGAGCAAAATCGCCCCAACAAATGCGCAAATTGACGACTTGATGTTCGCTTGGAAAGTGGCAAAAACAGTGAAATCAAACGCCATTATTTATGCCAAAAACCAAACTACTATCGGCGTTGGCGCTGGGCAAATGTCGCGCGTCTATTCTGCCAAAATCGCTGGCATCAAAGCCGCCGATGAAGGGCTAAAAGTTCAAGGCTCAGTGATGGCATCGGATGCTTTTTTTCCATTCAGAGATGGCATCGATGCAGCCGCCGAAGCTGGTATAAAAGCCATCATCCAGCCAGGCGGCTCAATGCGCGATGAAGAAGTAATCAAGGCTGCCGATGAGCACAAAATCGCTATGGTTTTCACCGCTATGCGCCATTTTAAGCACTAAAAATGAGCATCAAAAAAATACAAGCCTTCCCAGAAGTTACCACCGTGATTTTGGGAGATGACGACAGCGTTAAATCTGTTATTCAAGAATATTATGATGCCAAAAAAGTCAAAGAGCATATAAAATCCTGTATCCAATCGGTGCGTAAATACGACAAAATGGGCTATTATAATTTGGCAAAACCAGAGTTTGTCAGCGAAGTAATCACCACTTTTACCAATTTAGAGCTCAGCAAAAAAGATGTAATTCGGGTCAATAATTTTATGGAAATCAAAGGCTCAACCGAATGCAACCGAGTCTGGCAGCTGCCCGATGAAACCAAAGTGCAAGTCTCACAAATGCTCAGTGGTTTTGAGGTAACTTACGACAGCGAAAATTGGGAAGATTTCAGCGTCAAACCCCTTGCAAACAACCCGAAGAGCTCTAAGACAAAATCCGCACTCTAAAATTCTTACCTTTGAGTTTGTCGGTTTGAATTTTTTGCAGGGCTGTTTTCACTAATTCTGTTTCAATTGCCACAAAAGACCAATTACTGCTGATGTTGATTTTGCCGATTTTGTCAAAAGGGATGCCGCTTTTGCCTGTTAAGCCTCCAACAATATCGCCGGGGCGGAGTTTTTGTTTTTTGCCGCCATCAATTTTTAGCGTGGTCATCAGCGGCTTTTTAAGCGCTTTATCTAAATAATTATCGTTTGGCAATGGTTCTGCGCTTTCTAAATCTATGTCAAATGCGGCTAATTTGTGCGTTTCTTTATCGCCAAAAAATGTGCAAGTAACGCCGCTTTTACCCGCCCTGCCTGTGCGTCCTATGCGATGCGTATGCACATCAAAATCGTGAGCAAGGTTAAAATTTATCACCATATCTAAATCCGTAATATCCAAACCGCGCGCTGCCACATCAGTTGCCACAAGGACATTGGCGCTGCCATTAGCAAAACGAATTAAGGCTTGGTCTCGCTGTCGTTGATCCAAATCGCCATGAATTGCAAGCGCATAAAATCCATAATTAGCCAGCTCATCTGCCACATTTTGAGTATCAATTTTGGTATTGCAAAACACCAGTGCCGAGTTTGGACAGTGCTTTGCAAGCAACAATCGCAAGGCTGTCAGGCGCTCATCAAAGCCATTAACCAGATGAAAATATTGCTTAATACTTAGTTTTTCTTCAATAGCACTCGCCTCAACCATAGTCGGATTTTGCATTATATTTTCAGCAATCAATGCAATCCCAGCGGGGTAAGTGGCGCTAAAAAGCAGGGTTTGGCGTTTAGTTGGAATTTTTGCAACAATGCTCTCAATCGTATCTTTAAAACCCATATCCAGCATTCTATCCGCCTCATCCAGCACCAGAGTTTTGATATTTGCAAGCTGCAACGAATCTTTGCGTAAATGCTCCTCAATACGCCCAGGAGTGCCGATGATTATATGAGCCCCGTGCGCCAGAGAGTTGATTTGCGGCGCCAGAGGTGTTCCGCCGCAAAGCTCTAAAACCTTGATATTATTAACCGCTCGCGCTAATTTACGAATTTCAACTGCAACTTGTCCAGCCAATTCGCGCGTAGGACACAGCACGATTGCCTGCGCCTTGAAAACGCTGGTGTCTAACTTTTGTAACAGTCCAAGCCCAAAAGCAGCAGTTTTGCCCGAGCCAGTTTTACCTTGCCCGATGACATCTTCGCCCGCCAAAATAAGCGGCAAACTCAATTCCTGTATGGTCGTCATTGATTTATAACCTAAACTACTTAGGTTTTTTAATAAATCAGAATTTAGCTTTAACGCAGAAAAATCGGTGTCGCTCACGGCGTAACCCTCAAAGAAAGATGTTTGAATTTTACGCTTGATGCGTGCAAATCAGGCAAAAAAAGTTGACTATTACCAAGGCAACAGGTGATAATAATAGCGTCTATTGTATTTGTGATTGGCTTTTGTCCCCTGAGCTGATAAATAAAAACCAAGGATATGAGATAGCGTGCTATTGTGCAAGCCCGCCTTGAAGCGGGAAGCCTACGGTGCGCTTCGAACTTCCGACTTGAACCTTATGGTTCAGGTTTAAAGTCAGCGCGATGCGATAGACGCTGAATTTTAAAAAATGCTAATGAAAAACATCCGCCAACCTTTGCGCCAAAAACGCCGCGCTATCAAGCCGTTATCACGGGAGCGGTTTGCTAAACAATTGTTTGAAAAAACTATGCAAATGGCAAAATTTCAAACTACGCAGAAAATCGCCCTATATTTAGAAAATGACGGAGAAATTAGCCCTAAGTATATACAAAATTTCTTAAAAAATGCAGGATTTAGCGTCTATCTACCAGTATTAGACGATAAAAAGCTAAAATTTGCACAACTATCTGCGGAGCTAAAAAAAAATAAATTTGGCATAAATGAGCCTGTATCTACCAAAATATTGCCTACCGAGCAGCTGGATATTATTTTTATACCGTTAGTAGGTTTTGACCAAAATAAAAACCGTATCGGTATGGGCGGCGGCTTTTATGACCGCACACTGGCATTTAAAAAACAGCAAAAAAACTCAACGCCAAAACTGTATGGCTTGGCATTTGATTGTCAAAAAGTGGATAAATTAGAAGCACAAAAATGGGATGTGCCGCTGGATGCGGTGATTACTCCGACTACAATTTACCGTTAACGCGGTTTTGCAAAAACGCTTTTAGCCCTGAGCTTTGATTGATAATATTCATACCAAAACCTCTAAGCCAGCGCATCGGCTCGCTGTTTTCTTTGTAAATCCAATTTAGGCCAGTCATAGTTTTTGCCATCATTTCGTTGTCGGCACGACGCGCTCTGGCATATTTTCTCAAAACTAAGTAATCGCCTAAATGTTGCTTGCTTAGGTTTAATTGCTTTGATAATTCAGCAACATCTGCAAAACCAAGATTAACCCCCTGCCCTGCCAAAGGATGAATATTATGTGCTGCATCGCCAATTAATGCCATATTTTGTTTGACATATTGTTTGGCGCTGCGCTCAATTAGCGGGAAAGCTTGGGTTTTGCTCAACACTTCAAACTCGCCAAAACGATATTCCACTGCCGCTGCCAGCCTGCTGGAAAATTGTTTTGGAGTTAATGACATAAGCTCATCTGCCAGCTGATTTTCTGCCGACCAAACAATAGAGGCATCAAATTTGCCAAGCGGCAAAAGTGCGATAATACTGTTCGACAAAAATCGCTGCCAAGTAGTATTTTCAAAACTTTTATTAGCGCGAATATTGCAAATAATCGCCTGCTGCTGATAGTTTGTTTCGCTAAATTCAATCCCCACAAGCTCTCTGGTGCGTGAGCGAGCACCATCAGCGCCAATCAATAAAGCGCATTTTAGCTGCTTGCCATCGTCCAAAAACACCTCAAAACCCTGATCGGTTTTATTGATACTTTCCAATTTAGCGCCAATAAATTCAACTTTGGTTTTTGACAATTTGGCATACATAGCGGACTGAATGCAATCATTTTCGATGATATAACCAAGCTCATCTACACTGGAAAAATCCAAATGGCCATGAGAATTTTCGTCCCATACTTTGGTTTTGTTGAAAGTATGTTTGCGTAAAATTTCGTCCCAGATGCCAATATTTTGCAAAAACTGCACAGATGTTTTGGTGATTGCACTAACGCGGCTGTGAAAATCCTTGGCTATTTTGGGGTTTGGATTGTTTGGCTCAATAATTGCGATGCGCAAATCCTGCTTTGCCATTGACAGCGCAAACGCCTGTCCAACCATACCTCCGCCAATAATGAGTATATCAAAATTACTCACCGCTGCCGCCGGCAATTATCATTTGCCCGATTAGCACCGCGCCGACTTTGATATTTTTGCGCAAATCCATATCGTTGCCAATGTAGGCAATATCGAGCAACATTTGTTTGAGATTGCCAGCAATAGTAATCCCTGATACCGGGTGCTGAATTGCTCCGTTTTCCACCCAAAATCCTTGAGCTCCGCGGGAATAATCGCCAGTTGTGCCGTTCACTCCCTGCCCCATTAATTCAGTTACCACTAAGCCTTTTCCCATAGTTTTAATCATTTCATCCAAGCCGCCAGCAAAATTTTCTTTGACCACAACATTGCTTGCCCCACCTGCGTTAGCAGTAGTTTTCAAACCCAATTGATTAGCAGAATATTGCCCCATCAAATAGCTTTTAACTTTCCCATTTTCAATGAAATATTGTTGGCGTTTAAGCACACCGTCAAGATCCATTGCCTTAGAGCCGATGGTTTTTTTGGCAAATGGATTTTCATACAAACTGATGTTTTCTGGCAGCACAATCTTACCCACGCTGTCGAGCAAAAAGGTGGATTTTTTGTATTGATTTGAGCCACTAAGAGCCGCCAGCAGGCTTGAAAACAATCCGCCTGAGATATTGGCATCAAAAATCACGGGGCATTTTTGCGACTTAATAGGGCGAGCTCCGAGCTTTTGTTGCGCAAGTTCTGCCGCCTTTTTGCCGATGCTTTCTGGCGTTTGCAAATCGTTTGCATCAAGTGCTGTGGAATATTCATATGCCGTTTGCATATCTGCTCCGCGCTTGGCAATCGGCACGCAACTAAGTGAATGCCTTGTGGCATATTGCGTTTTGAGCAAATCATTTGAATTGGCATATAGACTTTTGCCCGCAAAACTTGACACTTCTGCCCCTTCAGAATTGTCAATTTCGCTATTATTAAGCGCCGCCTGTTCGCAAGTTTTGGCAAGCTCTATGCTGCTATTGACATCTAAATCCCAGTGGTGCGATAAATCTAAATCTGGCGTATCAAATGCCATCAATTCCTTTGCTGCCAAGCCATTAAACGAATCTTCCTGTGTCCATTTTGCAATCAAACATGCTGATTTTATAGTTTTTTCCAGCCCAGATTTACTAATATCAACGCTTGATGCATGGCCTTTTTTATTGCCAAAAAAAACATTTACCTCAAAACTTTTATCCGAATGATATTGCAAAGTTTCCACCTCTAAAAGGCGCACAGCTGTTGAAAATCCAGTATCTGAACTCAGGGAAATTTCGTAATCACTAAGCTGATATTTTTTTAAAATATCTATTGCCACGCAGGCAGTTTGCTCCAAAGATTGGCTCACTTTTTTCTCACTTCTAATAGTTGTAAGCGCCGAGAATCCGCCTTTAACACCTTGAAATTAAATCCTTGCAAATCAATATCGCTCATTTGTTTGGGCAAATAAGTAAAGGCGGCAATCACAAGCCCAGCAACAGTATGGCGCTACTTTCAGTGCATATAGCAAGCTTAAATTAAATAA
>VSKZ01000089.1 GCA_008364125.1 Candidatus Thioglobus sp. | reverse complement strand
GTGGCTTTATTCATAAAAGCATTGTGGATTTGCCCGATTTTGCTTGCTTGTAGCGATTTTGCGTGCCTTGTCAGCACATCGATTGCATAAGGTGGCGATTGCCAAATAACATCAACAATGTCGTTTTCTTTGTCTTCAATTACAGTAGAATCCTTGCTATGACTGATATTTTGGTGTAATGCCTCAGAGTTCACTTGGTCGCAATTAGCAAAATGAAAGCCCGGCAATTCCAACAAATCTGCCAGCACTTTTATCACTTTCCAAGCGGGCTTGGAATCTGCTGGGGCAGTTACCGCTGCTGGAAATGATTGCATCAAACCTTCAATATTTATATGCGAACCGGCAGTTTCATAAAAGCTAGCAATCGGCAGCAAAACATCCGAATATTGACTGACATCCTCATCTTTGAAGCTATTCATAGAAACTACAAAAGTGTCTTTTTTATTGAAAGTTTTGATTGCCTCTGGCGCATTGTGAAAATCGTATTGCGGATAAATGTCTAACAAAATATAGGCTTTCAAGTCTGCTTTCAACATTTCATTTGCATCCAATCCGCCTTTTCCTGGCACAAAATTGGCTTTTGTCGCCGCCGCACAATTTGCTGTGGCACTGATATTTAGCGTAGTGGAATTGGTTTTCTCAGCAATTTGAGCAATCAAAGTCGCGATGCCTACTGCTTGTGGATTATTGATAATATGTTCGCCCAAAATAATCACCGAATTATCTGTGCTCGTCAATTTGCTGGCTAATTGCTTGGCATCAGCGTTGATTTTTATCTTGATTAAATATTCTGGAATTGGGTTTTGTGCGTTTTGCAACACCTCTTTTAGCACCTGTTCCAGCAACTCTTTGATTTTATTTGGAGTAATTATATTTTCGCTATTGAGTTGATAATTGAAGTCAAATTGCATAGCATTAATCACATCAATACTAGCGCCAGACAGGCTAGCTTTACGCAGGCGGTGGTTTATCATCGGCTGCTCTAATCGGGGGTTAGAGCTGATAATCAGCGCATGGTCAACGCCTTGAAGTCCTGCTAATTTGATGTTTGATTTCAACTTAATAGTGTTGTTTAAATCTTTGATATTTAAGCGATAGTCAATGTTCTCAGAGCCAACTTCGCGGAGCATTTTTTGCAATAAATAAAATTCTTCCAGCGTTGCTGTGTTGGCTGCTAATGCCCCTAATTTGCTGGCTTGTTTGGCGTTTAATACATTACTTATCAAGCCGCGCTGGGTGAAATCAAGCGCTGTTTTCCAGTCCACTTCCTGCCATATTCCAGCCATTTTGATTTGCGGGGTTAGCAAGCGGTTTTCGTGTGCCAAACCTTCGTAAGAAAAACGATCTCTGTCAGCAATCCAAGTCTCGTTAATGCTGTCATTTTCCTTGGCAACAATGCGTTTGACCTTGCCTTTGTAGGTTTGCGCATAAATGTTAGAGCCAACTAAATCGTGGCGCGCCACATTGGCAGCAGAATTCATTTGCCACGACCTTAACTCATAGCGGAATGGCTTGGAAGTCAGCGCTCCGACTGGGCAAACATCAATCATATTACCTGAAAGTTCTGATTGAATGCCGGTTTTTAAGAATGGCTCAATCTTCAATTCTTCGCCGCGACCAGTGCCACCCATTTCTACGACACCGCCGATTTGAGCGCCAAAACGCACACATCTTGTGCAATGGATGCAGCGGGTCATATCGGTTTGAATTAGTGGGCCAATATCGCCGTCAACAACAACGCGCTTACCCTCGGTAAAACGCGATACATCATCACCATATTCCATTGCAACATCTTGTAATTCACACTCACCGCCTTGGTCACAAATCGGGCAATCAAGCGGATGATTGATGAGCAAAAATTCCATCACTGCTTTTTGCGAAGCCTTAGCTTTGGCATTTTGAGTATGCACTTTCATCCCCTCGCTAACTGGAGTAGAGCAAGCTGTTTGCGGCTTTGGAGCACCTTCAACATCCACCAAACACATCCGGCAATTAGCCGCTACCGAGAGTTTTTTGTGATAGCAAAATCTCGGCACACTAATCCCTTCTCTATCGGTAACCGCAATCAGCATCTCGCCGGATTCAGCGTTGACTATATTGTCATCAATTTCAATTTCAATCATAATTCTTTTAACACTTCGTGTTGTTGGTTGATATTATCATTTTTTTTATGTTTGTTTTTTAGCATCATTTGCCGCTACCTTCAACCATACTTTTACCATGTTTAATATAGTATTCAAATTCTTCGGGGAAGTTGCGCAAAAAGCTCTCTACTGGCATTGCTGCGGCATCGCCCAAAGCACAAATGGTGTTGCCCATAATTTTGTCGCTAACTCCGAATAATAACTCAATATCATCAGCTTTGCCGCCGCCGTCCATAATGCGTTTTAACACCCGATATAGCCAGCCAGTGCCTTCGCGGCAAGGGGTGCATTGCCCGCAAGATTCGTCATAATAAAAATGCGCCAAGCGGGTTAGGGTTTTGACCATACAAGTGCTATCGTCCATCACAATTACCGAGCCAGCGCCGAGCATTGATCCGGCTTTTTCGATACCATCATAGTCCATAGTCATTGCCATTGCTGCTTTTGCGGTTAATATCGGAGTGGATGAGCCGCCCGGAATTACTGCTTTTAGCTTGCCGCCATCTCTGACTCCGCCTGCTAATTCAAGCAATTGGGCAAACGGCATTCCCATCGGCACTTCAAAATTAGCAGGGTTTTTAATATGCCCAGAAACTGAAAATAGCTTACAACCGCCTGAGTTTTCCACGCCAATATCGGCAAACCATTGTCCGCCTTTTTGCAAAATTTCAGGCACAGAGGCAAAGCTTTCGGTGTTGTTAATGGTGGTCGGTTTGCCGAATAATCCTACATTAGCAGGGAATGGCGGCTTAAAACGCGGCTGGCCTTTTTTGCCTTCAATGGATTCTAACAACGCCGTTTCCTCGCCGCAAATATAAGCACCAGCGCCAAGATGAGTATATAAGTCAAAACTGACTTTGCTGGATTGAATATTTTTGCCCAGCAAACCAGCATCATAAGCCTCTTTAAGTGCGTCTTCAAATCGGTAAAACGGTTGCATAAATTCGCCGCGAATGTAGTTGTAACCAACAGTTGCGCCCATCACAAAGCTGCCGATTGCCATACCTTCAATCACTGAATGAGGATTATATCTAAGGATGTCGCGGTCTTTGCAAGTGCCGGGTTCGCCTTCGTCCGAGTTGCAAACTACATATTTTTGTCCCGTGGAATTACGCGGCATAAAGCTCCATTTCAAACCAGTTGGAAATCCAGCCCCGCCGCGACCTCGCAAGCCAGAAGTTTTAAGTTCGGCAATGATTTCATCAGCGCTGATTTTGCCTTGTAGGATTTTGCGCCAGACTTTGTAGCCGCCGTTTTTCTCATACACTTCAAGCGAATGGCAGTTTTTTTGGTCTAAATTTTTAAAACAAACTTGCCTCATTTTTTTTCTGCCTTTAAACCAGATAAGATTTTGTCGATTTTATCTTTATCCAAATTTTCATAATATTTATCGCCAATTTGCAACATCGGAGCGCCAACGCAAGCGCCTAAGCACTCCACTTTTTTGATACTAAACTGCCCGTCTGCGCTGACTTCGCCGATTTTAACGCCCAATTTTTTTTGCAAATATTCAATCAAATCATCAGCGCCATTTAGCATACAAGAGATATTATGGCAAATGCGAATTGTGTGTTTGCCAATTTTTTTATGATTGTAATTTTCATAAAAAGTTGCAACCTCAGCAGCGGCAATATGCGGCATATCTAAATAATCGGCAACCGCACAAATACTGTCAGCACTCAAAACAT
>VSKZ01000088.1 GCA_008364125.1 Candidatus Thioglobus sp. | reverse complement strand
CACCACTCAAATCGGCTTCGGTTTTTTATTAGTGGCTTATTTTGGCTCTAAGTTTGTGTTGGGATGAAAGTCTGCCACAACGATTTAAGCTGCAAATTGAGTTTATGCAAAACAATTCTGTTGATATTTTAGGAACGGCATCAACACTATTTGTTTTTGATGGCAATAAAAGTATAGCAGCAACTCCACCAGCAACGCATAAACAATGTATGGATAAATTATTAACAACGCCGTGTATATCCCATCCTACGGCTATGATACGCAAATCAGCTCTGGGCGCTATTCGCTATAACGAGCAATATCAATTTGCCGAGGATTATAAATTGTGGTTAGATTTGGCTAAAAATGGCGCAAAGTTTGCCAACCTACAAACGCCATTATTAAAATACAATTTGCACGGCGGCAATATTTCAATTACAAAAATAGAGGAGCAAAGTAAATGCGCCAGAGTAATACGGCGGGAATATTTTATTTATTATTTTGCTGGAAAAACAGCAGCATTGCAAACGATCAAAGAGTTTTATCGCACTGAGAAATTATCATTGAGAGAGGTTAGGGTCATTATTCGCGAAAATATTGATTTAATCAAATTTAGCTCAGATACTAATGCAAAAATCTTGGCTTATTATTTGCGTTATAAAATCAAGGAGTTTTTTAAAAAATAATCAGACTTTGCCTGTTGTGTTTAAATTCCTAATTACAATAAAACCACGCCATAACGGGCGAGATAATTCTTTTTTTAATTTTGCTATCAGCGGTTTTTTGCTGGTGGTGATAGTAGAGCCGCCGACTGCTGCGTCTTGGTGGCGCAGGCAGCCTACTTCTAACGACCAAGTTTGCACATTGTGCAGCCAGTGCATTTGTTGTAGCGTGTCCACTGGGGCTTTGAAATTTTGGGCTTTATTTAGCAAAATTTGGCAGGCTTGTTTGCCGTAAATTTGCCCTTGGTTTTTAAGTGGTGGGGTTTGATAACGCACTAATTTGATGCCATTTATGGTTTTGCGTTCAACTGGCAAAAAGCCTTTTTTGCCTGATAAATCAATAATGATATTTTCAATCGGCGCTGCCAGCAATTTGCTTGTGCAACTGACAAAATTATCTGCCAGCTCAACATCATCTTCCAAAGCGATGCGCGCGGCTGCCTCTTGCTCGGCAATCTGCGTCCAAACTTTGTGCCAGCTCATAGCACAGCCAATTTCCCCAGCATTCAGCACCGCATAATGCAAAAACGACCTACGAGATTGCTTTTGCATCTGTTCAAGGATTTTCTCATTCAGATTTGCCCCATCCACCCCATCAATCCGCTCAAAATCCAAGCCAACACCAAGCAATTGCCCACGCATATATTCAAGCCTATCTGGGCTACGCTGTAAATTGATGATTAAAATCGGATGTTTTGGGATAAACGAGCCTTGCTTGTTCAAATTTTTACTCCTGCCAGTGCTGGCTAATCCACGGGGCTGGTTGGATGTGGCGATACCATTTGCCGCTAATGCCTTTGATGGCTTCGGGTGGATTGGGAATGCCGTGAAAAATGATAATTTTAGCGCCTTTGGGGATGGACGGGGCTTGAAACCATGATTTTAGCCACGAGGGGCAGCAGCGGTATTTGAAGCTCGGAACCCATACATCTTCCCAATATTTGAGCTTGCCGATTTTGTTAATTTCTCGTGATAAATATGCTTGTTCGTGGCGCACTTGGGTTTTTATTTTTGCCGAATTTTTGCAAAAATAATCTAATATATTTGCATGTGCGCCGATTTCAAAGCGAAATACTGAGGAATTGCCTTCAATTTTGTGCGGATTTTTCTGGTCGTGAGCGATGAGAAAATCGCCTTTGGCGTTGAAAAAACCATCTATATTATCAACGATAAGCACATCTAAATCTAAAAACAGGGTTTTGCCCGACAGGCCGCCAAAATCTTTGGCAAACACGGTTAATTTGCGCCAACCACGCTCAGGATCGCCGCTGGGCAATGCCAGCTCTGGAAGCGGCTGGCATTCCACCTCAGCGCGAATATCGCTGCTATCGTCCGTGAAACACACAAACCTAAAAGGCAATGACAAATTCCTTGCCGTCATACCATACAAGCGATTGACATAATCTGCCGAGAATTTATTGCCCCATTTCATACAAATAATATTCATATCTATTTACGCCTATTTTTTAAGCATTATTATAGGCAATTTTAGAAAATAATCAATAATCAGAATAATCAAAATAATCAGGCATTGCCTGTTCAACTTGTTCAGGCGAAAAAAAACCCCAGCTTTAACTGGGGTTTTTTTTTAATTTGCGATGGGTTAGAAAGTTTTGCTGATGCTAAACACTGTGTTTTTTTCATTAACACTGTTTTTATCGCTTTCCTTAACTCTGGTGAAAGATAGTGAATAATCAATCTCATTGATGGATTTGCTCAGTCCGATGCCATATACTTTGTAATCGCTGTTATCGCCCTTTTCTGCTTCGCCATAGCTGCCGATGGTGGCGCTAATATCCACAATTTCGCCGGCGCTATATTCGTAGCTGGCTTCGGTGTAATCGCCCACTTTGAACGCTCGTTTGCCGTTGCCTTTATAATGCGTTAAACCAAAACCGGCATAAGATACACCGAAATAGGCTTCATCAAAATTTACCTCATTACTTACCGCTTTATCAGCTGAATAATTATAAGAGATATAGCCAAATTCGTAGCCAATACCAGCGTCAGATTCGCCAGAATAAGAGCCGTAATAGTCAAATTCTGAGCCGACAGTTACATTTGATGCCCAAACTCCGAGCGCAAAGCCATTGGCAAAATCGTAGTCAAATCCGCCTTGAATGGTTTTTTCGTCATCTGTTTGCGTTTTGCCGCGCCATACATAATCGTTAGCAATCGTAACATTGGCACTAAATGCTGGTGCTGGCTCTGCTTCTGCTTGCTTTTGGGCAAAAGTTACCGAGCTTATTGCCAAAGTTATGGCTGCTGTTGTTAATAGTTTTGTTGTGTTTTTCATTTGTTTTTCCTTATTTTATGGGTTATTTTGCTTCTGCTCAACTTTGAGACTGACGAAAAAAAACGCTTATGCAAACTTTATATTAAAAAAAATCTGAATAAACGCCTGTGTTTTTGGTTGATTTACCATCTTTGGAAAAACAACTGGCAGAAATTATACCATACAAAATTAAAAACTAAATAGCAAAAGCAAAATAATCAGGCCTTGCTTGAACGAGCAAGACCTGATTATTAGGGGGCGAAAAAAAACCCCGCTCTTGTGTAAAGAGTGGGGTTTTTTTGAGTGAGATTTAAAACCGAGGTTTTAAATCAAACTACTAACAAGCTTAGAACTTAACTGAAACAGTAGTTCCGAAAGATCTAGTATTGTTGTATTTACCAGCAGAAAACTTGATGTTAGAACCGCTACCAAGTTTACGAGTAACGATTAAATCAACAAAAGTATCGTTGGCTGCATCTTTACCATCAAAAGTAGCACCTTTACCGAGAATCAAGTTACCAACGGCAAACTGAACGCCCATGCCTGCAAGCTTAGTATCAGCACGAATGCCATATACTTCGTCTTCCTGTCCAGCATTACCAAAGTTGCCTATAGCAACATTGCCATTCACGCCAGGAGCAGTAGCTAAGATAGATACGCCAAGTGGAGAGAACTTGTTGCCAGAGCCAGTGATACCAGCTACGCCAGCTTCAGAGTTTGCCCAAGCAGCATGCCAAGTAATGTCAGCAGCTTTAGTCCAAACATGGATAACTTTAGCATCAGCAGCACTGCCTAAACCAAGAGCTCCACCAAGGCCGCGTCCACACTTCTGCTTGCACTGTGGCAATTATGCCAGAAGTTTCAAATATTG
>VSKZ01000087.1 GCA_008364125.1 Candidatus Thioglobus sp. | reverse complement strand
CGCGAATTTGCCGGCAAAATTATCGTTGGTTTGGATGCAAATGATGGGCTTGTTGCCATTGACGGCTGGGCAACTAAGACCGATAAACGCGCCAGCGAGTTGGTAAAATCCTTTGAGCAAGACGGCGTTAGCGCCATTGTTTATACCGATATTGCTCGTGATGGAATGTTGCAAGGAGTGAATGTCAGCGCCACTGTCAGCCTCGCCCAGCAAAGCGCAATTCCGATTATTGCCTCTGGCGGAATTACTAATATGGATGATATTTCTGCACTATTAAAACAAGCGCATCACGGTATCAGCGGGGCAATTACCGGCCGCGCAATTTATGAAGGCACGCTTGATTTTAGTAAAGCCCAGCAATTTTGTGATGCAAGTTGAAATCGCCTATGCCCTGCCAGAAAAACAAAGCCTGATTGCCGTGGAAGTCGCCGCTGGAACAACGCTAAAACAGGCAATTGAGGAGTCTAAAATTTTGCAACTTTATCCGCAAATTGACTTGTCAAAAAACAAAACCGGCATCTTTGGTAAAATTGCAAAGTTAGACGCTATTTTGCGCGAAAAAGACCGAGTGGAAATTTATCGCGATTTAATTGCCGACCCCAAAAAAGTGCGCAAACAGCGTGCGGCAGAAGGGAAAAATATGCGCAACGACAAAAAATCTTAAACAAGCAAAATACAGTGAAAACAAACACAAAAAAAGTTGCGCTGAATTTTAAATTTTTAGACTTATTTAGTCGCGATTATCGGCTCATAACTGCTACTCTTGTTGCGATAACACTGCTGATTTATTGGCAGGTTGCTGGTTTTGAATTTGTTTGGGACGAGATTTCTGACCCTCTTAATCACCTTGATAATCCATTTGTAGCGCAGCCATCTTTTAAGAGTTTTAGTATGCTTTTCACCGAGCCTTATTTTGGTATGTATATTCCCATAAGCTACCTGTTTTGGGGCGTTTTGAAATCTGCGGCGCAGCTTTTTTCGTTGCCAGTTAATAGCGTTTTGCACCTTGCAAATGTGCTGGTGCATATTGTAAATGGGCTGCTGGTTTTTACTATTCTCAGACAATTTGTTAGCAGCAAATCGGCAGTGGCATTAGGTGCGAGCTTTTTTCTGTTACATCCAATGCAGGTGGAAGTGGTGGCTTGGGTTAGCGAGATGCGCAATTTATTGGCGTTTTTGTTTGCATTTACGGCTTTGTATTTTTATCTGAAAAACCAAGCTAAATTTAGTTTATTGCCTTTGCTACTGTTTGTTTTAGCGCTGCTTAGCAAGCCATCAGCAGTGGTTTTACCGCTTATGATTATTGTCATAAATCATTTTCATTATAACTTTAAACTCAAAAATAATATCAGCAAAACCCTGCCATTTTTGCTGCTGGCGCTGATTGCTGCGCTGATTATTGTCAGTATTCAATCAGTAAATATGCCAGATAGTCAGGTCGTGAGTTATTGGCAGCGCCCAATTATTTGGCTGAATAGTATTACAATTTATTTGTGGCATTTGCTTTATCCAGTAAATCTGAATGCGGTTTATGGGCTGCCGGCGGCTTATATGGCAAGTAATTGGTGGTTTTATATTTTTCCACTGGCAACTCTTGGTTTGGCTGCTTATTTGCGAACGCTTGGTAAAAAACAGCCGTTATTGTTATTTGCGAGCGCTTTATTTTTGCTGGGTTTTTTGCCGACTTCTGGTTTTGTGTCTTTTTCTTTTCAACTGGTTTCAGTGGTGGCAGACCGTTATTTGTATTTTTCTTTTGTTGGCGTGGCGCTATTTATTGCTGCTATTGCCAGCCAAAATGGCAAAAAAACTCGTGTGCTGCTGGCAATAGTTTTGGTAGTTTTTACATTTTTGTCGGCTATTGTGCAAATTCCAGTTTGGCAAAATGATATTAAACTTTGGAATCATACGGCCGATTATGCGCAATATGATAAGCGTTATGCCAAAATAGCATTAGGAGCGGCGCTGCATGATGAGGGCTGGAAATTAGCAAAACTCGGCAAAAACCAACAAGCGCTGAAAATATTTGACAAAATTATTGCTGATAAACTTCATCATAAAGAAATGCATCATACTTTTTATATTAGAGGCGTGATTATGATGGAGCAAAAACATTATCAAAAAGCGCTGGTAGATTTTGGCAAATCTATTAAAATTAATGCCAAAAATAATAATGCGTATGAAGGCAAGATTAATGTTTTTATCAGGCTTGGGCAGTGTAAAAATGCTCAATCAGAAATAAATTTAATGCGCGATAAACAGCTTAAAGTGCCATTATTTTTGTTGCAAGATTGGCAAAAAATATGCAAAAATAAAGCCAATAATCCCAACTCAAAATGAATAAAAAACCCGCATAATTTTTCTAATTTACAACGCCGCACTTATAATATAAAATCGCCCTCTTGCCCAACTAATAATTGAACATATGCACATAGATTTATCCATAATTATTCCGACTTTTAACGAGCGCGACAATATCAAAAAACTCGCCCTGATGCTACACAAAGCCCTCGACGAGAGTTGCGAATGGGAGATTATTTTTGTTGATGACGATTCCCCAGATGGCACTTATAAGCAGGCGCAAGAGCTGTCTGAGAGCTGGGGCAATGTGCGCGTTTTGCGGCGAGTGGGCAGGCGCGGTCTGTCTTCTGCTGTGATTGAGGGCATACTTGCCAGCAGCGCAGATTTTTTTGTGGTGATGGACGGCGATTTACAGCACGATGAGAGCATAATTCCCAAAATGTTTGCCACCATCAAGCAAGAAAACTTAGATTTAGTGATTGCCAGCAGATTTATCGGCAGCGGCAGCACGGGGGAATTACCGTCAAATCGGGTCAAGATTAGTCGCTTTGCTACTCAGCTTAGTCAGCGGATTTTGCGGGTTAAACTAAGCGATCCGATGAGCGGATTTTTTATGCTTTCTCGGGGGTTTTTTGAGCAAAGTATGGGGCAGTTGTCGGCAATTGGATTTAAGATTTTGCTGGATTTAGTAGTATCAGCAAAAACCGCGCCTAAGTTTGCCGAAGTGCCTTACAAAATGCGCAAACGCACTCAGGGCGAGAGCAAATTAGCGCCGATTGTAGTGCTGGAATATTTACTGCTGCTGCTGGATAAAAGTCTCGGGCGCTTTATTCCTTTGCGTTTTATGATGTTTGTGGCAGTTGGTTTGAGCGGGATGCTTGTGCAAATTGGAGCTTTGTATGTGGCGCTTAATTTTTTTGGTTATGGATTTTTAGCCGCTCAAAGCATTGCTACTTTTGTGGCAATGACTACCAATTACATCTTCAATAATCTATTCACTTACAAAGATAAAAAACTGATAGGAGCTAAGTTTATCAAGGGTTTGATGAGCTTTTATTTTGCTTGTTCAATCGGTTTTATAGTCAATATTACCTTGTCAAATTTTTTGTTTAACATTGGAATTTCTTGGTGGCTGGCAGGACTTTTGGGCGCATTGGTCGGCTCAATTTGGAATTATGGGATGACCAAATATATCACTTGGCGATAAGCGAATGTGCAAAAAATATCAATTTTTGGTAAAATAACTGCCTAATACTTATTAAATTTTAAATGAACAAAGAAAACCCCATATCCTTAAAAACATCTTTCGCGCAAAGGATAAAAAAACGCTTGTTTCGCACTCCGATAGACTCTCGTGATGAGCTTTTGCAAGCCCTAAAAGAGTCTGAGGAAAATCGCATTATTGACTCCCATAGCCGTAGCATTATCGAAGGAACTTTACAGCTTGAAAATATGGAAGTGCGCGATGTGATGGTGCCTAAATCAAAAATGGTGCTGATTAAAAACAATGTCTCAATCAAAGATTTATTGGCTTTAATGGTCGGTTCTTCGCATTCTAGATTTCCAGTGCTTGCCGCGCAAGAAGACAAGGTGCAAGGG
>VSKZ01000086.1 GCA_008364125.1 Candidatus Thioglobus sp. | reverse complement strand
CTGACCCATTTATTTTTTATAGTTGCTCTTTTATAGTGTTAATAATTCCAATTCTTTTTATTCTGCTGTATCTTTCTATAGGCGACAGGCTGCAAAAAACAATAAATAATGCCATTAAAATTTATAAAAAAATTAAAGATATATTTAACAAGTAATAAAAATGGTATTACGCCAATTCAATATTTTGCTGATGTTGACTTGGTTTTTGATATGTCGCACCAACTTTGTTTTTTGCCGCCAAAATATCTAAATGCCAATTTTTTTTCAATCAATAAATCAGCGACCTCAACATTGTCTGCAAACACCTGAGCAACAATGCGAAAATATTTGCCACGACTGGTGTTTTTAAGGCTGATGATTTTAGCGGATTTTAATACTTCACGCACTTTGTCGCGCGCTATTTTTGCCAAGCGTTTTTCATTTTGACACTTGCCACGAATTTCTGGCGTGTCAATGCCAAAAATACGAATGCCTATATTTTTGCATAATAATGGTTGCTTACAATTAGCGATATCCACCTTGATAGTATCACCGTCATACACACTAATTAAATGTTCAACAGTAAAATTACCGTAGGTTTTTGGCGTAGCAAAAGCAGTGTTTATGAGGGCAATGCAAAAGGTAATTAAAATTTTTTTAATCATAGTTGTAAAATATCCTATCTTGGGATATTTTAACAACGCAATTTACACAGAAGCAACAAAAAAATAGATAATTATTTTTTAGCCAAAAGTTTGATGGATGGGTCGCTATTTAAAATATTTTGCATAGCGTCTTTGAATACTATGGCGGCGGAGTTTGAGCCTTCGCAGCTGATTTTTATTTTGGGGTTGTAGTAGGCATAGCATTTTTTAGGGTAATCGAGGCGCACGACCATAATGTATTTTGGTTTTTTGACTGGGGCAAAGCCGGCGAAAAATGTGCGTTTTGCGCCTTTTTTGTTGTATTTTCCATCAATTACTATTTCTGCTGTTCCAGTTTTGCCGGCGACATTGTAGCCCTTGATGCGGGCGCGATAGCCTGAGCCTTTGAGCGAGACAACGGATTCGAGCAGGCTGGCAATTTTGCTGGTTGATTGCGGGCTGAAAACTTGGGTTTTTGCGCCGTTTTCGACTACGCCTTTTACCAATTTGAGCGGCAAAACAGCGCCATCATTGGCAAAAACTAAGTAAGCTTTGGCGAGCTGTGCCAAGTTGGTTTGCATCGGTCCATAGCCAAAAGACAGCGAGCGTTTGCCTGCCAGCGACCACGAATCTGGGGTTCTGAGCATACCAGAAGTTTCAATACTCGAAATCAATCCGAGCGGGCGACCAAAGCCAAGTTTGAGCCAAGTTTGATAAAAATCATTTTTGCTAAGTCGCTCTGAAACTGCTGCTGTGCCGAGGTTGTGCGATTTTTGTAAAATCTTTTTTATAGTCATATTGTAATATTTTCCATCAGGTTTTAGATGCCCGATTTTTTTGCTGACATCAATAGTTTCATCATCAGTGGCGCGGATTTTCCCCTTGTCAAGCGCCAAAAGCATAGTGAACGGCTTCATAGTTGAGCCCGGATCGACATTGTCAGAAAGCACATAATTGCGATAATTTTTGGCATTATAAACGCTTCTGTCATTTGGATTTTCAGCAGGATAATTTGCCAGCGCCAAAACCTCGCCTTTTGCGTTTAAAACGATGGCTGAGGCGGAATCGGCAGCGTGTTTTTGCACTGATTTTTTGATGGCAGAATAGGCATAATGCTGAATATCGGCATCAATTGTAAGGCTAATATCATCGCCATTTTTGTGTGCTTTTTGTGTTGCTGGATTAAAATAAGCCTTGTTTTCAAAGCGCAAAAATTGAGTGCCATTTTGCCCAGCAAGAGTTGGATTAAATTCGCCTTCAATGCCAGAAGTGCCAATTTTATCACGATTGACGCGCCCAATCAGCGGCGCTAATTGGGCAGATTTTGGGTAGTATCGGCGGTTGTCAGTTTGCAAATGCACGCCTTTTATTTTTTCCATTTTGCAGATTTTAGCTGCGGTTTTGTCGGCTTTATTTAGCGGTTTTTTTGTTGTGCAATTTTCTAATTTACGATTTTTTAGTTGAGCCAGATTTGCCAGAATTGGACTATTAAAACGCAAGTTTTTTGCAATTATCAGGTTTTTTCTGCCAGCGCGTTTGCTGAGTTTTTTGCTGATTTTTGCTTGCAACTGCGCCTTTTCCATCTGCAACGCTGTCGCTAACTTTGGAATGAAAGCAGTTTGAATTTGAGTTGGGTCTAAATTCACTTTTTTAAAAATCAGATTGCCAGCCAGCATCTCCCCATTTTTGTCAAAAATATTGCCGCGTTGTGCCTTTAAATTGAGGCGGTGGTATGCCTGTTTGTTGCCCCTTTCTTGTAGGCTGATAGCTCCCGCGTCTAATTGATAAATCAGCGTTATCCGATAAGCAAAAGCACAAACAAGCAGGATAAAAATCCATTTGACCACATTTTGCCGGCGTGAATAATTTTGGGTTCTAGAAAGCTGAAAAATGTTGAATTTGCCCATCATAAATCCAGCCTCCTAATCTTTACAGGCTGCTGCATACGCAATTTTTTAACGGCTTTTTTGTAAGTTGTCTCAGCGCTGGTTTGCTCGGAAAATTCACTAAGCAGCTGCTTTTGTTTAGAGACAATTATTTGCCTGTTTTGCCTCTCGGAATTATCCTGTTGGTAAAGTGTGCGATTTTGATTGTGCCAAATAATGGTCAAAAAAGACAGAATAATCGTAAGCACAGCAAGGATTACTCTGATACTCCGACTGGTGAATAATTTTAGCATATTCGCTCGGAAATGCGCAATATTGCACTTCTTGAACGCCGACTATTATCAATTTCAGCGGCGCTGGCAAAGCTTTTGCCTAAATCTTTTAGGTGCATTTTCTCGGTTTCATTATTTTTAATCGGCAGGCCTTTGGGCAATTGGCGCTGTTTTGAATGTTTTTGGATGAATTTTTTGACCATACGGTCTTCAAGAGAATGAAAACTAATGACCGACAAACGCCCTTTATCTGCAAGTATATCAAGGGTTTGTTCCAAAGTTTTGGCGAGTTGTTCAAGTTCCTGATTGATAAAAATTCGCAGCGCGGCAAAAGTGCGAGTGGCAGGGTGTTTATTTTTGATTTTGACGATGCTGCTGACGATATTTGCCAGTTGCAGGGTGGTTTGCAGCGGCTCTTTGGCTTGAAATTTTTTAATAGCGCTGGCAATATGTCGGCTTTTTCGCTCCTCGCCAAATTCGTAAATAACATTGGCAATCTGCTCTTCGTTGGCATCAGTAAGCCATTTTGCGACACTAATGCCTGAGTTTTGATTCATCCGCATATCCAATGGGCCATTTGCATTAAAACTAAAACCGCGCTCAGGGTTGTCAAGTTGCGGTGATGAAACTCCTAAATCCATCAAAATGCCATCAATTTTACCCACCAATTTTTGCTCAGAAAGCAAATTTAGCATATTGGCAAAAGGGCTGTGGATTAGTTGTAAACGGGTGTCTTTGAAGTTTTGCTCGGCATAATCGATGGCAGATTTATCTTGGTCAAAAGCGATGAGTTTGCCATCAGCACCTAATTTGTCCAAAATTCCTTGTGCATGGCCACCTCTGCCGAAAGTTGCATCTATATAAATGCCATTATTTTTGATTGCCAAACTTTCGATGGCCTCGTCAAACATCACTGATTGATGGTGATTGCTGTTCAAGTTGTAACGATCCATTTCATATTTAATTATGCTTATAAACTCAGCGCTAATTATATTCGTTTAAAATAGTGCGCAATAGATAAATCAAAAATCACTATGGACGCTACGAGCGATATTTTACAAAAAATTATTAACCGCAAAGAGGCCGAAGTTGCCGCTTGTAAAGAAAATATTTCGGCGCAAAGTATGTTGGAGGCTGCTTATAAAAACCGTG
>VSKZ01000085.1 GCA_008364125.1 Candidatus Thioglobus sp. | reverse complement strand
CTGTTGCTGAGTCGTGGTTTCTCGAAGATGGTATTGTCAAATCTGGCACTTATCAAAGCAGCCATGGTGTTGGATGCCGTGCTATTAAAGGCGAACAGACTGGTTTTGCCTATTCTGATGAGCTAAATATCAAAGCAATTAGCCGAGCGATTGATTTTTCCAAAGGCATATCTGGACAGCAAAAAACGCAAAAAATTCAGCCGTTTCAAAGTCTCAATCATCTGCCAAAATATGCTGATACCAGCCCTTTGGACGGTTTGAGTTCGCAAGAAAAAGTAGATATATTAAAGCAAATTGATGCGATTGCCAAAAAAGAGCCAAAGGTAAAACAAGTCAGCGCCTCTTTGTCAGGCGCTTGGACAGAGATTTTGATTGCCGCAACAGATGGCACTTATCAGCGAGATTATCGCCCAATGGTGCGCATTAGTGTCAGCGTTATTGTTGAGCATAATGGCAGAATTGAGAGCGCTTCAAGCGGCGGCGGCGGGCGGTATGATTATCAAAATTTTATTGATAATAATTCCCCGCAAATTTACGCCAATGAGGCGGTGCGTCAGGCGTTGGTCGCACTCAAAGCGCAAGATGCACCAGCGGGAAATATGCCAGTCATACTTGGCTCAGGCTGGCCCGGAGTATTATTGCACGAAGCCATTGGACACGGATTGGAAGGAGATTTTAATCGCCGTGGAACTTCGGTTTTTGCTGGCAAAATTGGCGAGCAAGTTGCCAGTAAAAAATGCACAATTGTTGATAATGGCACTTTGGAAAATCGCCGTGGTTCACTGACAATTGACGATGAAGGCACGCCAACGCAAAGCACTACTTTGATTGAAAATGGCATTTTAACAGGCTATATGTTTGACAAATTAAATGCAAGTTTGATGGGCGCAAAATCCACTGGCAACGCTCGGCGCGAGTCGTATGCGCATATTCCGTTGCCGAGAATGACCAATACTTATATGCTAAATGGCGAGGACAATTTGGATGATATGCTTGCCTCGGTTGAGGATGGTTTGTATGCGCTTAATTTTGACGGCGGACAGGTGGACATCACTTCTGGCAAATTTGTGTTTTCGGCAAATGAGGCTTATTTGATTAAAAATGGCAAAATATGCGCCCCTGTCAAAGGTGCAACTTTAATTGGTTCTGGCGATGAGGTTTTGAAGAAAATTTCTATGGTGGCAGGCGATTTACAATTAGATAGCGGGGTGGGGGTTTGCGGCAAAGACGGGCAGTCAGTGCCTGTGGGCGTTGGACAGCCAAGTTTGAAAATCGACCAATTAACGGTAGGCGGCACCCAAGTTTAAGCGATAATTAACACTTAAATAGCCCTTGTTTTAGATATAATGCCTAATTTGTTTTGAATATTAAAGATACGAATGTTAGAAAATTATTTGCCAATTATGGTGTTTATCTTTTTAGGAATTGCATTTGGCATCGTGCCGATGTTAATTGGCTATTTGTTGGGGCCAAACAAGGGTAATGAAGAGAAAAATTCCCAGTTTGAATGCGGCTTTCCAGCCTTTGACGACTCGCGTATGTATTTTAATGTGCGCTACTATTTAGTGGCAATTTTGTTTATTTTGTTTGATTTGGAAGTCGCTTTTTTCTTTCCATGGGCGGTGGTTCAATCACAACTCGGATGGTTTGGTTTCATTGCCATCAGCATCTTTTTATTTTTATTGGTAGTAGGTTTCATTTTTGAATGGAAAAATGGAGCTTTAGAGTGGGAATAAAAAATGGCAATTGAAGGTTTAATGAAAGAAGGTTTTGTAACCACATCGCTCGACAAAGTGATTAACTGGGCAAGAACAGGCTCGTTATGGCCGATGACTTTCGGATTGGCATGTTGCGCTGTGGAGATGATGGAAGCTGGCTCATCGCGCTACGATTTAGACCGTTTCGGCGTGGTTTTCAGACCAACCCCACGGCAATCAGATTTGATGATTGTTGCTGGCACATTGACCAATAAAATGGCACCAGCACTCAGAAAAGTATATGACCAAATGCCAGAGCCGAAATGGGTTATTTCGATGGGTTCGTGCGCAAATGGTGGCGGTTATTATCATTATTCTTATGCAGTGGTGCGAGGTTGCGACCGCATTGTGCCGGTGGATGTTTATGTTCCGGGCTGCCCGCCGACTGCCGAAGCGCTGTTGTATGGCATTTTGCAATTGCAAGAAAAAATCAGCCGCACCAACACCATTGCGAGAACCTAAATGCAAGAAATTAAACAACAACTTATTGAAGAATTTGGAGCTACGAATGTTGTTGAGGGATTTGGAGAATTGTCGCTGACGGTTGATAATAAAGACATTATCAACTCGTGTTTGAAGCTCAAATCTAGCTTTTTCTTTGATACTTTAATTGACCTATGCGCCGTTGATTATTTGACTTACGGGCAATCAGAATGGGAGGCTAATGCCAGCGCATCTGGCTTTTCCAGAGGCAGAGTGCAAAATCAAACAACCAAACAAATTGTGCACAAAGAGCGTTTTGCTGTGGTTTATCATCTGCTTTCAGTCAGCAAAAACTACCGCCTTCGAGTGAAGACTTTTGTGCCAGAGGACAAGCCGATGATTAAATCGGTTACCGATATTTGGGCAGCAGCAGATTGGTATGAGCGCGAAGCCTTTGATTTATTTGGAATTTTGTTTGAAAACCACAAAGATCTGCGCCGTATTTTGACCGATTATGGATTTGTTGGACACCCGCTGCGCAAAGATTTTCCGCTGATTGGCGAAGTTGAAATGCGTTACGATGAAGAATTAGGACGAGTTATTTATGAGCCTGTCAGCATTGAAGCAAATGTTGGCGTGCCAAGGATAATTAGAAAATAAAATGGCTGAAATTCGCAACTATACCCTTAACTTCGGCCCGCAACACCCAGCGGCACACGGCGTTTTACGCTTGATTTTAGAGATAGATGGCGAAGTTATCGAGCGCGCCGATCCGCACATCGGCTTGCTCCATCGCGGCACCGAAAAGTTAGCAGAATCCAAGCCATACAACCAATCCATCGGCTATATGGATAGATTAGATTATGTCTCAATGATGTGCAACGAGCATGCTTATGTTATGGCTATTGAAGATATGCTTGAACTTGAAGTGCCGCAGCGCGCCAAGTATATTCGGGTGATGTTTGATGAAATTACCCGCATCCTCAATCACCTGATGTGGCTGGGAACGCACGGTCTTGATGTTGGCGCTATGAGCATTTTCTTATACGCATTTCGTGAGCGTGAAAAATTGATTGATTGTTATGAGGCGGTTTCTGGCTCACGGATGCATGCCACTTATTATCGCCCTGGTGGAGTGTATCGTGATTTGCCCGATAAAATGCCGCAATACTTAAAAAGCAACTTTCGCAATTCGCAAGAATTAAAAGCAATGAATGCCGAACGCCAAGGTTCTCTACTGGATTTTATTGAAAACTTTGCCAAGCAATTTCCAGCCAGTATCAAACAATATCACGGCTTGCTTACAGATAATCGCATTTGGAAACAGCGCTTAGTCAACATCGGCATCGTCAGCGCCAATCGTGCCAAACAACTTGGCTTCACCGGCCCGATGTTGCGCGGTTCTGGCGTGGCGTGGGACTTGCGAAAAAATCAGCCATACGCAGTTTATGAGCAATTAGATTTTGAAATCCCAGTCGGCGTTACTGGCGACAGCTACGACCGCTATTTGGTGCGGATGGAAGAAATGGCACAATCCAACAAAATCATTTTGCAATGTGTTGATTGGCTCAAAAACAACCCCGGAGCGGTGATGAGCGCTGATACCAAAGTGTCGCCACCAAAACGCGAAGCGATGAAGGGCGATATGGAATCACTCATCCGCCACTTCAAACTTTTCACCGAAGGCTACAATCTGCCAGTCGGAGAGATCTATCGCGCAGTTGAACACCCGAAAGGCGAATTTGGCATATATTTAGTTTCAGACGGCGCAAACAAACCCTATCGCCTCAAAATCAGAGCGCCAGGTTTC
>VSKZ01000084.1 GCA_008364125.1 Candidatus Thioglobus sp. | reverse complement strand
TTGATTGTAATGCTCGACATTGTATGGCGTCAGCGGTGGGCGGCTTTATTCGTGCATTTGGATCAGACGAGCCGATGGGGTGTTATGATGATTTTGAGCATGGTGATGCCTTTGTTTTGTGGGGTGCGAATATGGCAGAGATGCATCCTATTTTATGGTCACGCATTGCTGATACGCGTTTGAGCAAACCCGACACCGAGGTTCATGTTTTATCCACTTTTGAGCACCGTTCTTTTGAATTGGCTGATAACGGTATGATTTTTCATCCACAATCAGATTTAGCCATTCTCAATTATATTGCTAACTATATTATCGAAAACAAAGCTTACAACAAAGATTTTATCGAAAAACATGTTAATTTCAAAAAAACCCCAACCGATATTGGTTATGGATTACGCCCAGAACATCCTTTACAAAAATCTGCAAAAAATGCTAATAAAGGTAAATTAACTGCGATTACTTTTAAGCAATATGCCAAATCTGTCAAGCCTTACACTTTGGAAAAAACGGTAGAAATTTCAGGGGTTTCTGCTGAAAAATTAGAGCGTTTGGCAAAGCTTTATGCTGACCCTGATAAAAAAATTGTCTCTCTTTGGACGATGGGTTTTAACCAGCATACACGCGGTGTTTGGGCAAATGGCTTGATGTATAATGTGCATTTATTGACGGGTAAAATATCTGAGCCGGGCAATGGGCCGTTTTCATTAACAGGACAGCCATCTGCCTGTGGCACTGCCCGTGAAACGGGTACATTTGCCCATCGCCTGCCTGCTGATTATGTGATTATGAAAAAATCACATCGTCAATTAGCTGAAAAAATATGGAAATTACCCGCAGAAACTATTCCAGGTAAAAAAGGCTACCATGCTGTTTTGCAAAGTAGACAACTCAAAGACGGCAAATTAAATGTATTGTGGCAACAATCTACCAATAATGTGCAAGGCGGACCTAATGTTAATGATGAAATATTACCTGGCTGGCGCAATCCTGATAATTTTATTGTTGTCTCAGATCCTTATCCTACTGTTTCAGCACAAGCAGCCGATTTGATTTTACCCACCGCAATGTGGGCAGAAAAAGAAGGTGCCTTTGGTAATGCAGAGCGGCGCACACAGTTTTGGCGTCAGCAAGTGGATGCACCCGGTGAGTCAAAATCTGATTTATGGCAAATAGTTGAATTTTCAAAACGCTTTACGACTGATGAGGTTTGGGGTGAAGAATTGCTCGCAAAAAATCCAACATATAAAGGTAAAACTTTGTATGAGGTGTTATTTGCTAACGGGCAAGTTAATCAATTTGATGCACAAAAAATTACCGATAGCGATGGTCATACTTATAAAAACGATGAGATGGAAGATTTTGGTTTTTACCTACAAAAAGGCTTATTTGAAGAATACCGCCGATTCCAACAAGAGGGCTATAAAAAAGGACACGAACAAGCTGAGTTTGATACCTATCACAAAGTTAGAGGCTTGCGTTGGCCAGTAATTAATAACAAAGAAACTAAGTGGCGTTATCGCGAAGGTTACGATCCGTATGTAAAAAAAGGTGAGGGTGTTAGATTTTATGGCAATAAAGACGGCAGGGCCAATATTATTACTGCCCCTTATGAGCCACCTGCCGAAGTTCCAAATAAAGAGTTTGATTTATGGATGTCAACTGGTAGAGTGCTTGAGCATTGGCATACTGGCACCATGACTAGGCGTGTGCCAGAATTATATCGTGCTGTTCCTGATGCAGTGGTTTACATGCATCCAGAAGACGCCAAAACGCGCGGTTTGTTGCGTGGGCAAAATGCTAAAATTCAATCACCTCGTGGTGAAATTATTGCTGCCGTGGAAACCAAAGGACGCAATAAACCACCGAGAGGATTGGTTTTTGTGCCATTTTTTGATGCTTCTAGGTTGGTGAATAAACTTATTTTAGATGCGACCGATCCTTTGTCAAAAGAAACCGATTACAAGAAGTGTCCTGTCAAAATACTAAAAGCATAACAAGGAGATTACAATGAAAAATAAATTATTAGTTATGGCATTATCTTTTATTTCTATTTTTACCATTCAGACTTATTCTAGCAATGTTTTGGCTGAAGTTTATTCGTTAAGAGGCGTTAATAGTATTACTGATTTGTCAACTCCAGCAGAAAAAAGTAAATGGATTAAAAATGGTGATTATGACCGTAATTTTGAATCGCAACCACCATTAGTGCCACATAAATCAACCCATATGAAAACAACATTGAGCAAAAATAGATGTTTAGGTTGTCATAGCAATGAAAACTATAGAGAGCAAGAAGCTGACAAAATAAGTAGCTCGCATTTTATGACACGCGATGGAAAAAGACTAAAAACACTTTCGCCTAGGCGCTATTTCTGCAAGCAATGCCATGTCCCTCAAGTTGATGCAAAGCCATTAATAGAGAACACTTATGTTAATACGGATGAATAATTTTTGATTAATAGACGGCAATTATTTCGTGGCAACCTTAGTAAAAATAAGCAAAATGAAATAAGACCACCCTGGGCAAAGCCAGAGCAAGTATTTATTGAGTTGTGTAGTCGTTGCGGTGATTGCATAAAGGCCTGTCCAGAAAATATTATTATTCAAGGTTCAGGCAAATTCCCTAAAATTGATTTTCGACAAGGCGAGTGCACATTTTGCCGTCAATGTGTTGATGCTTGCCAGGACAATGTTTTTGATGCAAAGGCTAAACCGTGGCATATCGTGGCAGATATTCAAGATAACTGTTTGTCTAAAATTGGTGTTATTTGTCAATCTTGTGTTGATGTGTGTGATAATCGTGCTATTAAATTTAGCTTAAAAATGGGTGGCATTCCAAATATCAATCTTAATATTGATAAATGTAGCGGTTGTGGTGCTTGTATTAATATTTGCCCTAAAAACGCTATTACTATGAAAAATTCTTAGTAAATTTTTTTTCTCTTGTGTCATTTCTAAACATAGAGGCAATCGCTTATATTGATTTTTTACTCGCACTACTATTCTTTGCTATTGCATTAATTTATTCCGTAATCGGTTTGGGCGGTATCTTTTTCTGGCTTAGTTTCGTGTTTGCAATATAATGTAATTAATTTAGCTGATTATAAATTAATCATTATTGCTGTCATCATAGGCGGATTTTTAGGCTCTTATCTGGGTGCAGGAAAATTTAGCTCAAAAGTTATAGAAAAAAAATATTAGGTGTTGTCGTTTTGATGGCAATTGTATTTCTTATTAGGAATTTATTATTTTGAAAATTGAATGAAAAAAATAACAAAAAATGATATAACTGCGCTGGTTTTAGCAGGCGGTCGATCCAGCAGAATGCAGGGACAGGACAAAGGTTTAATGGTATTTAATGGCAAACCACTGATTACTTACGCGCTCAATGTTACTAAAAATACAGCGCAGCATTTGTTGATTAGTGCCAATCGAAATATTGAGTCGTATCAACAATTTGGTGAAGTTATTACAGATGATTTGCCTGATTTTCAAGGACCATTAGCAGGCATTGCTAAGGCACTACACACATCAAAAACACCGTATTTATTAATATTACCGTGCGATATGCCCTTGATTGATGAGGTAATAATTACTCGATTGATTGGCAGTATGAATCAAAACTCAGCGGATATTTGCGTGGCACATGACGGCGTCTTTATGCATTCAACCGTGGCATTGATTAAGCGCAATTTGCATAACAATTTGCTGGATTTTTTAGCCTCTGGCAGGCGTAAACTTGGACGATGGATTGAGCAAAATGATTTTATTAAGGTTGATTTTTCAGATTGTTCCGAAGTATTGGCTAACTTTAATAGTCCTGAGGATTTATTAAGATAGCCTCATAAGCTTCCAGCCACCTTAACAGAGACAATGGGCACAAACATTAATTATGCCATATTGGCACAATGTTCAAATAGGCAATAGAAGACAAGGTGTATTTTTTAATCAAAATGATTATCAAAAATATATTCAGTTATTAAAACATTATTGCAATGTTGTAAATTTTTAAAAAATAACGATGATCTTAAAATTGTTATTTTTACTAGTTTTATTTTATTA
>VSKZ01000083.1 GCA_008364125.1 Candidatus Thioglobus sp. | reverse complement strand
CTTTTTTGACCAATGACCGGTGTTGGCATAGTTTGCTACTTGTTTGCCTTGCAATAAATTAATCGGCACCATTGAAAATTGCGCTGACGCTCCGCCTTGCAAAAACAAAACTTTATAATTATCAGGGATGCTCATCAGCTCTCGCAAGTCTTGCTCAGATTTTTGTGCCATTGCCATAAAATCTTTCCCACGATGGGAAATCTCCATTACCGACGCTTTAGCGTTGCCGTATTCTAATAATTCCGCTTGCATTTGTTTCAACACCTGCGCTGGCAACATTGCTGGACCCGCACTAAAATTATAAATTTGACTCATTTTTGTAAAACTTCCATAGTAAAAAATGGCTAATTTTATCAGAACTCGGATATATAAGCTTGCTTATGTTATATAATTACCCCGACTTTGATTGCGGAAATAGGTGAAAATCCTACGCTGTCCTCGCAACGGTATTTGTTTTTTTAAACATCAGTCCGATACGCAATCATCTTTTTTAACTCACGAAGGATGAACCTATGAAAAATACTCAACTGAGTGCAATAGCACTTGTCGCAACTCTTACAGCCACTTCTGCCAGCGCAGTTTTAGGCCCAATTCCAATTTATCTCAACAGCGAATATCGCACTGATAGTCCAGCTATTGGCTCAATTCACTCAACACTTAGTTTTAGTGCTGATGATATTGTTGCAACTGGGGCAAACACATTGTTAGACTTCTTGGAATCCGTCCCCAGCGCCGGTTTGTTTAATCCACAAGGCAATATTCCTGCTGTTTTTATCCGTGGCAATGAAGCGCGGCACACCTTAGTTTTGATTGATGGCGTTAGCGTCAACGACATTTCCAGCCCAGATGGCGCTGTTGGATATGGCTTGAAAAATATTGCCCTTAATGACATTGAAAAAATAGAAATCATCAAAGGTTCTGGCGCAGTTTTATACGGCTCATCTGCGATTGCTGGCGTAATTGCCATTACCACTAAAAAAGGTGCTGATGGCGAAAAAACCTCCGTCAACCTCAAACTTGGAAGTCATAATTCCAAATCTTACACACTATCTGCCAGCAGCGGCAACGAAGATGGTTTTATCAGATTGACGAGTAACAAACACACCAGTAACGGTATAAATGCCAGAGAAGATGATAGCAGCGGCGAAACAGACGGCATTGATAATCAAACCATACAAGTCAAACTCGGCAACCAGCATTTTGATCTCAGCTATTTAGAAAGCGCAAACAAAACTGAATATGACAAGTGCGGATTTCCAAATACCAACAACTGTTTGGCAGATAGAAAATTGAGCAAAATAGCGCTAAATGCAGGCAAAAAACTAAGCAGCAATTGGAATGCAAAATTGTCTCTAAGCCAAGCAAAAACCGATGTCAGCACTTATGAAAATGGCGTAGTCAGTCCTTTTTCCAGCGATGATTACAAAAGCACAAATATCACTTTGCGGAACGATATTAAAATCGGCGATGCTTTGTTGAATATTGGTTTGTCAAAAATTGATGATGAAAACATTACTAAAAAACAAAAATTTACCAGCAAAGATTTGTTTATAAATTGGCAAAAAAACCTCGGCAATGTTGATATAAATACTGGCGCTCGGCACATTAAACACGAAGAATTTGGCAGCAAATCTATCTACAATCTTGGCATCAGCAAAAGCATAAATTCACTCAAATTCATTGCCAATTACTCCACCGCCTTCAACGCGCCTTCGCTGTATCAAAGCAATAATAAAGCCACTGCCAAACTCAAGCCAGAAACTGCAAAAAATATTGAGTTAGGTTTAGAAAAACAGCATTCTTGGGGTAATTCAAGTGTTAGATTGTATAAAAATAAAGTCAGCAACTTGATTGATTATGTAAGCTGCTCTGGCGGCAGCAATGCTACTTATCCACCACCGACATTCACACCAACTTGCCCAGCTGGAGAAACCTATATTCCCGGCTACAAAAACCAAGACCGACTAAAAACCGAAGGAGTTGAATTATCTGTCAACGCCAATATTGCTGGCTATTTATTTGATTTTAGCCACAATTACAACAAAAGCCGCAAAAATGATGAAACCACGCAAAGCCTTCGCCGACCAAAAAATACCAGCAACCTAACAGTTAACAAAAAATATGGCAAATTTAATTCCAGAATACAAGTTATTAAAAAATCATCCAGTTTAGATGGGGTAAGGTTAGATGGCTATATTTTAGTCAATTTATCCAGCGACTACGAAATCAATAAAAGCGTTAAAATAGCGCTCAATATCAAAAATGCTACCGACAAAAATTACAATATTGCTAATAAATACAATCAGCTCGGTAGGACGCTTGAAGTGGGTTTGAATTATCAATTCTAAGCGCTGTGGTTATAGTTTATAATTGCAAAAATGATAAAGCAAAATAACAAAACTATATTCGCCGTATTGATTATGCTGATGCTGATGATTGTCACTCGCGGTGGCAATTTTTCATTTTCGTTTGTGCATTTGCCTGATTTCACCATCCCTGCGATGCTCATCGCTGGAGTATATTTTCGCCAGTTTTGGGTGGCGTTTGTGCTGATTTTTTCGGCAGTGGCAATTGACAATTATGCCATTATCCATCAGGGTATTAGCGCTAATTGCATCACTCCCGCTTACAGTATTTTGCCGTTGACTTTTTATGGCGTTTTCTGGTCGGGCAAATATATCAGGCTGGTTATTGATAGCAATATTGGCAAAAATGTGCTGCTGATTATTGCCTCTGTGAGCATTCAATGGCTGTTGGCAACTGGCAGTTATTATTTCTTTACCAAAGCTTTTAGCACAACAGGATGGAGCAATTTTCCTGCCTACGCATCGCAGTGGTCACTGGTTGAAATTCCGAGTGTTTTGTATTGGATGCTTGCCATTATAATAACCTTCACCTTAGTGCCACGCATCATCAATACGCTGAATTTGGGCAGTAGTGCCAGATAATTACAAAAAGCGTATGCAGCGCAAAAAAGCGCATATTGATTTGCGGATAGAAAATGCCAATATAAATCGAGGAATTATCGTCCTGCTCACCGGCAATGGCAAAGGAAAATCATCTTCTGCTATGGGTATGGTATGTCGGGCGCTCGGCTATGATATGCAGGTCGCTATCGTCAAATTCCTAAAAGGCGTGCAGGAAACTGGCGAGGATATTTTTTTTGCCCAACAATCAAATGTGCGCACTGCTTTTATGCAAACTGGCTTCACTTGGGACACGCAAGACCGGCAATACGATAGCAAAAAAGCCGCAGAAACTTGGCTTGTTGCTGAAAAATATCTGGCTGACGACAGCATTAACCTCGTTGTTCTTGACGAGTTAACTTATATGCTCAACTACAAATACCTTGATGAAAAATCCGTAATTAGTGCTATTTTGGCGCGACCAAAAAATCAGCATATCATCATCACTGGCAGGGCTGCTGGCGAGAGTTTGATAAAAATCTCTGATACTGTATCTATTTTAAAAGATCAAAAACACGCTTTTAAAGCAAACATCAAAGCGCAAAAAGGTATTGATTTGTGAGCATAAAAAAAGCCCGCAAAATTTAAGTAGGCTTTTTGTAAATTTGGCTCCTCGAGCTGGGCTCGAACCAGCGACAAACGGATTAACAGTCCGTTGCTCTACCAACTGAGCTATCGAGGAATAAGTCGGATATTATAACGGCAACTGCATTTATAATCAATTATTTTAGTAAATTATTCAATAAAAAAGAGCGCCAAAGCGCCCTCTTTTTTTATATTTGCTTGCTATAACAAGATTTAACGCCTGTCTTCTCTTAACTCACCTTTGGCCATTGCATCCGCATAGCCTTTGGCATAAGCATCTGCTTGCCCTTTGGCGTAAGCATCAGCCTGACCTTTTGAATAAGCATCAGCCTTGCCTTTGCCGTAACCATCAGCCCTGCCTGAGACTCTGTTGTCGGTTTTATTTTTTGTGTCAAAATTCATACCAAAATTTGTGTCATTCAGCCAGTTGTTAGCGCCTTTGAACGGTCCCCAGTTTGAGGCTCCATCAAAAGGACCCCAGTTTGAGCCGCCGTTAAATGGGCCAGCATTAGAACCGCTGTTGAATGGCCC
>VSKZ01000082.1 GCA_008364125.1 Candidatus Thioglobus sp. | reverse complement strand
GGTGAACAAATCTGCTACGGTTTCGCGTTCGCGGATTAGTTGGTGATTTGTGGCTGAAACCATTACTTCGGCGGCGCGGGGGCGGGAGTTGTAGTTTGAGCTCATGGTAAAGCCGTAAGCGCCGGCTGACATTAGTGCTAAATAGTCGTTTTGGGAGAGGCTGAGGGAGCGATTTTTGGCGAGGAAATCGCCAGTTTCGCAGATTGGGCCGACTATATCCCATTTGGCTTTGATGCCAGTTTCGCCTTTGTTGACGGGCAAAACTTGGTGGTAGGCGTTGTAAAAACTGGGGCGCAAAAGGTCGTTCATCGCACCGTCAACAATGGCAAATGAGCGTGCGGAATTTTGCTTGATGAATTCAACTTTGGTGATGAATGCGCCGGCGTTGCCGACAATTGCCCTGCCCGGTTCTAAGATTATTTCTGTTTGCCCGACTTTGCTCAAAATCGCGTCAATGTAGGTTTGGATATTGATGGTTTCTTCGCCCTCATAATCAATGCCGATGCCGCCGCCTAAATCCAAGTGCTGGACGCTGATACCCTTTGTTTCTAAGGCTTTTAGCAATGTTAGCATTTTGTCGAGTGCGTCTAAAAATGGTGTAATTTCGGTGATTTGCGAGCCGATGTGGCAGTCTAAACCTTGCACTTCTAAGTGCGGTGAATTTTGCACTTTTTGATATAAATCAATGGCTTGCTCGTAGTCAACGCCGAATTTATTTTCCTTTAAACCGGTGGAAATGTAGGGGTGAGTTTTGGCATCAACATCTGGATTTACGCGGATGGAAATTGGCGCGATTTTGCCAGCGGCTTGGGCGACAGCTTCGATGCGTTCTAATTCTTGGGCGGATTCAACATTGAAACAGCGCACTCCGACTTCAAGGGCGCGCTCGATTTCAATATGGGTTTTTGCCACGCCAGAAAATACGCATTTGCCTGCCACGCCGCCAGCTGCCAGCACTCGCTCTAATTCGCCGCCAGAAACGATGTCAAATCCGCTGCCAAGTTTTGCCAAAACATTCAGCACTGCAATGTTAGAATTTGCCTTGACGGCGTAGCAAATTAGGTGCGGATGCTCGGCAAATGCTTGGTCAAATTCGTGCCAATTGTTTTCAATATCGGCGCGTGAATAGACATACAAAGGCGAGCCATAAGAAGCCGTTAAGTCTGTTATAGCAACAGATTCTACGCATAGAGTTTGATTTTTGTAGGTGAAGCTCAAATTGTTATATGCGGCTGGCGCTGTTTGCTGTTGTGGCTGACGCGGCTTTGACTCGCTGCAAATCGCCAGTTTTACCACAGGCTGAAATGCCGATAATAAAAAGTGTTAATACGCTTAGTTTGATAAAAATTTTCATAATAATCCTTGTGTAATTCAGCACTATTTTAACAGCAATTTTTGCATTTTTTCGATGAACGCGGTGCGCTCAATATTAAACGCGCCGAGGCTCTTTAAATGCGGGCTTTCAACCTGACAATCAATCAGCTCATAACCCATATTTTGCACTAAATGCACCAGCGCAATTTTTGAAGCGCCACTCGTTTTTGAAAACATAGATTCGCCAAAAAACATCTTGCCAAAATGCACGCCATACAATCCGCCTACCAGCTCGGATTGCCTATAAACTTCAACCGATTGTGCCACTCCCAGAGCGTGCAATTCGGTATAAGCACGGAGCATATCCTCGTCAATCCAAGTGCTATTTTGCCCTTTACGCACGGCAGTTTTGCACTGATAAATCACTTGCTCAAAATTGCTATTTACCTTGATTGTAAAATGCCTAAATCGCAGCAGTTTTGCCAGATTTTTAGAGATATGCAAAGCATCTTTATTTATCACCATTCGCGGATTTGGACTATACCAAAGCACCGGCTCGCCCTCAGAATACCAAGGAAAAATCCCCTGTTTATAAGCACTAATCAAGCGTTCTGGGGACAAATCTCCACCAATTGCAAGCAGCCCATTTGGCTCATCCAAAGCAGCGGAAACATCGGGAAAAGTGTCGTCTTTTGAGCGTATAAAAAAGCTCTCAGGGATATTCAAACTCACTGGTTTTTGATGATATTTTTTGCCATATACAGTGCCGCAATGCTTCTGGCTTCGGTCAAATCTTGCTGATAAACCAAATCTTCCAAATCAGAAAGTCGCCGCGAAACCACTTCCAGCGGCTCTGGTTCATCGCCCTCGGCACTATCTTTATACAAATCTTGCGCCAAAATAATATGGGTGAAATTTGATTGATAACCTGGTGCTATCGTTACGGTTTTGATAAACGATAGTTTTTTTGCCCCATAGCCAATTTCCTCAATTAACTCCCGATTTGCCGCTTCAAAAGGCGATTCACCCGCATCAATTTTACCTTTTGTGAGCGCCAATTCGTATCTATCCGTGCCGCCAGAATATTCATAAATCATCAAAACTTGGTCATCATCCAGCATCGGAACAACCAACACAGCCCCATCACCATCAGGTTTTAGACGCTCATATTGCCGCCGATTGCCATTGGAAAATTCAACATCCATCGACTGAATATTAAAAAGTTTGGTGGTAGCAATGTTTTTAACATTTGACACTTTTGGTTTTTTACGCATGTTAGAATTATAAACTATGAAGCGGAATAAAAAAATGGCTTGCTGCAATCTAAAAACTAATGAAAAAATCTTGTGCTACTGTTTCAACATCAGCGAAAACGCCTACATTGAAGCACTTCAATGCGGCAAAGGCACAGCGCTAAAAGACTTCGTCATCTTCCAAACCAAGCACAATTATTGCAACTGCGAAAACCTAAACCCACAAAAACACTGCTGTTTGAAGGATTTTAAAGTTTTGGAAAAAGCAAATATTTAGTTGCTGTATCATACGAATTATTGAATTAAATTAGGAGGGGTTATGAAAAAAATATCGTTAATATCGTTAATATTGTTGGTAATTATTGGGGCTTGGTATTGGTGTGTTTTTGATGAATACAAATTTGCCAAAATTGCCGATAATGTATATGTGATGCACGGGCCGCTTGAAGGGCCTAATCCAGAAAACCGTGGTTTTATGAATAATCCTGGGCTGATTGTTGGCAAAAGTGGGGTAGTTATTGTTGACCCGGGCGGCACTTATGGCACTGGAAAAAGGATCTTAGCGGCAATGGAGGAAATTACCAAAAAGCCTGTTGTTGCGGTTTTTAACACTCATGTTCACGGCGACCATTGGCTTGGCAATCAGGCGATTGTCCAGCGCTATCCAAATGTGCGGATTTACGCCCACAAAAATATGATTGCCCAAGCAAAATCTGGCGAGGGAAAGCGCTGGGTGAAATTAATGAACGATTTAACCAAAGGCGCATCTGCTGGCACAATTGCCACTTATCCAACTAATAGCGCCAAACATTTGCAAACCATCAAAGCCGGCGGTGAATATTTTAAAATTCACCACGACATCAACGGCGTGGCGCACACTAACACCGATATTATGCTTGAACATATCGGTAGCAAAACTATATTTTTGGGCGACAATGCCTTTGTAAATAGGCAGGGAAGATTTGATGAAAGCTCAAATATGCACGGCAATATTGCGACTTTGCAATATGCACAGAATTTGGATTTGGATAATTATGTTCCCGGTCATGGGCCGAGTGGCAATGCAAAAATTGCGGTTTTGCCTTTTTTGAATTATTTGCGCATTATCCAAAATGAAGTTAAAAAAGGCTATTCCCAAGATTTGGCCGATTATGAAATCAAGCCGACTGCTCATAAAAAATTATCCGCTTATCACCGCTGGCACGGCTATGAGGCGGCGGTGGGCAAGCATATTGGCAAAATGTTGCGAGAAATTGAAGCTTTGGACGAATAGCAAATTTAGTCAAAAAATCCGTCCATATGCAGCTCGGTCAAATCGCTAAAACCGCCGATATGCTTGCCGTCTATGATGATTTGTGGCACCATTCTTGCACCGCTTGTAGCTTTGGAAAATTCTGCCATTAACGCTGAATCTTGATCTATCATTTTTTGCTCAAAAGGCAAGCCCCATTTATCTAATAGTTGTTTGGTTTTGACGCAAATCGGGCAAGTGCCTGTGGAATAAACAATGATTTTCACGCCAACGCCTCCACCACCAAATCGCCCATTTTTTCCGTGCCAACTACTTTGTCGCCGTTTTTAGCGATGTCTTGGGTGCGATAGCCTTGGTCTAAAACGCTATTAACTGCCGCTTC
>VSKZ01000081.1 GCA_008364125.1 Candidatus Thioglobus sp. | reverse complement strand
AGTTTTTACCATATTGCAATCAGGCTAAATCATTTTAAACACTTTAATATTGGTAATTACTTTTATTGCCTGCCATTTAAATTTTGGCAATAATCGCAACTTGTCATCTCGCCTAATTTACACCCAAAAAAAAGTTAAACCCATAAAAACACAGCACCGCATCCAGCATTGGGTATTATGGTAAAAATTTGTCAATAGGGCAGTTTAAAAAGTATGGCTTTTTCTAATTCAGAACTATTTTTACTAAGCTTAATTTTTGTGTGGGCAGGTTTTGTGCGCACGGGGCTTGGGTTTGGTGGGGCGGCGTTGGGGCTGCCGCTTTTGCTTTTGCTGGGCGGCACGCCGGTTTATTGGTTGCCGTTGATTGGGATTCATCTGCTGTTTTTTTCAGCGCTGACTTTGTTTAAATCAATCGGGCAGGTGGATTGGAAATATCTGCGGCATTCGCTATGGTGGATTGTGCCGCCGACTTTAATTGGGGTGTTTGGGCTGCTGGCATTGCCGGATAAATTGATGATTATTTTTGTATATTCAATTACGATTTTTTATGCAATTATTTGGATTTTTGACCAAAAAATTAGCTCGCATAATCCGTGGGTAGATAAAATGCTGCTGATTTTGGGCGGCTATGTGGCAGGCACTTCGCTCACTGGTGCGCCGCTGATTGTGGCAGTATATATGCGTTATGTGGCAAAACAGCTGCTGCGTAATACTCTGTTTGTTTTGTGGTTTATTTTGGTGAGTATTAAGATGCTTACTTTTGTGGCAGCTGGCGTGGAAATTGACTGGAAGTTGGCATTGGCACTAATTCCGGTGGCAGCGATTGGGCATATAATCGGGCTCAAATTGCATCAAAAAATCATCCAAAATGACGCATTATTTAAACGCTGGGTTGGCATGGCGTTGCTGCTTGTTAGTTCGTTTGGACTTTTGCAACTGTTTTTAAGTTAAAATCAACGCTATGAATGAATATATGCTAATTCTGGTCAGCACGATTTTGGTGAACAACTTTGTTTTGGTGAAGTTTTTGGGTTTATGCCCGTTTATGGGCGTTTCCAAGCGAGTTGAGACCGCGATTGGGATGGGTTTTGCCACCACTTTTGTATTAACTTTGGCAAGCGTCAGCAGCTATTTAATCAATACTTATCTTTTATTGCCGTTTGGAATTGAATATTTACGCACTCTGGCATTTATCGTAACAATCGCTGCTGTGGTTGGTTTTACCGAGATGTTGGTGCATAAAACTTCGCCAATTTTGCATCAGTCTTTGGGCATATTTTTGCCACTGATTACCACAAATTGCGCAGTGCTTGGAGTGGCGCTGCTAAATGTCAATCAGGATAACGGCTTTTTGGCATCGGCTGTGTATGGTTTTGGTGCGGCAGTTGGTTTTTCTTTTGTGCTGGTGCTATTTTCCACCATTCGTGAACGGCTTGATGGCGCTGATGTGCCGGCAACTTTTCAAGGAGTGCCAATCGCACTTATTACCGCAGGGCTGATGTCAATGGCTTTTATGGGTTTTATCGGGCTGGCATAATGTTCACATCGGTCTTTATTTTTTCTATATTAGCGTTGGTGCTGGGCTTATTATTAGGCTATGCGGCAATTAAATTCAAAGTCAAAGGCAATCCGCTGGTGGATCAAATTGATGCTATTTTGCCGCAAACTCAATGTGGGCAATGTGATTATGCAGGCTGTCGCCCTTATGCCGAGGCGATTGCTAAGGGCGATGCGCAAATCAATCAATGTCCGCCCGGCGGGCAAGATGGCGCTGATGCTTTGGCAGAATTATTGGGAGTAGAAACCTTAAAACTCAACGAAGAACACGGCGAAACCAAAAATAAACATATAGTTTATGTGGATGAAAATCTGTGCATCGGCTGCACTTTGTGTATCCAAGCCTGTCCGGTTGATGCTTTTGTGGGCGCTTCTAAGGTGATGACAACGGTGATTGAAGATGAATGCACTGGCTGCGATTTGTGCATTCCAGTCTGCCCAGTTGATTGTATTTATGTCAAAGAATTGCCAGCAAAAATAGGCAATTTTGCAGATGAGGCGGCTTATGCTTAGTGCATTTAAAAACACAACTGATGCCAAAATTATCATAGCGCCATTGCCTGAAAAAGTGGTTTTGCCTTTGCAACAGCGGATTGGCGCAGAGGCAAATCCTTGCGTGGCAGTGGGCGATAAAGTGCTAACAGGACAGATAATTGCCCAAACTCAAGACCAATTTTGCACCCCGATTCACGCCTCAATTTCTGGCACGGTGGTGGCAATTAACGCTCAAACTATTGCCCATAATTCTGGGCTTAAACCAAAATGTATCAGCATCAAATCTGACGGCAAAGATGAATGGATTAAAAGCACAATTATCAGCGATTTTCAGCGCTGTTCGCCAGCAGTTTTGATTAAGCATATTCAGCAATCTGGCATTATCGGGCTTGGCGGCGCAGGATTTCCAACGCATACAAAATTAACCAAAGCTGCGGATTGCCACACACTGATTATCAACGCCACTGAATGTGAGCCGGGCATTATGTGCGATGATGCCCTGATACGCCGAAATCCTCGGGAAACACTTACTGGCGTGGAAATTTTGCTGCATATTAGCGGCGCTGATCAGGCTATTATTGCCATTGAAGACGACAAACAACAGGCATATCAGGCGCTGTTTGAATTGAATAAAAATCACAATATTAACATCGTGCAAATTCCGACTAAATACACTTCTGGCGCGGAAAAATTGCTGATTAAATCTTTGTTAAATATTGAAATTCCTATTGACAAATATGCGGTTGAATATGGCATTATTTGTCAAAATGTGGCAACTGCCAAAGCCGTTTTTGATGCGGTGATTGAGGGCAGGCCGCTGGTTTCAAGGATCGTTACCGTAACCGGAGAATGCGTTACTCCGAGCAATTTTGAGGTGCGTCTTGGCGCATCATTTGCCCATATTGTGAATTTGGCTCAACCGCAAAATCAGCCGCTCGCCGTGAGGATGGGCGGGATGATGATGGGCGTGGATACGAAAACATTGGAACTGCCGATTTGTAAAATTACTAATTGCATTTTTGTCAATAATATTAAAGCAAAACCAGTTGTGCAAGAATGTATTCGTTGTGGGCAATGCAATCAGGTTTGCCCGGTGGGATTGTTGCCGCAGCAATTATATTGGTATGCTAAAAATAGTGATACGCAGAAAGCAACAAGTTATAATTTGAGCAGCTGCATTGAGTGCCGCTGCTGTGATGTGGTGTGTCCAAGCCATATTCCATTGGCACAATATTTTACTTTTGCTAAAAAATTGCATCAGCAGACGGAGCGGGAACAAGCGATGGTTGAGCGTTCAAGAGAGCGATTTGAATATAGGGAATATCGCTTGCAACGCAACAAAACTGAGCGTGCTGAGATGATGGAAAAAAAACGCACAGAATTAAAGCAAAAAATGTCTGGCAACAAGACGCAAAAAGCTAAAATAGCAGCAGCAATAACAAGGGTTAAAAATAAAAAATGACAGCAATATTCACCTCAACAACGCAAATAATGCGCCAAGTAATTTACGCACTATCGCTTGGCGTTGGCGCTTCTTACTACTTTTTTGGCTGGGGCATTATTGTGCAAATTATTTTGGCAATAATCACCGCAATTGCCGCAGAATCTGCGTTTTTAAAAATCAGAAAGCTGCCAATAAAACCAGTTATTTTTGATGGTTCGGCAATATTAACAGCAATTTTATTGGCAATTTCAATCCCCAGCATTGCCCCATGGTGGGTTATCGTTTTGGGCGTTTCTTTTGCCATTATTTTCGGCAAACAATTATATGGCGGATTGGGCAACAATCCCTTTAATCCAGCGATGGTGGGCTATGGATTTTTGCTGATTTCTTATCCATTACAAATGACAACTTGGGCTGTTGATTTTGTGGGTTTAGGCGCGGCTTTTGATGTGATTTTCCATCTCAATTCTGTTGATGCTATTAGCGGCGCTACGCGTTTGGACGAAGTCAGGGTGCAACTTGGTTTAGGAAAAAGTATTAATGATTTGAGTTTGCATTCAGCTGCCGCTGCGTGGATTAACGCTGGGTTTTTGCTTGGCGGCCTATATCTGCTGCTGCGTAGAGTAGTTTTTTGGCACATCCCAGCAGCATTTTTGACAGGAATGATAGTAACTGCATTTTTATTGTCATTCGGAGCTGGCGAGCATTTA
>VSKZ01000080.1 GCA_008364125.1 Candidatus Thioglobus sp. | reverse complement strand
AATGCTGTTGAGTTCGGCTTCCAGTGCTTTTGGGTTGGTGATTTTTAGGTCGCTGATGTCTAAAATTAAGTTGCCGTTGTCGGTGGTGAAATCGCGGATTTTGATACTGCCGCCGACTCTTTTGGCAATTTCGCGGGCGACATAATTTGCGCTCATCGGGATGACTTCCACCGGCAATGGGAACTCGCCCATCACCTTAACCAACTTGGATTCGTCAGCGATACAGATGAATTTGTCTGCTACTGCTGCCACGATTTTTTCCCGAGTTAGTGCGCCGCCGCCGCCTTTTATGAGGTTTAAACCAGCATCAGATTCATCAGCGCCGTCAATATAAACCGAGATTTTTTCAACATCATTTAAGTCAAAAACTTTGATGCCGTGCGATTTTAAGCGTTCGGCAGTTGCCTCTGAGCTTGCTACTGCGCCTTGGATTTTGCCTTTTATAGTTGCCAAAGCATCAATAAAAAAATTAGCTGTTGAGCCTGTTCCAACGCCTATAATGGTGTCTTCGGCGATATAGTTTAATGCTTGCGTGGCAACTGCTTGTTTCATTTCATCTTGCGTCATAATTTTTCTCTCAATCAATAATTAGCAAATATTATACCGCAATGAAAAAAATAATCTTAGCCAGCAATAATCAAGCAAAAATCAAAGAATTTAAGGCGATATTAAATACTTTTGAGGTCGTTCCTATGGGGGATATGGATATTGCCGAAGTGCCAGAGACTGGATTAACTTTTGCAGAAAACGCACTAATCAAAGCCCGCAATGCCGCAAAGCACTCAGGTTTGCCGGCATTAGCAGATGATTCTGGCTTGAATGTGGAAGCGCTAAATGGCGAGCCGGGCATCTATTCTGCTCGTTATAGCGGCGGTGATGATGAGCAAAATATTGATAAATTATTGCAAAATATGACAGGAATTAAAAACAGAAATGCCTATTTTTATTGTGCCATAGTTTTGCTCAAATACGAAAACGACCCAACTCCTATAATAGCAATCGGCAAATGGCATGGGCAAATTTTGCAAAAAAGACGCGGGCAAAATGGCTTCGGTTATGACAGCATTTTTTACCTTCCAGAATTTAAAAAATCTGCTGCCGAGCTTGGAGAAGCAGTAAAAAACACAATTTCACATCGCGCCTTAGCCGTGCAAGATTTGTGCAAAAAACTATAACTCTGCCGCCGCTTTCGCTCTATATTCATTATCCGTGGTGCGTGAAAAAATGTCCGTATTGCGATTTTAATTCGCATCAGCAGCAGGGCAATAATGATGCCATTTATATACAGGCAGTGCTGGCGGATTTGGAAAATCAATTACAAGATAATTTACTGCAAGGACGCACAATTCAGAGCATTTTTATCGGCGGCGGCACTCCGAGTCTTTGCACTATTGAAGCTATGAAAATGCTGTTTTTAGGGCTGAGAAAAACCTTAGATTTTGCCCAAGATATTGAAATAACTTTGGAAGCAAATCCGGGAACTACTGACAAAAATAAATTTGCAGAATTGCGCAAATTAGGGATAAATCGGCTGTCAATCGGAGTGCAATCTTTCAACAACAAACACCTGAAAAATCTGGGCAGAATACATTCCAGCCAGCAAGCTGTTGAAGCGATAAATCAGGCAAAAGCAGTGGGTTTTGACAATATCAACATTGACTTAATGTTTGGTTTTGAAGGGCAAAGTGTTGCTGAATGTTTGGCTGATGTCCAGCAGGCTATTGATTTACAGCCGGCGCACATTTCTTTTTATCAACTGACCATCGAGCCAAATACTTTTTTTGCCAAACATCCGCCAAAACTTGAAGCAGAAACCAATTGGGAAATGCACAATCAAGGGCAGAAATTATTGGCAAAATCCAACTTTCCTCAATATGAAGTTTCGGCGTTTTCAAAGCGTCCAGCAAAGCACAATTTGAACTATTGGCAATTCGGCGATTATCTGGGAATCGGCGCTGGGGCGCATGGAAAAATCACTATTGACAATAAAATTATGCGCAGTATGCAATCAAAATCGCCCAAAGATTTTATTGAAAATAACCAAAATAAAACGCAATTAGTGGATAAAATTGGGTTTGAATTTATGCTCAATGCCTTGCGCCTAAAAGCTGGTTTTGCCCCAGATTTATTCACCAGTAGAACCGGTTTGACGCTGGCAGACATCCAAAAGCCATTGCAAAAAGGCATTGATTTAGGCTTGCTTGAACGCAAAAAAAACATCAAAACCACCGCAAAAGGATTTGATTTTTTAAACGATTGTCAGGTATTATTTTTATAAACGGAGACGGAAAAAATGAAAAAAATATTGTTATTAAGTGTGTTATTTTTAAGCGCTTGTTTTGACGGCGAAGAAGCGCCAAAAACAGTGGAATTGGGCGAGAGTGTTTTTGCCAAAAATTGTGCATCTTGCCATGGTAAAGCTGCTGTTGGTTTGAGCAAAAATTGGAAAAAAACCTTGCCAAATGGCAAATATCCAGCTCCGCCTCTGAACGGCTCGGCGCACACTTGGCATCATTCGCCAAAAACATTGCTTAGCAGCATTGATAATGGCGGGGTGAAATTGGGCGGCTGGATGCCGGGTTTTAAAGGCAAATTAAGCGCCGCAGAAAAACAAGCAATATTGGATTATCTGCACAGTTTGTGGCCCAAAGATATTCAGCAAAAATACGATGCAAGATTTAAATAACGAGGCAATTACTGTCATCTTTTATGCTGGTTTTTATTTTGGTTAGGGTTTTTTTAGGAGTGCCCTCAAATAATACTTGTTAGGTAAAATAGAATTTTTTAATATTTCCCCAAACACTAAATAATGTCTGAAATCACACGCGTTTTAATTGAGGCATTGCCTTATATTCAAAGGTTTAAAGACAAAACCATTGTCATAAAATATGGTGGCAATGCGATGATTGACGAGCAGCTGAAATCTAGTTTTGCGCGCGATATTGTGCTGATGAAATCTGTGGGAATGCAGCCGATTGTGGTTCATGGTGGCGGGCCGCAAATTGGCGAGGCGCTGGAAAAATTGAACAAGGAAACCCAGTTTGTTGGCGGAATGCGCGTTACCGATGCGCAAACGATGCAAGCTGTTGAGGAAGTGCTTGGCGGCGTGGTTAATGGCGAAATTGTTGAATTGATTAGCAAGCACGGCGGGCAGGCGCAAGGGCTGTCAGGGAGCGATGGCAACTTAATTGCCGCTACAAAACTTGGTGGCAATAACGGCGTTGATTTGGGTTTTGTCGGCGTAGTTAGTGGGGTGAAAACCGAAGTAATCTTAAAACTGGAAGCTGGAATTATTCCAGTGATTGCGCCGATTGGCGTGGGCGCTGATGGCGAGTCTTACAATATAAACGCCGATTTAGTTGCTGGTGCAATCGCTCAATCTTTGAATGCGGAAAAACTAATTTTGCTCACTAATACCAAGGGTTTGCTGGATGCTGATGGCAATTTGCTCAGTGGTCTGGATGCCAGTGCCACAGACAAATTGATTGCCGCTGGCACTATTCATGGCGGGATGTTGCCGAAGATTGATTGTGCGCTATCTGCGGTTAAACACGGAGTTAAAGCGGCGCATATTATTGATGGGCGCGTTCCGCATGCCGTGCTTTTGGAAGTCTTTACCGATGATGGTGTTGGCACATTAATTAGCAATGAGTAACCCAAACAAAGATTCAATTCATACTTGCGATTGCCAAATTCTGGCGCATTATCAGTTTGCTGGCGCGCAATATATTTTGACCTTGGAGTCTGATATTATTGCCAATCAAACCAAGCCCGGACAATTTGTGCATATCAGCGTGGCAGATGGCTTGCTGTGTCGCCCGATTTCGGTAATGTCGGTGGATGTTGAAAATGGAACTTTTGACTTGCTTTACAAGGTGGTCGGTGCTGGAACGCAGAAATTGTCCGAGCGTAAAATCGGCGAGGTGCTGGCAGTTATTGGCCCGATTGGCAATGGTTTCAAAATCACTGAAAACAAGCGCCCACTGCTGATTGGCGGCGGTGTTGGAATGCCGCCGATGATTGCAATTGCCCAGCAAATCAAAGCCAGCGAGCATCAGCCGTTTGTTATTTTGGGCTCGGAAATTGAGTTTCCTTTTGCCACTTTGGAGAGCAAAATCGGCAAAAATTATCAAGGTGCAAAACGCACAATGCCGCTGCTGGAAGAGTGGAAAATTGCTTGCCGACTTGCCAGTTTGCAAGATTATGATGGCGTATTCAAAGGCTTGGTAACA
>VSKZ01000007.1 GCA_008364125.1 Candidatus Thioglobus sp. | reverse complement strand
GTTTGCCGTGCGCATAATCAGCAAAAAATTTTTGGTTTTGCAGATTATAATTATCCGCGTCAACAGCGCCAATTTCAGCCAAAAAATTGCCCCACAAAAAATCGCTGTCGCCGCCCAATAAGGTTTTATCTAAGTCAAATAATGCCAGTGCCATTATAATTTTTTAAAGCACTTTTCGGCTTTTTGAATGGTGGATTCAATATCAAAATCGCTATGAGCCGTTGAAATAAAACCGGCTTCAAAAGCACTCGGAGCAAGATATACGCCCTCTTCCAGCATTAAGTGGAAAAATTTGTTAAAGCGTTCAACATCGCATTTTGCAGTTTGGGCAAAATTAGTTACCGATTGTGCATCGGTAAAAAATAAGCCAAACATTCCGCCAATCACATTGGCAGTCATTAAAATGCCGTTGGCTTTGGCGCTGGCGACTATGCCGCTCGTGAGTTTTAGGGCTTTTTGTTCTAAGTTTTTGTGTAAATTTTTGTCGCCGTCAATAGCATTTAACATCGCTAAACCTGCTGCCATTGACATTGGATTGCCAGATAAAGTGCCTGCCTGATAAACAGCACCGAGTGGGGCAATGGAGCGCATAATTGAGGCTTTGCCGCCAAATGCGCCAACTGGCAGTCCGCCGCCAATCACTTTGCCCAGCGTGGTTAAATCTGGTTTTATGCCAAATTTTTCCTGTGCGCCGCCGCTTGCTACGCGAAATCCGGTCATCACTTCATCAAAAATTAGGATAGCGCCAAACTCATCGCACAAATCACGCAAGCCCTGCAAAAATCCAGCAACTGGCAGAATGCAGTTCATATTGCCAGCAACCGGCTCAACGATAATACATGCCACGCTTTTTCCCACTTTGGCAAACACTTCGCGCACTTGCTCAATATTGTTGTATTCCAAAGTCAGCGTGTGCTTGGCAAAATCTGCTGGAACTCCTGCCGAGCTTGGCACTCCGAGCGTCAAAGCGCCAGAACCAGCTTTGACTAATAGCGAATCCGAATGCCCATGATAGCAGCCTTCAAATTTGACGATATTATCCCGACCAGTATGCCCACGAGCCAAGCGGATGGCGCTCATAGTCGCTTCTGTGCCAGAGCTGACCATTCTCACCAGCTCAATATTCGGCATCATTTGACAGACTTTTTTTGCCAAATTAGTTTCAATTTCAGTCGGCGCACCAAAACCTAAGCCATTTTCCAGCACGGATTTCACCGCCTTAACCACAGTTTGATTGGCATGCCCTAAAATCATCGGCCCCCACGAGGCGACATAATCAATATATTGCTTGCCGTCCGCATCAAATAAATAAGCGCCCTGCCCTTTGGTGAAAAAAATCGGCGTTCCGCCCACGCCTTTAAATGCCCGCACCGGAGAATTTACTCCGCCGGGAATATAGTTTTGTGCTTCGTTAAAAAGTTGTGCTGATTTGTTCATTTTCATCCTGTTAAAATTTTTGGGTAAGTTTTCAAGTGGGTAATATGCGACCACACAATCAGCACATTATCCAATAATAATTTAATGTTGATGGTGGTTTTTGCCAGACTAATTGCGTGTTGAATATCGGCAAGTAATGCAAACAAAAACTGGATTTTTGCCGTAGCAATAATTTGATTAAGCTCCAACAAACCGCCATCATTATTAAGCGATTTGAGGCGAATGCCCTCAATAATAAGGTGTTGCAAGCAATTTAGCACCGCGACTTCGTTGCCCTCAAAGCCCTCTATTTTGCCAATCATAGTCGGGTGAATGGCAATATTTAGTAGCTGATTTTGCCAATGTTGATAATCAATAAAGCCTTCGCCAGACAATTCTTCTATCACTTTGAAAGGCACTCCGTGCGTGGTTTCCAGCAGTTTTTCCACATCAAAATCTTCTTTGTTTTCAATATTTTGCTCAATCCAATTAAGCGTTTGCTCATCAAAAGCTGGGCTGATATGCACGCTCTGACAGCGTGAAATAATGGTGGCTGGCAGGTTTTTACTATTGTGCGCCAGCAAAATAATCAGCGTGTTTTTGCGTGGTTCTTCCAAAGTTTTCAGCAGGGCATTTGCCGCGCTAATATTCATTTCATCAGCATAAAAAATCACTCCAATTTGCAGCCCATCAGCAGTTTTATTCAGCGCTTCACAAAATGCGCGCACCTGTGGAATTAGAATTTCTTTGGAGCGATTTTTGGTAGTCGGGTTGATTTCGCCAGCACGGCAATAAATCATATTCGCATAATTTGAGCGCCGAATAAGCACTGGATAATCCAAATCCTCACGCGCATTATCTGCCAAAATCCCCTCATCTTCCAACAGCTTGCTAACCAGCCGCTGCATCAGTTCAAACTTTCCAATCTTGCGCACCCCAGTAATCATCAGCGCGTGCGGCAGGTGATTTTGCTCAATCATCTGTTCAAGTTTTGCCATCGCTATTTTGTGCCAAGGCAGGATTTGTGTTTTATTGGTCATAAATAAACCTTGCTTTGCAATTTCATAAATCGCTCAAAATCGCTTGAATTTTGTTGGAGGTGTTTTTTGCAGATTGGGAGGCATCAATTAATTTGATGCGCTCTGGGTGTTGCTCGGAGCGGGCGATGTAGGCATTTCGGACGCGTTGGAAAAAGTCTAAATTTTCTTGTTCAATGCGGTCTTTTGCGCGGGATGCAATTCGCTGCATACCTATTTCAACGGGGACATCCAGCAGCATTGTCATATCGGGGGTGAAATCTTGCAAAACCCAGCGTTCCAGCTGTTTGATGCGTTTATTATCTAAGCCTCTGCCGCCGCCTTGGTAGGCATAAGTTGCATCGGTAAATCTGTCGCTCAACACCCATTTTCCTTGCGCTAAGGCTGGCAAAATTTTGGTGTGAATATGCTCGTTTCTGGCGGCAAACATCAGCAATAACTCAGTTTCTGCGTGCATATTTGCATCGGCATTCAGCAGCAATTCACGGATTTTCTCGCCAATTTGCGTGCCGCCCGGCTCACGAGTAAGCACAATATCAATTCCCCTGTCTGCCAAATATCCACGAATAAAATCAATCTGCGTGCTTTTCCCTGCGCCTTCCACGCCGTCAATGGTGATGAATTTTCCTTGCATAAATTTAGCCTGATTGATTTTTATACTATTATTTTAAATACTTTTTGATATTAAGCTTATGTTGTTTGTAAGTTTTGGCAAAGGCATGAGTGCCGTTTTTTTTGCTGACGAAATATAGGCTGTCGCCTTTGGCTGGGTGCATGGCGGCGTAGAGTGAGGCAGCGCCTACGGAGGCGATTGGAGTTGGTGGCAGCCCTTGGTTTTTGTAGGTGTTGTAGGGGCTGTTGAATTTTAAATCTTGGCTGGATAAAGAGCCGCGATATTTTTTGTGCAAATTGAGCGCGTATGCTATTGTTGGGTCGGTTTGTAGGGGCATTTTGATTTTTAGACGGCGCATAAAAACGCCAGCTATTTGCGACTTTTCGGCATTATTTGCGGTTTCTTTTTCAATCAAAGATGCGAGTGTTAAGGCTTGGTGTTTGTCTTTAAGACGCAGGTTTTGGGCGCGATTTTGCCATTGTAAAGATAGGTTTTTTTGCAATTTTTGATTGGCTCTTTTCAGCACGCTGGCAACGCTATCGCCAAAATTCACGCGGTAAGTATCGGGCCAAAAATAGCCTTCAAAAGGCGGAGCAGTGGCAGACAGGCGCATAGTTTCTGCAAATGAGCCGCTGGATTTGAGCGCCCTATTATGCTCTAATTGTTGATAATAATGAGCAACTGTTTTGCCTTCAATTAAGGTTATATTTCTGCTGGCAACTTGGGCTGCTACAAAATTAGTAAGCAGAGAAAATACGCTCATATCAGGGTTTATATCGTAATAGCCAGATTTTATTTTGCTGTCAAAACCAAAAGTTTTTGCAATGGCAATGAAAAAATAGCGCGAGTAAATCACTCCCTGTTTTTCAAGATTGCTGGCAGTCGCAGAAATGCTTGCTCCTTGGGGTAAATGATAAACAATTTGCTTGTCGGTTTTTATGCTGTTTGCCATATAGGACAGGGACAAAACGCCGGCAATCGCAAGTATGATTAGGGCTTTTTTGAGTATGGTTTTTTTGGGTTTTAACTCGGTCATATTGTTTTTCTCTCGGCTCTTTTTTTGTAGACTTTGCGCTATTTTTTGGGTGATTTCTCGCTGCCCCAAATGTTTTGCGTTAATGCTTTTAACCATTTTTATGCCAATTACGCTATTGCTAATAAACACTTCATCACAGTTCATCAGCTCTTGCAGGCTTAAATTATCTATCTTGATTTTTAGTTTTAATTCGCCAGCAATTTGCAATATTTGCTGGCGGCGCGTGCCTTGAATGCCGCATTCATCTAAATTTGGAGTTAGTAGCGTATTGCCTTTGATGCCAAAAATATTGCCCTGCGTTACCGAAATTACGAAGCCGTTTTTGTCGAGCATAATGCACTCATCGCTGGGCATATTGACGCGCGCCAAAATTTGTTCAAGGCGGTTGCAATGTTTGATATTTGCCAATAATGGATTGTTCACATAGCCGCTATTGCACACGCCAAGGGAGTATTCTTTAAATGTTTGTTCTGGGATTTGTGAGACGATAACAATACGCGTGGGCTTGATGCTTTTTTTGCTGTCATAGCCTCGCTCGCTCTGTCCGCGAGAGAGAATTAGCTTCACCACAGCGCGTCTGCTTCTTGCTATTCCTAATGCTTTATTGATGTCTTTTAGCCATTGTTTTTCGCTGACTTTGTTGATTTTTAGCTGATTGCGCCCTCTTTCTAAGCGCTCAAAGTGGGAGCGCCAAAATAATAGCTTTGAATCTTTGACAATGCAGGTTTCAAATAAGCCGTCTCCAAATTGAGTTAGGCGATCAAATACGCTTAATTTAGATTGCTTTTTCCCGTTAATTAGGACGATTTTTTCCATAACCTTGTATTATAATTCACTACGCTAAATAAATTGAGCAAAATCTACTAATGAAAAAAATTATCTTTGCATTTTCCAAAAAACTGCTTGCCAGCGTCCAAGATTTAGCGCCAGTTTTTTTGGTAATTGCTTTTTTTCAGCTGTTAGTTTTGCAGCAAAGTATTCCAGATTTTGGCAATATTATTCTCGGCACTGTTTTTGTATTATTGGGTTTAACCCTATTTGTATATGGGCTAAATTTGGGGCTTTTCCCAATCGGCGAAGCTTTGGCGTTTGCCTTTGTCAAAAAAGGCTCGCTCATTTGGCTGCTAATATTCGCTTTTGCACTTGGATTTGGAACAACAATAGCAGAGCCTGCGCTCATTGCCGTTGCCAACGAAGCTGGGAGCGTTGCCCGACTTGGAGGAATAATACAAACTGATTCCCAGTTGCTGATTTATACGCAAATGCTGCGTTATACTGTGGCAACATCGGTTGGAATTGCGGTGTTAATCGGGGTATTGAGAATTATCAAAGGCTGGTCGCTAACGCATTTGATTATCGGCGGATATATTTTGGTGATTATTGCCACAATTTTTGCGCCTGAAAACATTATCGGCATCGCCTACGACTCTGGCGGAGTAACCACCAGCACTATCACCGTTCCGCTAATCACCGCTTTGGGCGTTGGTTTGTCAAGCTCTATTCGCGGCAGAAGCCCAATGGTTGATGGCTTTGGAATGATTGCCATCGCTTCTTTATTCCCCATCGTGGCAGTTATGATTTTTGGTATATTATGGTAGAATTATTGCAGCCTTTTATTGATATGTTTGTTGATGTAGCGCCGATTGTGCTGGTGTTATTTGGCTTTCAGATGTTGGTTCTTAGGCAAAAAATACCGCACTTAAAAAGGGTTATTATTGGCTTTATTTTGGTGTGGATTGGGCTGACTTTTTTTATTGTCGGCTTGGAAAAAGCGTTGTTTCCGCTGGGCAAAATTATGGCAACCCAGCTAACCAGCCCAGCTTTTATTGGCAATAATGTTGGATGGGGTGGTTATTATTGGGTTTATATTTTTGCCTTTACTATCGGTTTTTCCACTGCCATCGCCGAGCCATCGCTGCTGGCAGTTGCGATAAAAGCCAATCAGGTTTCTGGCGGCTGGATTAAAATCTGGTCATTGCGGATTGCGGTTGCCCTTGGAGTGGCAATTGGTATTGCGCTGGGTAGCTTTCGCATTATTAGCGGAGTGCCAATCCATTATTTTATTATTAGTGGGTATATAATAGTGCTTATGCAAACTTATTTTGCCCCCAAAGAAATTATTGCACTGGCTTATGATTCAGGCGGAGTTGCCACTTCCACGGTTACTGTGCCGCTGATTACGGCTTTGGGGCTGGGACTGGCAAGCACCATTGACGGACGCAGCACGCTGATTGATGGATTTGGGCTGATTGCCTTTGCTTCATTATTTCCAATTATCAGTGTGCTGGCTTATGCACAAATTGCCAATTATATAAATAGGAGGGGAAAAGATGCACTTTAAGTTAATTATTGCTTTTGTTGATAGCAGCAAAACAGATGACATTCTAAACGCCGCAAGAGAGCAAGGCGCAACAGGATCAACCATAATTTCGCAAGCCCGAGGCGAGGGCTTGGAGCATAATAAAACTTTTTTGGGATTAAACATTGAAACGCCCAAAGATGTTTTATTATTATTAGTAGAGCAACATTTGGCGCGCTCAATTTTGGAAAGCGTTGCCGAAGCAGGGGAATTTGACCGTAACGACCAAGAGGGGATTGCCTTTCAAATCGATGTAGAGGACGCTGTCGGCGTTATGCATCAAATACAAGCATTAGAAATGACCGTGGAGGAAAAACTATGAATAAGCCAATATTAGTCCGAGATGTAATGTGGACCGAAGTTGATATTATTGACAGCAAAAACACTGTGCAACAGGCTTTGGATAATATGCAACATAAAAAAACCAAGCTTTTAATCGTTGACAAAACGCACGAATATGATGAATATGGTATGGTTTTGATTGCTGATATTGCTTCCAAAGTGATTGCCAAAGGGCGTTCTTTGGATCGTATTAACGCTTATGAGATTATGAGCAAACCGATTATTTCCGTGCATCCTGATATGGAAACGCGATATTGCGCTCGGCTGCTAACTCGGCTGGGATTGTCTCGCTGTCCGGTGCTGGAAAATGGCAAAATCATCGGCGTTGTCAGCCTCACTAATATTGTGCTAAATGGGCAGCATATTGTTTAATTATAATATTAACATATACTGATAAACTTGCACTATATTTTGATGCTGTTAAAATGATTTTTTTTACTTTTATTGATAAGAATACAGGTAAACATTTTGGCACTATATAGCTTTAACAACTGGCTTAGTGTTGGCAATAGGCTCTATTGTTAAATTTATTTTATAAGGAGAAACCAATGAAAATCATCAAACTAATCAAATGGCTTTTAATAATTATCGGCGCAGCATCTGTCTATTATATGGCGGCATTGCAAGTGCAATACGGCGTTACTGCTAAATTTATCAATGAGTTGATAAACCCAAAATTACACCCAGAAGCAATGGCAAAAGTATATATGCCGATGGCAAACAAGCTGTTTGACACTGGCGATATAACTTTTGCCAGCGTGGTGCGCATCAAAGTTGCAGACGATGTTAGCAACGAAGATGTTGAAGAAGCAATGACTTCAATTGCCACAGAGCGCGAGATTCGTGATGTCGGCAAGTTGCCTTTGTCAGAAATGGTGGAGTTGCAAACTGGCAAAAAACAAAGATTTTTGAAAATTTTCCAATATTGCGCCCCGAGAACGGCAATGACTATGGTTGATTATTCAGATTCATTTGCCGCCTACCTGCCTTGCCGCATCGCTTTGATTGAAGACAAAACTGGACAAAGATGGCTCTATACTTTGGATATGGATTTTATGATTTACGGTGGTGCACCGTTGCCAGAATATCTATTGTCAAAAGCCTTGAAAGTTCAAGCAACTATGAACGCCATTCAAAAAGGCGGTGCTGAGGGCGACTTCTAATCCACTCAAAAAAACAAAAAACCGCTCTTTTGGGCGGTTTTTTATTGTCTAAAATAGCGCTATGAAACCAACTTACTTTGAGCTTGATTTTGCCATCACTTGCATTGACACTGCGCATATTCGCAGCGATTTTGTGGCAGCTTATTTGATTGAGGACAACGGGCGATATGCCTTTGTTGACACGGGCTGCCATTTATCAGTGCCGATTTTACTGGCAACTTTACAAGCAAAAAACATTGCGGCAGAAAATGTGGATTATATAATCCTCACTCACATTCATCTTGACCATGCTGGCGGCGCTGGCGAGCTGATTAAACACCTGCCAAACGCCAAAGTTTATGTGCATAAATATGGCGCAAAGCATTTAATTGACCCATCAAAATTGCGCGATGGAGTAATCAGCGTGTATGGCGAGCTGTTTTTCAAGCAATTTTTAGGCGACTTAATTCCAATTGACGAAGGCAAAATAATCATTGCCAAAGACGGCGACAAAATCAGGCTCGGCAATCGCATTTTAACAGTCATAAACACTCCCGGACATGCGCGTCATCATATTTGCATTTGGGATGAAAAATCACAAGGAATATTCTCAGGGGACACGCTGGGAGTGAGTTATCGTGAACTTGACACTTTGCAAGGCGAGCTGATTTTTCCGCCAACTACTCCAATTCAATTTGATCCAGAGGCTTGGAAAAACACTATTAAAAAGTTGCAAAAATTAGAGCCAAAATACGCTTATTTAACCCATTTTAATCGCATCAAATGGAGCGAAAAATCTGCCAAAATGTTGATAAGCAATATTGATAATTTTGCCGATATTGCCAAGCAAATGCAAAATCAACCAAAGCGCCACAAAGCAATCAAAGAGGCTTTATTGGAATATTTATTAAAAATTGCCAAGGCGCACGGAGTTTCCACAGACAAGACAAAACAAATCAAAATATTCAAAGGCGATTTAGAAATCTGCGCCCAAGGATTAGGGGTTTGGCTGGATAATAATTCTTAACGCCGAGATTTAATCTACTCAGATTGCCCGATAACATATTGCGTTAGCAACGGCACTGGGCGGCCTGTTGCGCCTTTTTTGTTGCCACCAATCCACGCTGTGCCTGCAATATCTATATGCGCCCAGCGATAATCTTGGCAAAAACGCGCCAAAAAACAAGCGGCAGTTATCGTGCCAGCAGCGCGCCCACCAATATTGGCAATATCAGCAAAATTAGATTTTAACAACTCATCATATTCATCGTCCAGCGGCAGTTGCCATGCCAAATCTTGCGCTATCTCGCCAGCTTTTAGCAAATCATCTGCCAAGTTTTGCTCATTTGTCATAACCGCGCAGCGATGCTTGCCCAATGCCGTAATCACTGCACCAGTTAAAGTTGCGGTATCAATCACCACTTTTGGATTAAATTTTGCAATCCAAGTCAGCGCATCGCACAAAATCAAGCGCCCCTCAGCATCGGTGTTTAAAATCTCTATAGTTTGCCCCGACATAGATTGCACCACATCGCCCGGTTTAGAGGCATTATGCGCCGGCATATTCTCCACCGCTGCCAGCACAACGGTTAAATTGACTTTGAGCTGCATTTTTGCCACTGCCAGCATTGTGCCCAAAACACCTGCTGCACCGCACATATCGTATTTCATTTCGTCCATTTTGTTGCCAGTCTTCAAAGAAATGCCGCCAGAATCAAAAGTTACACCCTTGCCCAAAAGCACAATCGGCTGGGAATTGCCGTTGCCAGAGTAACTCAGACTGATGAGTTTTGGCGCTTCTGCTGAGCCTTTGGACACCGACAGCAATGAATTCATACCTAATTTTTGCATATCGTCTTCTTGCAATATTTCGCTTTCCAGTCCAAATTCCTGCGCCAAATCTTGCGCTGTTTTTGCTAAAAAAGTTGGTGTGCAAATATTCGGTGGCATATCGCCCAAAGTGCGTGCCAGCGCCATTCCATCGGCAATTGCCAGCGCCTTGTTAATATCAGTTTGCAATCCAGCGGCAAAAGTTACGCTTTGCAAAGGGTTTGCTTCGGGCTTTGGCAGCGCTATTTTTTGCACTTGATAATCAAAGTCTGCCATTGCTAAAACTACAATTTCAACAAAATTATCCACTTGTAAAGTTGGCAAAAATAACGCTGGCAAGCTGAGTTTATTAGCAGTTTGCGCCAGAGTTATTGCCAATTTTTTCAAAGTTTTTGCATTCGGATATTCTTTTCCCAAGCCGATATTAAGCTGATTATTGCCAGTAAAATGCACCTCGTTTAATTTAGCAGTCTTATCAAAAACCACTTTTGTTTGCGCGGATTTTGCCTCTTTGTTAATTTTAAATTCCATTGCCTGAAACCTTATTGTTATAAAATGCGTATAATTTTACCCTTTCACCTAGCAAAAAAATATGTTTAAAAAAACTCTAATTGCCCTAATTATCCTTAGTGCTGCTTCATACGCTGATGAAAAAACTGATATTAAAAATTTGCACACATTACTTGGCGGCAACATTGAAAAAACTGATTTTAAAGGGGTTTATGAAGTCGTCAATAAAAACATTTTTGTATCTTTTGCCTCAGAAGATGAGCGATATTTGATTGTTGGCGATATTGTTGATTTGCAAACTGGGCAAAAAATATTAGGAGAAGGCGCTAAAAAACTAAAAAAAGCAGAAAACAAACGCAAACAAACCATAATCAATAGCATCAAAGACCAAGACAAAATCATCTTCCCAGCCGAAAATGAAAAATATATAATCAATGTATTTACCGATGTTGATTGCCCGTTTTGTCGCAAATTACACGCTGAAATTGAAAAAATGAACGAGCTTGGAATCACGATCAAATATCTCGCATCGCCCTTGGAAAGTCTGCATCCAAACGCACAAAATGTAATGGAAAAAATTTGGTGTGCCAAAGACAAAGTCAAAGCGATGGACGATTATAAAAAATACAAAACTGTTCCCGATTCAAAGCCGTGCAAAAATCCAGTTGCCGAGCAGTTAGCAATCGGCCAGCAGATCGGGGTAAATGGCACGCCGGCAATTTTCTTGGCGAATGGTGCTAATCCCGGAGGCTATATTCCAGCAGAAAGATTATTGCAAAAAATTAAATCCTCACTTGAAAAATAACATTAGAATTATCGCTTTACAGGCGATTTGCTCGGTTGTTTTAGAGAAAAAATCTCTTTCTAACTATTCTTACCCAGATGATGTCAGCGCCTTAACTAAGTCTTTGGTTTTTGGCACTTTGCGTTTTTACCATCAGCTCAACGACATTGTTAGCAAACGCTTAAAGCGTCCGCTATCAAAGCAAGATTTAGACATTCATTGCCTGATGCTGCTGGGCGCATACCAAATTTTGCATAGCGAAATTAAAGAATATGCCAGCATTTTTGAGACGGTAAATAGTGCCGAAGATTTGGGCAAAGATTGGGCAAAGCCGCTGATAAATGCGATTTTACGGCAAATACAGCGCGATAAAAAATCGCTGCTTGAACAAACGCATTATTCCCACCCGACTTGGCTTTTGAAGAAAATCAAGCACTATTATCCTGATGATTTTGCGCAGATATTTAGCCAAAATAATATTCAAGCGCCGATGACCTTGCGCCTAAATCCGCAGTTTGATATTGATGCTAATATTGAGGCAGAAAAAATCACAGTTGCTCCTCAGGCGCGAATTTTAAATCAGCCGCTGTCAGTTGACGATATTCCTGATTTTTTTCAAGGTTCGTGCTTTGTGCAAGATGCCTCTGCCCAACTTGCTGCCCAGCTGATAAATCCGCAAAATGGCGAGCTAATTCTCGATGCCTGTTGCGCTCCCGGCGGCAAAACCACCCACATCAGCGAGTTAGCGCCAATGGCAAAAATAATTGCCATTGATAGCGATAGCAAACGCCTTGAACGCGTTGCCGAAAATATCGCGCGGCTTGGCAACAAAAATATCCAAATTATCTGCGGCAAGGCACAAACGCAAGATTGGTGGGATGGCAAGCTATTTGATAAAATTCTGCTCGATGCGCCCTGCTCGGCAACTGGCGTTATTCGCCGTCATCCAGACATCAAATTATTGCGCAAAGCCAGCGATATTAGCACTCTGGTTGCACTGCAAAAAGAAATTTTGCACAATTTGTGGCAGTTGCTAAAACCCGGCGGCTCGCTTTTATATGCCACTTGTTCAATCCTCAAAAACGAAAATGAGCAGCAAATTGCCAACTTTCTGAAAGCCCATAAAGATGCAAAAGAAGCGCTAATAGATTTAGACTGGGGCAAGCAAATAACTCACGGCAGGCAGCAAATTCCTTGTCGAGAGTTTGATGGATTTTATTATGCTAAGTTGATTAAACAAGGATGAGGGATTTGGAATACTTAAATTTACTTTTTTAATATTTCAGCCAAATATTGGGAATATTTTTGACTACCTTTGTAATCCAAATGGTCATTATCGGACCAAAAACTATCGGGAACAGTAAAATTAGTTGTATCTATAATATGCACATTTTTAAATTGTTTTTTTATATCATCAAGGTTATATTCATATTGGTTATGCAAAATTGGCTCTAATAATATTGTCAGTTTTGTATGTTTTGTATCAACATCACTGATTAACTTTTGAAAAAATTTAATAGTTTGCTTATTAAATACCTTGAATTTTTTCTTGTTTTTTCTATTTTCTCTATCTTCTTTAACATTATTGCCGATTAAAGCCCCATCTCCATTTGTGCATTTCAAAATAATCCGTTTATCTTCTGCATATTTCATATCAAAAACATCACAGCCTACTATTTTTGAATAATCAGCAAGACTCATATTTTTTGAATTTGGATGATTTTTTTTATCTGTTTTTGGATATTGCTGAATATCAAATTTATGATACAAAGATTTCAATTTATAATATATTCGCTCAGAATTTTGCAGAAATAAATGCCAATTTATTACCCATCGTTGCAGGGATTTTAAGAATTTTATTTTATCCAAATCATAATAATATTTGACTTCATATATTGATGGATATTTAGGAATACCTAATTTATAAAAGAATTTATATAGCGATAAGCTTATAACAATTTGCTTGGGTTTTACTTCATTTATAAATTGTATTATCGCTGGATAGTCTTCAAATTGAGAGCCGGAAATGCCAAAATTATAAATATCAATGCCATTTTTCTTAAAAGTATTTGTTGATATTTGATAAAAAGTCCTTGAACTTCCAACAAAAACAATATCTTTATTTGCTCCATTATTTAAGATGAAATGATTATTTTTTAAAAATTTATCATTTATAAAAGTTGTTTTTGTAGTTTTCATTTTGGAAACAAAATATAAGCCAATATCTAAAATAATTAGACTTGATAATATCAATATAAAAGCTGTTAATATTTTTTTCTTAAAAGTTAAAGTATAAAAATTCACTGGAATTTCCTAATCTAATTGCTAATATTGAGGTAGTCATCAAAACTACAAAAACTAAAATCTGTTTGATTGAAAACTGAAATTTATTATTGCAGTAACTGATAGAATTTCTAAAAAATAATATAATAATAAAGGCGGCGAATAGTATTGCTACTTCAAGGTAATTTAGATTATAAACAATATTATCCAAAGCAAACATACCGCCTAAAACCTTAACCGCATCATCCCACTCTTTTGCCCTAAAAAACACCCAAGTAAGGTTAATAAAATTAAAAGTAATCAGCCAAGCCAGCCAGTCCCAAAGTTTGAAGCCTAATTTATTCCAAGCCCTATAAATGACTATTGCCAAACCGTGTAAAAAGCCCCAAAATACAAAAGTCCAGCCAGCGCCGTGCCATAATCCTCCAAGTATAAAAGTAGCAATTAGATTGCTATATGTTCTAAATTCCCCTTCTCTATTGCCGCCAAGAGGGATATAAACATAATCTTTTAGAAATCTACTAAGGGTGATATGCCACCTTTTCCAAAAATCTTGTATATTTGTGGCTTTGTATGGGGAGTTGAAATTAATAGGTAATTTAATGTTAAATAGCAGTGCCAAGCCTATTGCCATATCTGTATAGCCACTGAAATCAAAGTATAACTGAAATGTATAAGATAAACTTGTAGCCCAAGCCTCAAACAGATTTAGCGTTGTTGCAACATCAAATCCAGCAGTTGCCCATACGGAAAAAGTATCTGCAATGACAACTTTTTTAAAAAGCCCGATAGAGAATATAAAAAGCCCAATTGCTATATTTTGATAATTTTTTACTTTGTTTTTTGCCTTAGCAAATTGCGGCATCATTTCTTTATGATGCACAATCGGGCCGGCTATAAGTTGAGGAAAAAAAGTTACAAATAATGCATAATTTAAAAAACTATATTCCTCGGTTTCTTGTTTGTAACTATCAACTAAATATGCTATTTGCTGAAAAGTAAAAAACGAAATAGCCAATGGCAAAACTAAATCTAAGGTGGGAATATTGCTGGCAGATAAAATATTGATATTTTCAATAAAAAAATCAGCGTATTTAAAATAGCCAAGCAACGATAGATTTGCAACAACGCCAATAGTTAATAGCAATTTTCTACGCAAATTTGCCTTATTAATCCTATTGCCAACCGCATAATTAAACAACATTGACGAGAGAATAATTGGCAAATATATTACATTCCACCAGCTATAAAATAGCAAGCTACTAAGCACTAAAAACACCGTTGAAATTTCAGTGAGCCTTTTGTGATTTAAGTAAAAATATACAAAAAATGTGATTGGCAAAAATAAAAATAAAAATTCGTAAGAGTTAAAAAGCATAATTATTTATGTTTAAAATCTAAAAAATATAATTATATAGATTATTTTTCCAGCGCAATATCCAGCACTTCGTCAATCCATTTGACTTTGACGATGTTGAGCTTGTCTTTGATTTTATCTGGCACTTCTGAGAGTTCGCGCTCGTTGTTGCTGGGGATGATTACGGTTTTGATGCCGCCTCGTAGGGCTGCCAGCATTTTTTCTTTAAGTCCGCCGATTGGGGTGATTTCGCCGCGCAGAGTTATTTCGCCAGTCATAGCAATATCAGCCTTGACTTTACGCCCTGTTAAAACCGAAACCAAGGCGGTGCACATTGCAGCTCCAGCACTGGGGCCGTCTTTTGGAGTTGAGCCGTCTGGCACATGAATATGGATGTCTAATTTTCCTTGGAAGTCGTCAGCAATTCCCAGCTCTTTGGCGCGCGAACGGGTTACGCTCATTGCCGCTTGGATGGATTCTTTCATCACATCTCCGAGCTGTCCGGTGTAATTTAGTTTGCCTTTGCCCTTGTAAGCAGCTGCCTCAATGGTGAGCAAATCGCCACCAACCGAAGTCCATGCCAAGCCAGTAACTTCGCCGATTTGGCTCTGTTCTTCTGCTAAACCAAAAGTCCATTTGCGCAATCCTAAGTATTTTTCCAAGTTTTTACTATTGATATTTGCCTTAGTTTTGCGTTTTTTGACCACCACTTCTTTGACAACTTTGCGGCAAATTGTGCTGATAGTTCTGCTCAAACTGCGCACTCCGGCCTCGCGAGTGTAATAGCGGATAATGTCAAGCAGGGCATCGTCTTTGAAGGAAATTTCACTATCCTTGATGCCGTTATTTTCCATCGCTTTTTTGACAAGATGGCGTTTGGCTATTTCCATTTTTTCATTCTCAGTATAGCCAGATAATTCAATAATTTCCATTCTATCAAGCAGCGGCCGTGGCAAATCCAGCGAGTTGGCAGTTGCCACAAACATTACTTGCGACAGGTCATAATCAACCTCAATATAATGGTCGCTAAAAGTGTGATTTTGCTCTGGGTCTAAAACTTCAAGCATCGCACTGGCAGGATCGCCGCGACTATCGGATGCCATTTTTTCAATTTCATCAAGCAAAAACAGCGGGTTTTTAACTTTAACTTTTTGCATTTTTTGGATAATAGTGCCGGGCATTGCGCCGATATAAGTGCGCCGATGTCCGCGAATTTCTGCCTCATCACGCACGCCGCCAAGTGACATCCGCACAAATTTACGATTAACCGCTTTGGCAATAGATTCGCCCAGCGAAGTTTTGCCAACGCCAGGAGGCCCAACCAAACAAAGGATATTTGCCTTGTTGTGGCTGACCCGAGTTTGCACGGCAAGATGTTCCAAAATCCGCTCTTTGACTTTGTCTAAACCATAATGGTCATCATCTAAAACCTTTTGTGCTTTGCATAAGTCGTTGTTAATTTTGGTTTTTTTGCTCCATGGCACTTCACACAAATTCTCAATATAGGTGCGAATAATGGAAGCATCGGATGATTGTGAAGACATTCGTGAGAGTTTTTTTAGCTCAGATTGCGCTTTTTGTTTTGCATCTTTTGGCATTTTTGCCTTGATTATATCTGCCTGCAAATCTTCAATCTCGCTTTCATCCTCAACTTGCCCCAGCTCTTTTTGGATGGATTTCATTTGCTCGTTCAAATAATAATCTCGCTGATTAGACTCCATTTGTTTGCGCACACGGGATTGGATTTTGCGCTCAGTGCCGAGCACATCAATTTCGCCTTGGATTGCTGCCAAGATTTTATCAAGCCTGACTTTGGCATTATTGCTGCTTAAAAGCTCTTGTTTTTCAGTAGTTTTGAGCGCCAAATTGGCAATAATAATATCGCTAAAACGCTCAATATCCTCCACCCCTTTGAGCATATTTAGCACCTCTTCTGGGATTTTTTTATTGAGCTTGATATAAGTATCAAAATTTTCCAACGCCAAACGCATCATCGCCTTGATTTCCACGCCTTCATCAACTTTAAGACTAAGTTTATCAACCTTGACTTCGGTCCAGCCATCAGCTGTATAAAACTCTTTAATCTGCGCCCGACTAACCCCTTCAACCAGCACTTTAATAGTGCCGTCTGGCAATTTGAGCATTTGCAAAATAGTTGCCAAAGTGCCAACTTCGTGCAAATCTTTGTTGCTTGGTTCTTGGGTTTTTTCGTCTTTTTGGGCAACCGTAAAAATATATTTATTATTGCCCATCGCTTGGGTAATGGCGTTAACAGAGGTTTTTCTGCCGACAAACAGCGGCATCACCGTATGCGGAAAAAGCACCACATCGCGTAGCGGCAATAGTGGCACCATTTCTTGTTGTAAATCAATCACGCTGATTGCGTCTTTTGTTCCCATAATAGTGTTACGCCTTTTAAACTTAATAACTTAGATAGATAGTGATGAGTAACCTTAATTTCAAGTATCCATTGTCCAAAATCATCCACTTTTTCGCTGTGGATATGTCCAATATTGTGAATTTCGCTACGAATATAAGCACTTTGCACATCAACTTGTATTTTAGCATGTGTCATCGCTCCGCTAAGTTGTTCTGCCAAAGCTTGATAAAGTAAGTCAATGCCCTCGCCAGTTTTCGCACAAATCCACACCCGAAAAATCCTGCCATTCTCATCTCTATCCATTCTCGGAGCGAGGTTTTTTGCACAATCAATTTTATTCATCACCAAAATACTCGGCACTTTATCTGCCTCAATATTAGCAATAATTTTGCACACTTGCTCAATTTTATCGGCGTTATATTCATCTGCCGCATCAACTATATGCAGCAAAACATCAGCCTCCACAGTTTCCTCTAAAGTTGATTTAAAAGCTGCCACCAAATCGTGCGGCAAATCTTGGATAAAACCAACAGTATCAGCAATCACAGCCGCACCAGAAGCTGGCAATATCACCCGCCTAATAGTGGAATCCAAAGTGGCAAATAGTTGGTCATTGGCAAACACTTCGGCTTTGGTTATAGTATTAAATAATGTGGATTTGCCAGCGTTAGTGTAGCCTGCCAAGGCAATCATCGGCAGGCTGTTTTTAAGCCGTGATTTGCGCCCCAAATAACGCTGCTTATGCACTTTTTCCAAGCGCTTAACGATATTTTTAATACGCACAGAAATCAGGCGTTTGTCAGTTTCCAGCTGGGTTTCACCCGGGCCACGCAAGCCGATACCACCTTTTTGGCGTTCAAGATGCGTCCAGCCGCGCACCAGCCGAGTTGATAAATGTCGCAACTGTGCCAGCTCAACTTGAAGCCTGCCAGCAAACGAGTTGGCACGAAGTGAGAAAATATCCAAAATCAGCCCAGTTCTATCCATCACTTGGCATTCAAGGGCTTTTTCCAAATTGCGTTCTTGAGAGGGCGACAATTCAGCAGAAAAAATCACCAAATCAAGCTGTAATTGTTTGACCAAAATTGCCAATTCTGCCACCTTGCCAGAACCGATAAGATATTTAGATTTGGCAGATGAAATCGCAATTTTAAGATTTTGCACAACATTCAATCCAGATGATTTTGCCAGCTCTAAAAACTCGTTTTTGCTATACTGATTATGGCGATTTGCGGGCAATTCTACATACGCCAGCAAGGTTTTTTCACCTTGTCCAACTGCGCCTTTTTGCTGATCAAATAATTCCAATATTAACAGGCTTGTTTGATTTTTTTGTCTTTAATGGGCTTGGATTTTTTGGCAGTTTTATAAACTACTATCGGCTTTTTGCCTTTTTCGACCACCTCTTTATCAATCACAACTTCATTCACATCAGCCAATGACGGTAATTCAAACATTATGTCCAGCAGCAAATGTTCCAAAATAGAACGCAAGCCACGCGCCCCAGTTTTGCGCTTAATAGCTTGCTTGGCAATGGCAATCAAAGATGGCTTTTTGAAAGTTAATTTAACCCCTTCCAGCAATAAAATTTCTTGAAATTGCTTGACCACCGAATTTTTTGGCTTGGTTAAAATCTGCACCAATGCCTCTTCATCCAGCTCACTAAGCGATGTTTGCACCGGCAGCCGCCCAACTAATTCTGGAATTAAACCATAACTAATTAAATCTTCTGGCTCAATCAAATTTAACAAAGTGCTGATACTTTTTTCTTTATTTTTATTTTTCACATTCGCCGAAAAGCCGATGCCATTAGCCTTTTCAACCCGTCTGCTGATTATTTTATCCAGCCCATTAAACGCGCCGCCGCAAATAAATAGGATTTTTGAAGTGTCAACATCAATGGTTTCTTGATTTGGGTGTTTGCGCCCACCTTGTGGCGGCACGGATGCCACAGTGCCTTCAATCAGCTTCAACATCGCTTGCTGCACGCCCTCCCCAGAAACATCACGCGTGATTGAAGGCGAATCTGAACGCCGAGAAATTTTATCAATTTCATCAATAAAAATAATACCTTGCTCGGCGCGCTGTGGGTCAAAATCGCATTTTGACAATAGATTTTTAATTACATTTTCAACATCATCGCCAACATAACCAGCCTCGGTTAAAGTGGTGGCATCTGCAACGCTGAAAGGCACATTTAGCAGCCGCGCCAAAGTTTGCACCAATAGAGTTTTGCCCGATCCAGTTGGCCCAATCATCAAAATATTGGATTTATCAAGCTCCACATCGTTGGAAACATAGCCGCTTTGCAAACGCTTATAATGGTTATAAACCGCAACCGATAGCACTTTTTTGGCATAATCCTGACCAATCACATATTCATTCAAAAAATCACGCAATTGCTTCGGCGTGTAGCTCCAATCTTGATAAACCTCGCTGCCATCTTGCGCCGCTTGCTCCTCAATCAAATGGTAGCAAGAATCAATACATTCGTTGCAAATATAAACTCCCGGCCCAGCCACTAACCGCTCTACCTCGGATTTTGCCTTGCCGCAAAACGAACAATTTAATTTTTTTTTATCTTCTGCCATAATTCTGCCTTATTTTTGCGTGCGCTTGTCCAGAACTTTGTCAATCAAGCCATATTTTGCCGCTTCTGCCGCGGTCATAAAATTGTCTCTATCAGTGTCTTTTTGGATGGTTTTCAAAGCTTGTCCGCTGTGATTTTTTAAAAGTTGGTTCAGCTTTTCTCTGACTTTTAAAATCTCTTGTGCGTGAATATCAATATCGCTTGCCTGACCAGAAAAACCGCCCAGCGGCTGGTGAATCATCATTTTTGCATTCGGCAGAGCAAAACGCTTATTTTTAGTGCCAGCAGTGAGCAACAAAGCCCCCATACTTGCCGCCTGACCGATACAAAGCGTGGAAACATCAGGGCTGATAAACTGCATAGTATCGTAAATTGCCATCCCCGCAGAGACCGAACCACCCGGCGAATTGATGTATAAATGGATGTCTTTATCAGCGTTTTCAGATTCCAAAAACAATAGCTGTGCCACGATGACATTTGCCATATAATCTTCAATCGGCCCAACTATAAAAACCACCCGCTCCTTTAACAGCCGCGAATAAATGTCATAAGAACGCTCGCCACGGGCAGATTGTTCCACCACCATTGGTATTAAATTTAAGTTTTTTGTTGTCATAATTGCGCCTGTGTTATTTTTTCAAAAGTTGATTGTTTGCTGCTGACTTTGGCAGTTTTGAGGATTAAATTTTGCACAATTTCCTCCACCACCATCGATTCAATCGAAGTCATTCTCGTGGCATCTTTGTGATAATAATCCAGTATTTGCTGCTTTTGCTCACCATACGACTCAGCCATTTCTAACAATTTGTCTTCCAGCTGCTGTTTCGTTGCCTCAATTTTGTGCTCATTAGCAATTTGATTAACCAACAAACCCATCTTCACCCGCCTTTGTGCCTCTGGATTAAAAGTTGATGCCGGCATATCGTTTTGTGGCGGAATGCCTTGCTGCTGCATTCTTTGCTGCATATCTTGCTTTAATACTTGCGCCTCGCTGTCGATGCTCGCTTGCGGCACTTGAAAATCATTAGCGGCTAATAATGCCTCAAAAATTGCATCTTTATTTTGGTTTTTAAGGCGAGTAGAAAGATCAGTTTCCATTTGCTTTTTTATACTTTTTTTCAAGTCATCAATATTTTTCTCACCAAATTTCTGTGCAAATTTATCATCTAATTTGGCTTTATTCGGCTCGGCAACCTCTTTGACTTGCACCTCAAAAACCACTGCTTTGCCAGCTAATTGCGCGGCATGATAGCTTGTTGGAAAAGTCAAATTCAATTTAATATCAGCGCCAGCACTCGCACCTATCAGCCCACTTTCAAAGCCCTCAATCATTGAGCTTTTGCCCAGCACGATTTTAAAATCGTTGGCAACGCCGCCTTCAAAAACTTCATTTTCAATCAAGCCTTTAAAGTCAATTATCAGTTGGTCGCCATCTTTGCTATCGCGTTTAACTGCCTTGTATTCCAGCGCTTGCTCGGCTAATTTTTGGATGGTTTGCTGTTCATCGGCGCTGCTAATTTTTGCCTCTGTTTGCTCGATTTTGAGCTTGGAAAAATTTGCCACTTTGATTTCTGGATAAACTTCAAACTCAACCGTATAAGAAAAAATCTTTTTATCTTGCGCATCAATTTTGGTGATATTCGGGCGTGAAGCAGGGTTGATTTTTTCTTTGTTTATTGCCTCTGTTAGCGTGTCGTTGACAACTTCGTTAGCCGCATCAGTGCTTGCCTTAGCGCCAAACTGCTGGCGCAAAATATTAGTTGGCACTTTGCCTTTTCTAAAACCGTCAATTTGCGCCTTGCTGGCAATATTTTTGAGGATTTTCTCCAACGCCTTGCTGAATATTTGCGCCTCTAATTCAACTGTCAATGCCATTTTTAGCCCATCTAATGCTTTTACTGAGGTTTTCATTTATCGCTTTTCCGTTTGTCTAAAAAAATGCTCAAATTATACCTAAGTCGGCTTGATGTTCGTTAAATTTTGGAACGAAACTTGCTTGGCAATACGCGCAAAATCTTGAATATATTCCTCTTCAAAATCAGTTTTTCTAACCGCTAAATATAGCGTGCGCCAAACGCCTTTTTTGCCCAGTGGTTTTAAGGCGACTTGGTATTTTTGTGATTTTGTCAGTGCCCACTGCGGCATACTGGCAATGCCTTGATTATTCAGCACCAGTAGCATTATCATAATCGGCAATTCAACTTTTCGAGTAGATTTTGGATTAACTTTGGCAGGTTTGAGGAAGTAATTAAACACATCAAGCCGCTCATGACTGACCGGATAAGTGAGCAATATCTGGTCTTGAATGTCTTGAGGGGTCAAATAACGCTTATTTGATAGGGCGTGATTTTTCGACATAACCATCAGCATTTGATAATCAAACAATGGAAAATACTCAAAACTTTTATCCTCCATAGGGTCGGATGTTATCACCATATCCACATCGTGATTTTTCAGCGCATCCATCGGCTCAAAACTAAATGCCAAGGACAAATCAAAATCAATTTTAGGCTGCTGCTGACGAAACGCATCCAGCGTAGGAATCAACCAATCAAAGCAACTATGGCATTCAATGGCAATATTAAGCCGCCCGCCTTTGCTGTCAGTGAGCTGTTTTTCTGTTTTGATAATCTTAGGCAATATTTTGTCTGCCAATTTAAGTAACTTTTTGCCTTTTGGGGTGAGTTTGATTGGCTCAGAACGGCGCACAAAAATTGCACCACCAATCAAAGTTTCCAATTTTTTAATTTGGTGAGACAGGGCAGATTGAGTAATAAACAAAACCTCTGCCGCCTCATAAACACTGCCCTGTTGGTATAAAGCGTGAATCAATCTTAAATGTTGTGTTTCAATCATGAGAAAAACTAATACTAAATATGAATATTATTACATATGCTTATACAACAAAGCACTATAATTTGCACAATTTTTTAAAACCAACAATAATAATCATTATGAATATCACGACCCACAACTTAGGATTTCCCCGTATCGGCGCTAAAAGAGAGCTTAAATTTGCCTTAGAAAAATTTTGGCAAGGCAATCTTGAACGCGATGAGCTGCAAAAAACTGCCAAAGGGCTGCGTCAATTGCATTGGCAAAATCAAGCAAAATTAGACCTTTTACCTGCTGGTGATTTCTCATTTTATGACCAAGTTTTAGATACCAGTTTCCTACTTGGTAACATTCCTGAGCGTGCTAAAAGTGCTACGGGTGATGCGTTAGATGAATACTTTCGTGTTGCACGCGGGCGTAGCGCGATAGATAACGACACTTGTTGCACACACGCCGGTGAGATGACCAAATGGTTTGACACCAATTACCACTACATCGTGCCTGAATTTAGCAAAGACACTGCTTTTAAGCTTAACAGCGCCAATCTTATTAGTCAAATTGCTGAGGCAAAAGCACTCGGTCATAACATCAAGCCAACCATTATTGGTCCGGTAACTTACCTTAAAATCGGTAAAGCAAAAGACGATTCAGACAAACTTGCCTTACTTGATAAATTATTACCAACTTATGTTGCGTTGTTAAATGAATTAAGCGCGCAAGGCATCGAATGGGTGCAAATTGATGAGCCGATTTTGGTTAGCGAGTTAAGTTCTGAGTGGCAACAAGCACTTACTAAAAGTTACGCACAACTTAAAGATTGCTCGGTGAAAATTTTGCTTGCCAGCTACTTTGGTCAGCTTAAAGAAAATTTATCTTTACTGGCTGATTTGCCTGTGGACGGTGTTCATATTGACACCATTAACGCTAAGGATGAAGTGGCTTCGGTGATTGACAACCTAGGTGAGACGCAAGTATTGTCACTCGGTATTGTTAATGGACGCAACATTTGGAAAACTGATTTAAACGCAGCACTTGATTATTTAGAGCCGATTGCTAAAACCTTAGGCGAGCGCCTATGGTTAGCACCGTCTTGCTCATTATTACATGTGCCAGTTGACTTGGATCAAGAAGAAAAACTAGACATTGAGATACTTAGCTGGATGGCGTATGCGCATCAAAAATTAGCAGAATTATCTGTGTTAAAAACGGCACTTGAACAAGGGCGTAACGCTTGTCAAACAGCACTTGATGATAATGCAAAAGCGATTAAATCTCGTCAAGATTCAAAGCGCGTTCATAATCCAAGTGTGGCTAAACGCATTAGCGACATTAGCGCTGATTTTGCCTTGAGAAACTCAGACTACGAAACGCGTGCTACATTGCAACAAGACATTTTAAAATTGCCTAAGTACCCAACCACAACAATTGGCTCATTTCCACAAACTCCTGAGATTCGCACTGCGCGTCGTCAGTTTAAAAATGGCGAGATTGACGAAGCCACTTATACCAAGCTAATGCGCGCTGAAATTCAACTTTGTGTTGATATTCAGCACGAGCTAGACTTAGATGTATTAGTACACGGCGAGCCTGAGCGTAACGATATGGTTGAGTATTTTGGTGAGCAATTAGACGGTTATGCGTTTAGTCAATTTGGCTGGGTTCAGTCATACGGTTCGCGTTGCGTTAAGCCGCCGATTATCTTTGGTGATATCACTCGTCCCCATGCAATGACGGTAGATTGGAGTGTGTATGCACAATCATTAACCGACAAACCAATGAAAGGTATGTTGACTGGTCCTGTAACGATGCTTAACTGGTCGTTCGTGCGTGATGACCAGCCGCGTTCAGCTACCTGTATGCAGCTGGCTTTGGCGATTCGTGATGAAGTACAAGACCTAGAAAAAGCAGGTATTAATATCATTCAAATTGATGAAGCCGCACTCAGAGAAGGCTTGCCACTACGCCAAGCGCAGTGGAATGAGTACCTAGATTGGGCGATTGAATCTTTCAAAATCACGGCTAACGGCGTGAGTGACGAGACGCAAATTCATACGCATATGTGTTACTCAGAATTTAATGACATTATTGGTGCAATTGCTGACATGGACACGGATGTGATTACCATTGAGACTTCGCGCTCGGATATGGAATTGCTCGATGTGTTTGATGAATTTAACTACCCGAATGAGATTGGTCCTGGTGTGTATGACATTCACACGCCTAACATCCCTGAGACTGATTACATGGTCACGCTTATGCAAAAAGCGGGTGAGCGCATACCAGCGCAACGCTTGTGGGTTAACCCTGATTGCGGACTAAAAACTCGCACATGGGCACAAGTTAAGCCTGCGTTAGAAAATATGGTGGATGCGGCAAAACAGTTAAGAGGTTAATGCGTCCATAAGTTTTAACAGCTTTTAACAACAAAAAACCCCGCTTATTTTTTTGAATAAGCGGGGTTTTTTTCAGTTAAGGCGCAGAGCCAGCATTTAGAATACAGCGCACCGAAAATCCATTTGCTCGTGTGGTTGGATTTTTGTATATGCCGCCATCAAAGCTCAAACGATTAGTATTACTATTGGTAATCCAATAGAAACCATTGTCATTCTCAATAACACCTGTAGGCCTACGAAGTTTAGCAGCTGGCAACTTAAGATTTGAAGCAAAAGCACCAGCGCCATCAGCGCTTGACCAAGAACTTCTCTCA
>VSKZ01000079.1 GCA_008364125.1 Candidatus Thioglobus sp. | reverse complement strand
AATTTTTGTCCAGCAATACATAACATCCGCAATGCACAATGATATCAGTTTTAGTCAATATATTTTACTTACTAAAAACTGGAAAAACCATACCAAGTTGGGAATATGATTAGACTTAATAGCACGGCTACTTGAATGATTATGAAAGGGATTACGCCTTGGTAGATGTCGGTAGTTTGGACGGATTTTGGGGCAACTCCTTTGAGGTAGAATAGGCTGAAACCGAATGGTGGAGTGAGGAATGAGGCTTGTAAATTCATTGCGATTAGGATGGCAAACCAGCTCATATCAATGCCTAACGAGAGTGCGATGGGGTAGAAAATTGGGACGATGATGAGTGATATTTCTACGAAGTCGATGAAAAAACCGAGGATGAGGATGATTGCCATGGAAATGAGGATGAAACTCATTTCTTTGGCGGGCAGGCTGTGGATGAAATCTTCCACCAAAATATCGCCGCCGTTGTAGGTAAAAACCAATGAAAATGCTGTTGCTCCAATCAAAATGGCAAATATCATTGCGGTAACTTTGATGGTTTCCACGCTGGCAGCATGCAACATTTGCCAGCTTAATCTTTGGTAAATAACTGCCAAAAGCACAGCGCCGACAGCGCCCATGGCAGCTGATTCAGTTGGAGTGGCAATGCCAGAAAAAATAGATCCAAGCACTGCTACTATCAGTAAAATAGGTGGCACAATTGCTTTTATGAGCGTCAAATATTTTTGCGATTTTTTCAGATTATGGTTTTTGCTTTGCAGGGCAGGAGCGCTAGATTTGTCCAAATAAGCAATAATAAGCACATAAAAAATGTAGCTTGCCACCAGCACCAAAGACGGCAACACCGCACTTTTGAACAAATCACCAGCAGGAACGCCGAGCACATCTGCCAAAATAATCAGCACAATTGATGGTGGAATAATTTGCCCCAAAGTGCCAGAAGCGCAAATCACCCCCGTTGCCAGCGTTTTTTTGTAATTATTTTTGAGCATCACCGGTAAGGAAATCACCCCCATTGCCACCACCGATGCACCGACCACTCCGGTTGAGGCGGCAAGTAATGCACCGACCAAAATAGTGGAAACTGCCAAGCCGCCACGCACCTTGCCAAACAGCTCTCCCATCGCTTCCAGCAACTGTTCGGCAAGCTTGGTTTTTTGCAAAACAATACCCATAAAAATAAACAAAGGCACTGCCATTAAAATTGTATTTTGCATAATGCTCATAATCCGATAAGGCATAAAAGCAAACAGCTCGACACCCTGCGTAAAAACGCCAAATATCACTGCCACTCCGGCAAAAGTAAACGCCACCGGAAAGCCAGCCATCAACAGTATTAGCGTTAGCAAAAACATAATTAAGCCAATCATTGCGCCAACACCTTGTAGTTTTTTCTGGCAAAAATTAGTGCAGAAATGATGGTTAAAATGAAGCTAACAGAAATCATACTTTTGATTATGAAGCGATGAGTTAGCCCTCCCGGGTCGCCACTTTGCTCGCTTAGTAAAAATGATTGATAAGCAAAATCAAAGCCATAATAGGCACTCAATAAACTAATCGGCAACACAAATATTGTCAGGCCAACGAGGTTGAGTAAAGCTTGTTTTTTTGGGCTAAATTTGGCATAAAAAACATCCACTCTTATATGAGCATCAGCCTGCAATGTGTATCCAATACTGAGCAAAAATAGGCTGGAAAATAAGTGCCATTCCAATTCTTGCAAAGCGATGGAAGAATTACTGAAAACATAGCGCAACAAGACATCAATAAAAACATTAAAAATCGTTAGCAGCAGCAGTCCAATAAGGATTTTTTCTAAATATTGACTGTATTTTTGTTGCAACAAAATTATTTAGATTGTGAATTTAAATAAGCTTGGTCAGAAATCGCCGTCCAAGCGCGCGCTTTTTGCAAAAAATCAGATTGGGATTTTATAATTTTCTTTGCTAATGGATTGTTTGCTGATAGCTTTTTCAATAATTTTTGATTAGCTGCTCGCATTGCATCAAACACTGGTTGTGGAAAGGTTTTGACTTGAATATTTGGATAGGTTTTTTTCATATTTTCCCAATTTTTGGCACTTTCATATTCTGATTGTGCATACATTTGATAAGCTGACAATTTCATTGCTGTTGTCAAAATAGTTTGCAAATCTTGTGGCAAACTGCGGTATTTTTTCAGATTGATTATGAACTGTAATTCCGTTCCCGGCTCGTGCCAACCGGTGTAATAATAAGGGGCAACTTTGTGAAAACCCATACGCAAATCCAGCGAAGGCCCGACCCATTCTAATGCATCAATCGTGCCTCTATCTAATGCGGTATAAAGCTCGCCGGCTGGGATGTTGACAGGTTTAGCGCCGACTTCTGCCATAATTTCGCCAGCAAATCCGGGGATGCGCATTTTTAGCCCTTTTAAATCATCAACAGAATTGATTTCTTTTTTAAACCAGCCGCCCATTTGATTGCCAGTGCTGCCGCCGATAATGGATTTTAGCCCGTGTTTGCCATATACTTCGTCCATCAATTCTTGCCCGCCGCCATATTCAAACCAAGCGCGCTGTTCGCTGGTAATCATACCAAATGGCATTGAGGTGAAAAACAATGTGTTGATGTCTTTGCCTTTCCAATAATACGAGCCAGAATGGCCTAAATCGTATTGCCCAGATTTGACAAAATCAAAGATTCCGAGCGCTGATTTGTGTTTATTTTTGGAATCAATTCTGATTTTAAGCCTGCCGTTTGACATTGATTCTGCTAACTTTTTGAAGTTTTTGGTGGCATCGCCAAATATGGGAAAATTGCTGGGCCAAGTTTCAGCCAGTTTTAAGTTGTAGATTTTGTCGCTATGCTGATTTTTGCTGCTTGGTTTTTTTTCGTCAGCGAACCAGCCAGCATAAATACCACTGCTGGCAAGTAATACAGCGATAAACGCTAATGTTGTTATTTTTTTCATACTTACTCCTTAGGTTTTGAGTTGCGCCAAAATAGCGCGATTTTGATGATTATAATCATTGAAAGTTTTAATGGAGGTAAATTTTGCTTTTAGCATCTCAATAATAGCTTTTCGCTGATCGTAGCCGTGTTCTAAAAGCAAAAAACCTTGTTTATTTAAGTGCAAAGGTGCTTGCTTAATAATAATTTTAATAGCCTCTAAACCATCTTTTCCAGCGCTAAGAGCTTCAATAGGCTCGTGTTTCAAATCTGCTAAATGCGCATCATTTTCGGCAATATATGGTGGGTTGGAAATGATTAAATCAAAGGTTTGATTAGGCACGGCCGCAAACCAATCGCCTTGGTAAAAATTGATTTTGCTGGTGGCATTTTGCCTTGCTACTGCCAGTGCATTTTCAGAAAAATCTGTGGCACTGACTTGCCAATCTGGGTTTTTGTCTGCCAGCGATATGGCGATATTGCCGCTGCCAGTGCCTAAATCCAGCAAGTTGCAAGGCTTGTTTTTGCACAAATCTAAGGCTATATCAATCAAAATCTCGGTTTCTGGACGCGGAATAAGCGTATCGGTGGTAACCTTAAAATTCAAGTGGTAGAAACCCTGTTTGCCGCTTAGGTAAGCGAATGGCACGCCGGATTTACGCTTTTCAATCAGGCCGTTTAACAAGTTTTTTTCTTGTTTACTGAGCTGATATTGTTTGTTGTTAATTAGCCATACGCTGTTTTTTTGCAAGACCAACTGCAAAAGTAGGGCAATGTCGCTAAATTGACATTTTAAATAATCGTCAACTCTGCTGGACTCTTGCATTAATCCAATTTTTGAGTGCAACAATAAGCCCTAAACCAATAAAAGCACCCGGAGGCAAAATTGCCAATAAAGTGCCTTGGTAATTTTCAAATACTTTGACACTAAGAGCAGCGCCAAAATCGCCAAGCAGCAGTGAAGATTGGGCAAACAAAGTGCCAGAACCAAGCAGCTCTCGCATTGCTCCAAGCACAATCAGCACGATGGAAAAACCAAGCCCCATCATCAAACCATCAAGCGCTGATTTGCCCCAAGTATTTTTGCTAGCAAATGCCTCAGCCCTGCCCAAAATGGCGCAATTTGTTACAATCAGCGGCACAAAAATACCCAATATCAAATACAAATCGTAAAAATACGATTGCATTGCCAGCTCAACAATAGTTACAAATGAGGCGATGAGCAGGACGAATACTGGAATGCGGATTTCGCGACGAATATTATTACGAAAAATGGAGATTGTGGTGTTGGAAGCCACTAAAACAAAAGTGGTTGCCAAGCCCAGCCCAATCGCATTAACAATGTTATTTGTTACTGCCAATAGCGGACACAAACCCAGCAAAGCAACCAAGGCCTGATTATTGCCCCATAGCCCATTTTTTACGATTTTTATATAATCTTGCATATTGTGCAATTATATCAATTTAAAGCCTGTATAAATGCTGAAAATTAAGCCAATGGTTTCCAAGATTTGTAGAAAATTAGATTGATTTTTTTGAACAAAAACCCAAATATCGTAACAAAACCACTTAAT
>VSKZ01000078.1 GCA_008364125.1 Candidatus Thioglobus sp. | reverse complement strand
AGCCTGATGATGCGATTTTGCGTCAGTGTCAGGTGATATTTTTTGCTACTCCGCACGGCGTGGCGCTTGAAGCTGCTGGTGAATTTATCAAAAAGGGCATCAAAGTAATTGACCTCGGCGCTGATTTTCGTTTGCAAGACCAGCAGCAATATCAAAATTGGTATGGCATAAAGCATACGCAAAACGAGCTGTTGGCGCAAGCAGTGTATGGTTTGCCCGAAGTTTATCGTGAGCAAATCAAAAATGCCAATCTGATTGCCAACCCCGGCTGCTATCCAAGCGCAATTATTTTGGCATTAAAGCCACTGTTGGAAGCAAATGCCATTGATACAAAAAGTATTATCGCTGATTGCAAATCTGGCGTTAGCGGCGCTGGCAGGGCGGCAAATGTTGCCACGCTTTTTTGCGAAGTGAATGAGTCTTTGAAACCTTATAATGTCAATCACCACCGCCACAAACCCGAAACCGAGCAAGCGCTGTCTGCCATTGCTGGCGTTGAAGTGGATTTCATTTTCACTCCACATCTGGTGCCGATGAGCCGCGGAATGCTTGCGTGCGTGTATGTTGATTTGCTGGCTGATATTGATGCGCAAAAGCTGTTTGAAAATAGTTACACTGATGAGCATTTTGTAACCGTTCTCGGCGCTGGAAGTGTGCCAGAAACTCGCAGCGTCCGCGGCTCTAATTTTTGCCAAATCGGCGTGAAAAAAACCGCTGACGGCAAGCGCTTAATAATAATGTCGGCGATTGACAACCTCGTAAAAGGCGCGTCAGGACAGGCTGTGCAGAATATGAACATATTATTTGGGCTTGACGAAAAATCGGGCTTGGAACAAATCGGGCTATTGCCTTAGGAGAAAAATATGCAAGCGCAAACCTTAGAACAAGCAGATATTATTTTCAGCGACAGCGCTGCCAAAAAAGTGTCCGAACTGATTAAAGAAGAAAAAAACGACAATATGAAGCTGCGAGTCTATATCACCGGCGGCGGCTGTTCGGGATTTTCCTACGGCTTCACCTTTGACGACAAACAAAAAGAAGGCGACAGCAGCGTTGAAAACAGCGGCGCAGTTCTGGTAGTTGACCCAATGAGCTACCAATACCTAATCGGCGCCACAGTTGATTATCTGCAAGACCTACAAGGCTCGCGTTTCATCATCCACAACCCAAACGCCAAAACCACCTGCGGCTGCGGATCATCTTTTTCGGTTTAAAATTTAACACATTAGGACGGACTTATGTCAACAAGATTTTTTACTAATCAGGATAAAAATACACTTTTTAATAAATTTGAAGGTGTTTTTAAACACAATAATAGTGTCAACAATTTTGATGTTTTAGTCGGTTATTTTCGCTCATCAGGTTATTTTAAGTTGCGTTCATTTTTAGAAAATGTAGATAATATTCGTATTTTAGTTGGCATAGATGTTGATAAATTAACCCAAGAAAGTCATTCTCTGGGCTTAATTTATAAAGAAGATGCAGAAAATATCAACACGACATGGCAAGAAAAATTTATTGAAGACATTCAACAAGCCAATTATGGCGAACAAACCGAGCAAGGCGTTAAACAATTTATTGCAGATATGCTCACAGGAAAAGTTACTATAAAAGCACATCCTAGCCAGAAAATCCACGCCAAAATTTATATCTTTCGCCCTGATAATTTTAATGAGCATACTGCTAGTAGCGTAATTACTGGCTCGTCTAACTTAACTGATGCAGGATTAGGCACTCAGGAAATAGCTAATTATGAGTTTAATGTTTTGCTCAATGATTATGAGGAAGTTCAATTTGCCACCAACGAGTTTGAAAAATTATGGCAAGAAAGTATAGAAATATTGCCAATAGTTGCTGAAAATAGCCTTAAACACACACACTTAGCAGACGACATAACGCCGTATGAATTATATCTAAAATGTTTGATTGAATATTTTGGCGATGAAATAGAGTTTGACCCTAATTCTATTGAAAATTTACATGGTTTTAAACGCTTGTCATATCAACTTGATGCGGTAAATGAAGGCTGGAAAATGCTAAAAAAACACAACGGTTTCTTTCTTGCCGATGTGGTTGGACTAGGCAAAACAATGATTGCTACTTTAATTGCCAAACAGTTTTTATTTTTAGGTGGGCGAGATTACAATCCAAATATTTTATTGATTGTGCCACCAGCATTGAAGCAAAATTGGGAAGATGCCTTAGTAAAATTTGAAATTAGAGGAAAGGTTAAAATTTTCACCAATGGCAGTTTGCACAAAATAACCAGCCCCAAAGATTACGATATGGTTATTGTTGATGAAGCGCATAAATTTCGCAACGATACCGCTCAAACTTACGATGAATTACAGAGAATTTGCAAAACTAAAAATAAAGACAATCAAGCAAAAAAAGTAATTCTTATTTCTGCCACCCCGCTGAATAATCGCCCTGATGATTTATACAATCAGATTTTATTATTTCAAGATGGCAACAATTCAACCCTTGATTTTCCATTAACGGCATTTTTTACCCAAGTCAAAAAAGAGTATAAAGAAATCCTAAAACTTGCTAACCAAAAAAAAGCCAGAGAACAAACCGCTGGACTTTACGAAAAAATCAGAGAAAGGGTAATAATGCCTCTAATGGTTAGAAGAACACGCACTGATTTAGAAGAAAATAAGCGCTATAAAAAAGATTTAGATAAACACGGCGTTATTTTTCCAAAAACCACACCGCCAAAGCCAATTTATTATAAATTAGAACAAAAATTAGAGCGTTTATATGATGAAACTATTATAAAAATTGACAATAAAAAACAAGATGAAACAGGGCTATTACATACCCGCTACCGAGCTTTGCATTATCTAAAACCAGAATTCAAACAAAAATATATCCGAGCAGATTTTATTGCTGAACGCTTAGTTGCCATTATGAAAACTTTGCTATTAAAAAGAATGGACAGCAGTTTTTATGCATTCAAAGAGACCCTTAATCGTTTTATACAATCCTCAGAAATTATGCTGAAGATGATTGATAATAATAAAATAATCATAGCTCCAAATATCAATATTAGCGATTATATTTTGAATGATAAAGAAGAACAGTTGGCGGAATTACTTTTCAATGAAAGCCTAACTATCGACCCCAATATTAACATTCGCAGCTGCGATGATATGGAAGCAGGTTTTGTTGCAGGCGTTAAACATGATTATAAAATGCTGCAAGAATTAAAATCAGACTGGGACAAAATTACAAACGACCCAAAAATAGATGAGTTTTTAAAGCAATTACCCGATTTTTTAGCTAAAGATAAAAATCCCGAACAAAAAATAATCATTTTTACCGAAAGCATCGACACTATGAATTATTTAACCGAGCAAATAAAAAATACCGACTATGCGGATAAAATGCTAAGCATCAACGCCAAAAATCGCAACACAAACAAACAAATCATTAGTGAAAATTTTGATGCTAATATAAATTCAAATGATAAGAAAAATAACTATCAAATCATATTAACCACCGATGTTTTAGCAGAAGGCGTTAATCTGCATCGGGCAAATACAGTTATAAATTACGATACCCCATGGAACGCCACTAAACTTATGCAGCGTATCGGCAGAGTTAATCGTATCGGACAAATGGCAAGCCATATTTTTGTTTATAACTTTTATCCCACAGAACAAATCAACGATGACATTGGCTTAGAGAAAAAAGCATTGATCAAACTCCAAGCTTTTCACAGCGCTTTGGGCGAGGATTCGCAAATTTATTCAACCGAAGAACAAACTGGCACCTTTGGTATTTTTGATGGAAATATTCAGAAAGAAAAAAATGAAATTATCCCATTTTTAGAAGAGATTAGAGATTTTAGAGAGGCAAGCCCAGAAGACTATAAACGCATTAAAAATATGCCCAGCAAGGTTCGGTGCGGGGTTAAAAACCAACAGCATCAAAACGGAACGCTGGTTTTTGTCCGCACAGAAAATAAAGGCAGCAGTCGTTTTTACAAAGTTAGCAGCAATAATGAAATTGAAAATTATGGATTTATCAAAACTGCAAGGTTATTAAAATGTTCTATAGACACCAAAGCAGAAAAATTGCACGAGCAACATTATTCGCAAGTATTATCAACATTAAAAGAATTTGAAACAGAAAAAAAACAAAATATCATCGACCAAACTCAAAATAAATCTTTATCAACGGCAGATAAAAAAGCCATTAATTACTTAAAGGCCTTTGGCAAATTACCCGATGCTAATACGGAAGAAAAGGATAAGTTAAAGCAAGCCATACAGCAAATTGAAAATAAACGCTTCCCCCCATTAGTGAAAAAAATCAACAAACTAAACAAAAATAGCAAAGGCATTAAACCATTAGCTATCCTAGAAAATATTTTAAATATCATCAAAGAATATGATGTAAACGGCCACATTGAAGATGAGTTAATACAAGAAAATACAGGAATACAAACCAAACCAAGCATTGTTATTTCACAATCTTATGTCTAAAAAATTAATTACTAAACAAGAACAATCCCAAGTGGTCACAAATTGTGACCGTTTGAA
>VSKZ01000077.1 GCA_008364125.1 Candidatus Thioglobus sp. | reverse complement strand
GTCTGCTTCAAAGCCTTTTTTGTTGAGCAGAATAATAACGCCAAATGCTGCCAAACTCATCAATATATAAGCAAGAATATAGAATACAGCAGCGCCGTAACCGGCAGTGCCGCTGACAAATCCGAGCAACACAAAGCCGATGTGAGAGATGGTTGAATATGCCAGCATACGCTTGATATTGGTTTGTAATAGCGCAACTATTGAGCCTAAGGCGATGGACAACACTGCCAATACGGTGAATAAATCTGCCCAATAAGGTTGCATTATTCCCAAGCCATCTATCAGCAAACGCACCAGCATTGCCACAATGGCGATTTTTGGCACGGTTGAAATGAACATAGTTACCGAGCTCGGAGCGCCATGATAGACATCTGGAACCCACATATGAAATGGCACTGCTCCGAGTTTGAAGGCGATGCCAATAACCAAAAATACCAAGCCAAAATTCAGCACCAACGCCTCTCTTGAAGCCAGTATTGTGTTGTTGGCAAAAGTGGCAATTTCACTGATATTCAAACTGGCACTAATACCGTAAATCATACTCATACCATACAATAGCATCCCAGAAGCAATAGCGCCTAAAACAAAATATTTTAGTGCCGCTTCAATGGCATTTGCCCGATTTCTGGCGATGGCAATCAGGGTGTAGAGCGACAGCGATAAAATCTCCAATCCAAGATATAAAGTCAATAAACTATATCCCGAAACCATCACCATCATCCCCAATATTGATAGCAATATCAGCACAAAATATTCACCGCGAAACAGCTGATGTTGGCGCAAATAATGACGCGAATAAACCATCGCTATCATTGCCGCTGCCAGCATAAATACTTTGAGAATCGAGCCAATATCATCAAGGATAAACGAATTGCCAAAGATGATGGTTTCCGGCTGCCCGATTAGATTGTATGACAATATTGCAGTGATAAATAGGCTGATTTGCGTTAGATAATAACTGACTTGTTTAAAGGATTTAGTTAAAAATAAATCCAACAATAAAACAATGACGATTGCGCTGAGTAAAAAGATTTCTGGCGCTGCTAATAGTAGCGAAGAAGGGTCAAATTGAAAGGTGTTATTTATCATAATTTAGAGCTTAATGCTTGGTTTAATAGATGTGCGATTGAGGTGTGCATAACTTCAATTATTGGCTGTGGATATAGCCCGACAATCAGCACGCAGAGCGCCAAAATTGCCAAAATAAAAAATTCGCGAACGCCAATATCGCTCATAGTTTCTACTGCTGGGTTGGTTATTTTGCCCCAGAAAACTCGCTTAACCATCCACAAAGTATAAGCGGCGCCGACTATCAGGGTGGTTGCGGCTAATACGGCATACCAGATGTTGGCTTGCACCGTTCCGAGGATAACCATAAATTCGCCAACAAAGCCAGAAGTGCCGGGCAAGCCTGCATTTGCCATCGCAAATAGCACAGCAAAACCGGTGAATTTTGGCATTGAATTTACCACGCCGCCATAAGTTGAAATCTCTCTTGAATGCAGCCGGTCATACAAAACTCCGACTACCAAAAACATTGCCGCAGAGATAAATCCATGCGAAATCATCTGCACCATAGCACCCTCTAAACCCAAAAATGCCGCCTCTGGATATTGTGGATGATATGCCAAAAATAGGCTAAACACGCCGAGAGTTACAAAGCCCATATGTGCGATTGAAGAATAGGCAATCAGCTTTTTCATATCGCGTTGAACCAGCGCCACAAAGCCGATATAGACGATGGCAATCAGCGATAAAATGATGATGACTTGCGAAAATTCCAAGGAGGCATCAGGAGTAATTGGCAGGGAAAAACGCAAAAAACCATAGCCGCCCATCTTTAACATAATTGCTGCCAAAATAACCGAGCCGCCTGTTGGTGCTTGAACATGGGCATCGGGCAGCCAAGTATGCACCGGAAACATCGGCACTTTGACCGCAAATGCCATAAAAAATGCCCAGAAAATCCACGCCTGTTCGCTGGCACTTAGGCTCAAATCGTGCATTGCCAAGATTGAAAACGAGCCATTTTTGCTGGACATATAAATCAATGAAACCAGCATAAGCACCGAGCCAAGGAAAGTATAAAGGAAGAATTTGATTGCCGCATAAACGCGATTATCGCCGCCCCAAATACCAACAATCAACAGCATCGGTATCAGCGATGCCTCCCAAAACGCATAAAATAAAATGCCATCAAGCGCTGAGAAAACCCCGATAATCAGCCCTTCCATAATCAAAAATGCTGCCATATAATGAGCTGGGCGATTTTCAATCACTTTCCAGCCAGCGGCAATTACCAAAATAGTTATGAAAGTTGTGAGGATAATTAGCGGCATAGAAATGCCATCAACTCCCAAATGATAGTTAATATTGAGCTGCGTAATCCAGCTGCTTTTCTCGACAAATTGCATCAGATGGGTGCTGCTATCAAAACCACTCCACAAACTAAGCGACAGCACAAACACCAAAATTGAGACTGCCAAACTCAGCCAACGAGCTGTATTATCGCGCCCATTTCCCACCAGAATAATCCCAGCACCGGACAAAATCGGCAGCCAAATTAACAAACTAAGTAAGGTATTTTGCATATTCAAATCTCAAGTAATGGGTTTTGCCCAATAAACAGCACCCAAGTTAAAATAATCAATAGGCTGAAAATCATAAAAAAGGCATAATGATATACATAGCCTGTTTGAATTCGGCGCACTATTGAGCCTATAAAACCCACAAACTTAGCGCTGCCGTTGACTAACAGCGAATCGATAATAGTTGCATCTGACACTTTCCACAAAATATTGCCGAGCTTTTTGATGCCATCCACAAAGATGATTTGATTGAGGCGGTCAAAGCCGTATAGCGATTTCAGCACATAATTTGTGCGTTTAAAAGTTGCCTGAACCCAATCTGCCCATTGCGTTTTATATAGCGAAAACACCCACGCAGCAGCAATTCCAAGCACCATCATCCAAAATGGCAGAGTTTGAACGGCATGCAAAATCAATGCAAAAGCACCGTGGAACTCATCTTTTAGGCTTGCAACCGCATTATGCCCAGCTGCCACGCTAATTGCGCCATCAAGCCAGCCAGTAAATAACAAAGGCTCGATGGTGAAATAGCCGATAATAACGGACGGAATTGCCAGCATTATTAATGGAAAAGTGATTGATAGCGGCGATTCATGCAGGTGCTGTGCGGTTTTGTTATCAAACCTTTGCGCGCCGTGAAACACCAAGAAAAACATTCTGAACGAATAAAATGCAGTGATAAAAACGCCGGCAACCACCGCATAATAAACCCAATCGGCAAACGGCAAATTGGAAAAATGCACCGCTTCGATAATCATATCTTTGGAATAAAAACCCGAAAATCCCGGAAAACCAATGAGCGCCAATGAGCCGATTAAGGCAGTAAAATAAGTAATAGGCATATATTTTTTCAAGCCGCCCATTTTGCGAATATCCTGCTCGTGGTGCATTGCTACGATGACCGAGCCAGCTCCCAAGAATAATAATGCCTTGAAAAATGCGTGGGTCATCAGGTGAAAAATTGCCACTGAATAGGCGCTAACGCCCAAGGCAACTGTCATATATCCAAGTTGTGAAAGAGTTGAATATGCCACGACTTTTTTGATGTCGTTCTGCACGATGCCGAGCAAACCCATAAATAATGCGGTGATAGCGCCGACTATCATTACCACTGTCAGCGCAGTATCACTTAGCTCAAACATCGGCGACATCCTTGAAACCATAAAAATACCAGCAGTTACCATTGTCGCTGCGTGGATTAAGGCAGAAATCGGAGTCGGGCCTTCCATCGAACCCGGCAACCAAATATGCAGCGGCACTTGCGCCGATTTGCCCATCGCTCCAACGAATAACAATAGGCAAACAACAGTGATTAAATCTGCCCCCCAAAGTGTGTGCGTCACGGCATTATTCAAGCTGGCAAACACCTCGATATAATCAAGCGAGCCGCTAAATGCCAGTATTAAACCGATGCCCAGCAAAAAACCAAAATCGCCAACACGGTTGACCAAAAAGGCTTTGAGATTTGCTTCAATGGCACTTTCTTTGTGATGCCAAAAGCCAATCAGCAAATAAGAAACCAGCCCAACAGCCTCCCAGCCAAAGAAAAGTTGCATAAAATTGTTGCTCATCACCAGCATAAACATAGCGAAAGTGAACAGCGAAATATAGCTAAAAAACTTGGTGTAATCCTTGTCGTCGCGCATATAACCGATGGTGTAAATATGCACCATCAGCGACACAAATGCCACCACTACCAGCATAATTGCAGTTAAATTATCAACCAAAAACCCAACGCTGAGAGTCAGATCGCCGATTTGCATCCAAGTATAAAGATTTTCGTTGAACACAGCGCCCTGCTGCAATATATGCTGGTCAAAAACCATCAACGCCAAAATAGTAGAAATCAGCACGCCGATAATAGCAATCGTGTGCGTTGCTTGTTTGCCGATTGCCCTGCCAAAAAATCCGGCAATAATAGCACCAACCAAAGGCGCAAGGACAAGTGTTAAATAAATATTTTCCATAATTTAGCCTTTTAAACTATTGGTAATATCAACATTAATTGAGCCTTTATTTCTGAACAATAGGGTTAAGATTGCTAGCCCGATTGCCACTTCTGCCTTGTGCGGCTCTTTCAATATTAAGCATCAC
>VSKZ01000076.1 GCA_008364125.1 Candidatus Thioglobus sp. | reverse complement strand
GGAGCAATCGGCATTCGGCGCTCAGATGTTGCAGGTGCAGAGTTTTGCCCACGCGTTTATAGCGCCCAGCCAACTTGTCAATTGCTTGAATGGCAGAGTGATCCAGCACTTTGGAATTGCCAAAATCAATATAAACATCAGAGCTGTCGGTTTTTGGATTAAATAATTCTTGGAAGTGTTCTTTGGAAGCAAAAAACAATGTGCCGTTGATTTTGTAAACATTATCGCCTTTTTCATTTTGGATTTTATCAGCATAGATTTTGCCAGCAGATTCCCAAGCAAAAGAAAGGGCAGATAAAATCACGCCGATAATCACTGCCAGAGCCAAGTTATCGGTTAAAACGGTGATGAGAGCAACCGAGATTCCAGTGATAATATCCAGCACCGGAACTTTGCCGAATAGACTAATTGTGCACCATTCAAAGGTGCTGATAACCACCATCATCATCACTCCGATAAGCACGGCAATTGGAATCATTTCAATATATTTGGACAAATAAATAATAAAAAACAGCAGGGCAATAGCAGCCACAATGCCCGACAAACGCCCCCTGCCACCGGATTTGACATTGATAATACTTTGCCCAACCATAGCGCATCCGCCCATTCCGCCGAATAATCCAGTAACCAAATTAGCAGCTCCTTGCCCAACGCTTTCCCTATTCGGCTGCCCTGTGGTTTCTGTCAAATCATCCACCAAATTGAGCGTTAGCAAACTCTCAATCAAACCAACCAACGCCATAGTCAGCGCATAAGGAAAGATGATTTTAAGGGTCTCTAAATTAAAAGCAACATCGGGAATATGAAAAACAGGAAAGCCGCCTTTGATAGATGCCACATCGCCAACAGTGCGGGTTTCAAGCCCCAACCAAATAACTGCCAAACTGCCAACAACCACGGCGATTAAAATCTCTGGAATGGATTTTATAAACCGCGGCAGCAAGTAAATAATCAACATTGTAGCGGCAATAATTCCCAGCATAATTAGTAGCGGCTCGCCAGTAATCCACGCATCGCCGATTTTAAATTGTTTGATTTGTCCGATGAAAATCACCATAGCGATGCCGTTGACGAAGCCCAAAAACACTGGATGCGGCACTAAGCGGATAAATTTGCCGAGTTTTAACAGCCCAAAAATGATTTGAATAATTCCAGTTAACACCACAGCGGCAAACAAATATTCCGTGCCATGCGTAAAAACCAGCGTGCCGATGACCACGGCAATTGCGCCAGTAGCACCAGAAATCATCCCCGGACGACCGCCGATAATTGAGGTTACGAGCCCGATAGTAAATGCGGCATACAAGCCAACTAATGGCGATACTCCGGCGAGCAAAGCAAATGCAACTGCCTCAGGAACTAAGGCGAGGGCGACTGTCAGCCCAGATAAAATATCGTTTTTAGGGTTTATAGAGATGTATTTATTGACAAGCGAAAAAAACATAATTTCCTTGGGTTAATTGGTTTTGGTTTATTGTTTTGCTGGCACAATAGGCGTTGGTGACTTGACATCAGCATTTTGCCCACGATTACGCATTAAATGATCCATCAACACGATTGCCAACATCGCCTCGGCAATCGGCGTGGCACGGATTCCTACGCAAGGGTCGTGCCTGCCAGTGGTGATTACTTCTGTTTGTTTGCCTTGTTTGTCTATGCTTTCAACTGGCAGTCGCAGGCTTGAAGTTGGTTTGAGAGCAATTGACACCAGTAAATCTTGCCCAGAGCTGATGCCTCCGAGCGTGCCGCCAGCGTTGTTAGAGGCAAAACCAGCAGCGCTGATACTGTCGCGATGCTGTGAGCCTTTTTGTGTTATTGAAGCAAAACCAGCGCCGATTTCCACGCCTTTAACCGCATTGATGCTCATCATTGCATGCGCCACATCGGCCTCTAAGCGGTCAAAAATCGGCTCGCCAAGCCCAACAGGCATAGCGCTGACAATGATATTTATGCGTGCACCGATGGATTCGCCTGATTTTCTCAGAGCATCCATATACTCTTCTAACTCGTTGATTTTGCTGGCATCGGGGCAAAAAAATGGATTGTTGTGAATTGTGCTTAAATCTATTTTTTCGGCTTTAATATGTCCGAGTTCAGCGAGATAGCCGTTGATTTTAATGCCTAATTTTTGTTGTAAATATTTTTTGGCAATGCCGCCACAAGCCACTCGCATCGCCGTTTCTCTGGCACTTGATCGGCCACCACCACGATAATCGCGGATGCCGTATTTTTGTTGATAGGTGTAATCTGCGTGTCCGGGGCGAAAGGTATTTTTGATGTCGTTATAGTCTTTGGAGCGTTGGTCAGTGTTTTGGATTATGAGTGCAATCGGCGTTCCCATGGTTTTGCCCTCAAAAGTGCCAGAGAGGATTTTGACTAAATCATCTTCACGGCGTTGAGTTGTGTGGCGAGAAGTGCCGGGTTTACGCAAGTCTAAATCAGTTTGCAAATCAGCAGCGCATAGCTCCAAACCAGCAGGGCAGCCATCAACAATACCAACCAGCGAATCGCCATGCGACTCGCCAGCGGTGGTTACTGTGAACAATTTTCCTATGCTATTACCACTCATTTACCACTCCTAATCTGTAATTTTTTGCGTAATTTTGAACTTAACCTTGCCACACAAGCACTCACCTTGATACATAAAAAAACCTCAATAAAACACAAATTATACCTTAATGTATATTTTATAATGGTTGGGAAATTGGTGCCCTCGAGAAGATTCGAACCTCTGACCTGCCGCTTAGGAGGCGGCTGCTCTGTCCAGCTGAGCTACGAAGGCAAGCTGCTTATTATACCTATGCAAAATTATGAAAAATTACCAACAAATTATCAAATTAGCCGAGAGCGGTGATGCCAAAAGTCAATATAAAATGGGGCTTATATTTGAACTGGGGCTTGAAGTGGAAAAGGATTTGGCACAAGCTTTTGCTTGGTATGCAAAATCTGCCGAGCAGCAGTATGCAAAATCACAGTATAATTTAGCAATCTTTTTGGCGCTGGGCAAGGGTGTTACCAAAGATATAAAGCAAGCAAAACATTGGATAAAATGCGCAAAAGCAAACGGCTATTCTGGCGCTATTTTTTAAAAAGGAATATAAATGAGCAAAAAAAATATTGCACTTAAAGATCGGCTGATTTTTGCACTTGATGTGCCGGAAGTAAAACAGGCAAAGGATTTGGTTACCGAACTTGATGATAGCGTAACTTTTTACAAAATCGGTATGGAACTGCTGATGACGGGGCAATATTTTCAGTTGTTAGATTGGCTGATTGCCAAGGATAAAAAAGTTTTTGTGGATTTGAAATTTTTTGATGTGCCAGAAACTGTGGGCAGAACTATCAGTCGCCTGAGTGAATATGGCGCAACTTTTGCCACTATTCACGGTAATCAGGCGTTAATGGAAGCGGCAGCTGAGAATAAAGGCGATTTGAAGATTTTGGCAGTTACTGCTTTAACCAGCCTTGACCGAGGCGATTTAGACGATTTAGGTTTTGATTGCGCTGTGCAAGATTTGGTTATTTCTCGTGCCAAACGCGCATTTGCTGCTGGCTGTGATGGCGTGGTTTCTTCTGGTTTGGAAGTGCCATTTTTGCGTGAATATGTTGATGATAAATTGATTGCGGTTACTCCCGGTATTCGTCCGGTGGCAAATGATGACGACCAAAAACGCGTGGTTGATGTTGCGACTGCGTTTAAATCTGGCTCGGATTATATTGTGGTTGGTCGCCCAATTAAAAACGCTGCCAATTCTTATCAAGCTGCCAGCGATATTCAAGATATTATTAAAACTTGTTTCTAACAGTATTTTCGGTATAATTTTCAGGCTTAATAGTCGCGTAGCTCAGTTGGTTAGAGTACTACCTTGACATGGTAGGGGTCGGTGATTCGAATTCACTCGCGACTACCAATTTTTTGCTTTTTTATGTAATATAATTAATTATAAACTTATGAAAGCCTTGGTAGCACAGCATTTTAAATTTATATTAGAATATAATTGATTTCTAATATAGTTTAGGGGGTATAATGCTCGTTTGTTGAGAAAATAATCAACAAAAAATGCGTCAATTGTGGCGCTTAATTATTTTAATCTTAGGAGAAAAAAAATGAAAAAAATTATCGCAATCGCTACTATTTTGGTAGCAACGACAGTATCAGCTGGTTTTTTTGGTAACAACGGCAGCAACCCTTTCAACGGTGGCAACAACTGGGGACCTTCAAACGGCGGCTCAAACAGCGGCTCAAACTGGGGACCATTCAACGGTGGCAACAACTGGGGACCTTTCAACGGTGGTTCAAACGCTGGTCCTTTTAACGGCGGCTCAAACTGGGGACCATTCAACGGCGGCTCAAACGCTGGTCCTTTTAACGGCGGCTCAAACGCTGGCCCTTTCAACGGCGGCTCAAACTGGGGACCGTTCAAAGGCGGCAACAACTGGTTGAATGACACTGATTTTGGTATGAATTTTGATACTAAAAACAAAAGTGACAACAGCGCTTCTGGTTTTGCTGATGGCAACGCCAAAGGCTATGCAGACGCTAACGCCAAAGGTCAAGCAGACGCTTTTGCCAAGGCACAAGCCGAGGCTTACTCTAAAGGCTATGCAGACGCAATTGCTAAAGGTAAATACTCACCAAGAGACTCTGAGTAATTAGCAACATTGTTAGCTGGGTCAAACCAGCAGCATAAAAAAAGCCACCTTTCGG
>VSKZ01000075.1 GCA_008364125.1 Candidatus Thioglobus sp. | reverse complement strand
ATTGAATATAATGAAAAACAGCTGCTAATAAAACGGCTTGGAGAGCTGGTTTCAGGCTATGATAACGACATTTTGCAAGATAAATTTTCAAAAAAAATCACCTTGCATGGGGTTGGACAAAGCATCAATATTTATCCTGCCAAAAAAAATAATCAAATTTTCGCCTACTTAATTGAGCATACATATCCAAATGGATATAACGGTAATATCCGCTTGCTAACTGGCGTTGACAGCAATAATCAGCTGCTTGGAGTTCGGGTTATTACCCACAAAGAAACGCCGGGTTTGGGCGATAAAGTAGAGTTGAAAAAATCCAGTTGGATTAAGCAATTCAAAGGATTATCGTTGTCTAATCTTAGCAAAAAGCAGTGGCAAGTTAAGCCCGATGGCGGCGATTTTGCTGCTTTTACTGGCGCTACAATCACCCCTCGCGCAATCGTAGCGGCAACTTATCAAGTTTTAGAATTGTTTAAACACGATTTTTTAAAGAGCAAATAAAATGCAATTAAGCGATTTTGATTTCAGCCTGCCTAAATCATTGATTGCACAAAAACCAACAAAAAATAGAATAGACTCGCGACTTTTAGTTGCACAATCGCCAATTATAGATACATTTTTTCGGAACATCGGCGATTTTATTCAAGCAGGAGATTTGCTGGTGATGAACAATACCAAAGTTATTCCTGCTCGCTTGTTTGGACATAAAGAATCTGGCGGAAAAGTTGAAATTATGCTTGAACGACTTTTGAGCAAAAATCAAGCAGTAGCAATGATTAGAGCCAGCAGAGCGCCACAAATTGGCAGTCATATTGTGCTGGAAAACAAGGTTTTAGTAACTGTGCAAAAAAAACACGAAGGCTTCTACACACTTGATTTTGCCACTAATTCATTGCTCGATTTGCTCAATAATATTGGGCATATTCCGCTGCCATCCTATATTGATAGAGCAGACAATGCGCAAGATTTGAGCCGCTATCAAACCGTTTTTGCGCAAAAAGATGGCGCGGTAGCAGCGCCAACAGCGGGCTTGCATTTTGATGAGGCATTATTGTCAGAGCTAAAAAAACAAGGAGTGAATACGGCTTTTGTAACTTTGCATGTTGGCGCTGGCACTTTTCAGCCGGTTAAAGTAGATAACATTGAAGATCATATTATGCACAGCGAATATTATGAAGTTCCGCAAAAAACCGTGGATAAAATCAAACAAACCAAAAAAAATGGCAAGCGCGTGATTGCCGTTGGCACAACAGCGGTGCGTTCTTTGGAGTCAGCTGCAAAAAATTCAGAGCTCAAAAAAACCCAAGCAGAGACTGATATTTTTATCTATCCGGGCTATGAATTTAAGGTGGCAGATGCGCTGATTACTAATTTTCATCTGCCAAAATCTTCACTACTGATGCTGGTTAGTGCCTTTGTCGGACACCAAAAAATGCTGCAAATTTACCAGCATGCCATCAATAAAAAGTATCGCTTTTTTTCGTATGGTGATGCGATGTTTTTGGAGCTAATATGATTTATGAAAACAACTTAATTATGGTGCAAATAGAGCCCAGCGAAGTGCCGTGGGTCAAGGTTTTTGTCAAGCGTAAGGTGAAGGAATTTAGTCAATGTAGCCCAGCAGAAAAAGCCGAAATTTTTCGCGCCATTGATATTATTGAAAAATCAATGCTTCGTTATTTCAACGCAGATAAAATAAATATCGCCTCTTTTGGTAATATATTGCCGCAAGTTCATTGGCATATTATGGCGCGATTTGAGCTTGATAGTTATTTTCCAGAGCCGATGTGGGGCAAAAAACAAAGGCAATCACAGCTGGATTTGCCAAGTTTTGAAGTGTTTTTTGAGCAGCTGAAAAACGAGCTATGATTGAATTAAAAAACCAAGAGCAATTAAACAATTTCAATGGCAATAGTGTAAACCGCAAATTTAGGTAAATTTTAGCGCTGTTTGTTTGGGCTTTTGCACAAGCGGCAGATGTAATTTCGCAAAAAAAATATTGGCTTGAATTTACCGATTAAGATTGTAATGCTTTAATTTTTTGCAAAGTTGGGACTTTTAAGTCGAATTTTTTTGCCAGTTGCAAGGCTCGTTCCAGTCTAGATGTGGCGCTGCGACCGGTGCAAGTGTGATTTGGATCGCCAGCAAAAGCCTCAATCAAACGCTGCTCAAATTGCTGTTTGTCAAATTTTTTGCCCGTTAGTGCTGTTTGCAAAACCAGCACATCATCCATCACCGCCGATAATAATTGCCAGTGATTATTTTGCAAATCATCAACGCTAGCACCTGATTTAATTGCCAAACCAGCGATATTGGTGCTCAAAATGTAGAGATTTTTTAGCACTAATTCAAACAATAATTGCTCTTCGTTTTCCAATTCATTGGCTGGAATATCAATTGTAGCAAGGGATTTTGTCAAAATTTGTGCCTTAGCGCCGAATGCTTTTGATGAAATCAACACTTTGGAATCTGTGCCTTTTTTCTTCTCAAACCAAACCGAAATTATAGTTGGATTTATGAAATTATGCGCCTGCCAATCGCGTGGCAATAGCTCATTTTGCATCATTACCACTTTGCCTTTCCAGCGTTCAGGAATAGAGCCAAGCGCATTTTGCAAGTCCGCCTCGCCAACGCAAATCAAGATAAATTCTGGCTCAATTTTGCTGGCTAATTCGTCAATATTAGTTTGCCGAGTGATTGGATAAACTGGGTAATTATTTTTCAAAAAAGCCCGTGCAAACACACTGCCAAGCTCGCCGATGCCCATAATTACAATTGGCTTTTTCATTTTAAAATTTCCAACAAAGTTTGCCCCATAGTGGCAGGAGTTGGGGCAATTGCCACGCCAACTTTTGCCAAGGCTTTGATTTTGTCTTGCGCCTTGCCCGAGCCAGCGCTGATGACCGCCCCAGCATGCCCCATGCGTTTGCCTTTTGGGGCGCTAACACCAGCGATGTATGCCACCACTGGTTTAGAGACGCAAGACTGAATATATTCCGCTGCTTCTTCTTCTGCCGTGCCGCCTATTTCGCCGACTAAAATAATGGATTTGGTTTGCTCGTCTGCCTCAAATAATTGCAAACAATCAATAAAATTCATCCCCTGAATCGGGTCGCCGCCGATGCCGATACAGGTGCTTTGCCCCAGCCCTGCTTGGGTAGTTTGATGCACCGCTTCGTAAGTCAGCGTGCCAGAACGCGAAACCACGCCAACGCTGCCAGCTTGATGAATATCGCCGGGCATAATGCCGAGTTTGCACTCATTTGGAGTGATAACGCCAGGGCAATTTGGACCGATTAGCGTTGAGTTTGAGCCAGCTAAAATGGCTTTAATTTTGAGCATATCCTGCACTGGAATACCCTCGGTGATGCAAGTAATCACTGGCATTTGCGCCTCAATCGCCTCAACAATAGAAGCGTAAGCAAAAGCAGGTGGCACATAAATCATACTGGCAGTCGCCCCAGTTTCGTCCATTGCCTCGGCAACAGTGTTGAAAACTGGCAAATCTAAATGCGTTTGCCCGCCTTTTTTTGGTGTTACTCCGCCGACAAAATTAGTGCCATAAGCGATGGATTGTGCGGAGTGAAAAGTCCCCTGTTTGCCAGTAAAACCTTGGGTGATGACCTTGGTATTTTTGTTAATCAGCACACTCATTTTGTCAACTCCACAATTTTAATTGCCGCCTCGGTGAGGTCTGATTCTGCAACTATATCAGCACTTGATGAGTTGAGTAATTGCAGCCCAGCAGCGGCATTTGTGCCTTCAAGTCGCACTACGATTGGCAGCCGCAGACCAACTTTTTTGATGGCTTGCAAAATACCTTGTGCAATCAAATCGCAGCGCACAATGCCACCAAAAATATTCACCAAAATACCACTGACATTTGCCTCATTTTGAATCAGCTCAAACGCCTTAGCAACACGCTGAGTAGTCGTGCCACCGCCGACATCAAGGAAATTCGCCGGAGTGCCGCCATGATGCTCAATCAAATCCATCGTTGCCATTGCCAGCCCAGCACCATTGACCATACAGCCGATTGTGCCGTTCAGAGAAATATAATTCAGCTGATATTCGCTGGCAAGAAGCTCTTTTTCGTCCTCTTGTTTTTCGTCTCGCAGCGCCAAAATATCGCTCTGCCGATACAGGGCATTATTGTCAAAATCAATCTTGCCATCAAGCGCCAGCAAATTGCTTTCTGCCGTTATAATCAGCGGATTTATCTCAATCAAACTGGCATCTTTTTGGGTAAAAATAGCATATAAAGATAGCAATATTTTATTAAATTGCTGGCTCAATTTGGCATCTAATTTTAATTTTTTTGCAATCAAATCGCAGTTTTTTGTGGTTAATTTGCCCAAAGGTGGAACGCCAAATTTGATGATTTTTTCAGGTGTTTGCTTGGCAACTTTTTCAATATCCATACCGCCAGCAGTTGATGCCAGCACTGTGATTTTTTGCGTTTGCCGATCCACCAACAAACTCAAATATAATTCACGCTCAATATCTTGCCCAGTCTCAATAAGCAACTTGTTAACCGGCAGCCCTTTATCATCTGTCTGCGGCGTTATCAGCTGTGTGCCAAGCAATTTTTTACAAGCAGTTTCAACCTCTAAAACGCTGCGACAAACCACAACCCCTCCGCCTTTACCCCGCCCGCCAGCGTGAATTTGCGCCTTCACCACCCAAACCGAGCCGCCCAAAACCTCACAAGCGTTT
>VSKZ01000074.1 GCA_008364125.1 Candidatus Thioglobus sp. | reverse complement strand
CTATCATTGATTTTGTTGAGCAATCAGGCGGAGATTATATTATAGGCAATGTTAATGATGCCGAGGCAGTTGCTGATTTTGCTGCCAAAAATGCGATTGATTATGCCTTTGTCAGTGCTGACGACCCATTGGCAAATGGCGTTGTTGACGCAATGCTGGACAAAAATATTAAAGCCGTTGGCGGCACAAAAGCGGCAACAAAAATAGAGTGGGACAAGATTTATTCAATTGAAATGATGCAAAAAGTCTGCCCAGATTTCAACCCTTTTTATCAAATAATTAGCAGCAAAAACGACATAGATTTAGCGCTTCAATCCTTCAAAAATAAAAGTATGCAAGTCGTGGTGAAGCCGCAAGGTTTGACTGGCGGCAAAGGCGTTAAAGTTATGCCTGAGCACCTAAAAACCTACGAAGATTGTGCCGATTATGCCGAGCAACTTTTAGCCAAAAGCCCTAACGAAAAAGTGCTATTTGTGGAAAAATTACAAGGCATTGAATTTACCATTATGGGGCTTACTGATGGCGAAAATTTAGTGTTGGCAAATGCAAGTTACGATTATCCATTTAGGTTTGAAAACGATTTAGGGGCTGGAACTGGCGGGATGGGCTGTTTTACTGGCAATGAAAAAAAGCTGCCTTTTATGAGCGCCAAAGATTTGCAAGATTGCCAAGATATTATGCAAAAAATTATAGGGCAAATGAGCGCCGAAGGTTTGAATTTTAGCGGCGTTCTAAATGGTGGATTTTTTAAAACCAAAGACGGTATTAAATTTATGGAATTTAATGGCCGTTTTGGCGACCCTGAAAGCTTGAATATATTGACTATTTTAGAGAGCTCTTTTGCCCAGCTCATCAGAAATATGTGGCATAAAAATCTATCAGCAAGTGCGGTTAATTTTCGCAAAAAAGCCTCTGTTGTCAAATATCTCGTTGCCAAAGAATATCCGCAAGCCAGTTCTGATGCAACGATATTTAGCCTTGATGAAAAGGCCATTAGCGCTTTGGGAGTCAGTATTTTCTGCGCATCTGCAATAAAAACAGCAGATGGCAATTATCAAACTCTTAAAAAATCCAGAGCCATTGCCTTTGGCGCAACGGCTGATAATATAGCGGCTGCCGGAGATTTGGTCAATCAGGCGATAGAAAAATTCGTAGTTGCCGATTTGGAATACAGAAAAGACATCGGCTCAAAAGAGAATTTGGACAAATTATTAAGCTATAAATTTGATTAGATTTTTAGCTAAAAATCAGCCAAACTGTTAGGTTTTTACCAATCCAAATAGAGTAAAATACAGCGTTTTTATTTTGCTTTAATATTCATATTTATGCCAATTATCACTTTGCCAGACGGCAGCGAAAAATCCTTTGAGCAAGCTCCTAGCGTTATTGAAGTTGCAAAATCAATTGGCTCAGGTTTGGCAAAAGCGACTCTTGCTGGCAAGGTTGATGGCAAGCTGGTAGATGCCTCTTATTTGATTGAAAACGATAGCAGCCTATCAATTATCACCGATAAAGATGATGAGGCTTTGGAGCTAATTCGCCACTCAACAGCGCACTTATTAGCGCAAGCTACGCAAATGCTTTATCCAGATGCACAAGTAACAATCGGTCCGGTTATTGATAATGGTTTTTACTACGATTTTGCTTTTAAAGACGGATTTACCGAAGGCGATTTGGCAAAAATTGAAAAAAATATGCACAAGTTAATAAAGCAAAATATAAAAATACAGCGCAGCGAAATGACGCGCGATGAGGCAGTTAAATTTTTTCAAGACAAACGCGAATTTTACAAGGCAGAAATCATTCAATCTATTCCTACTGACGAGCCTCTGTCGCTGTATCAGCAAGGTGATTTTATCGACCTTTGCCGCGGTCCGCATTTGCCTTCAACTGGCAAAATCAAAGCCTTTAAATTGATGAAATTGGCAGGCGCATATTGGCGTGGCGACAGCAATAACGAAATGTTGCAACGAGTGTATGGCACGGCTTGGACGAATAAAGAAGATTTGGCAGCGCATTTGCATAGATTGGAAGAAGCCGAAAAACGCGACCATCGCAAAATTGGCAAAACACAAAATTTATTTCATATGCAAGAAGAAGCACCAGGTATGATTTTCTGGCACGAAAAAGGCTGGACTTTATATCAATTAGTTGAGCAATATATGCGCCAAATTTTCAAAGAAAGCGATTATCAAGAAGTGCGAACTCCACAATTAATAGATAGAAGTTTGTGGGAAAAATCAGGGCATTGGGACAAATTTGGCGATGCAATGTTCGTAACGAGCAGCGAAAATCGGGAATATGCGGTGAAGCCGATGAATTGTCCGGCGCATATTCAGATTTTTAATCAAGGGCTAAAATCGTATCGTGATTTGCCTTTGCGTCTTGCGGAGTTTGGTTCTTGCCATCGTAACGAGCCGTCTGGAACGCTGCACGGCATTTTGCGAGTTCGCAATTTTATACAAGATGATGGGCATATTTTTTGCAGCAGTGAGCAAATTCAAAGTGAAGTATCGGATTTTATTGACCTAACTTTTAAGGTTTATCAACATTTTGGTTTTGAAAATGTTGAGCTAAAACTCTCAACTCGCCCCGAAAAACGGGTTGGTGCTGATGAGGTTTGGGACAAAGCAGAGGCAGCTCTTGCCGAGGCTCTGGATGCCAAAGGGGTTAAATGGGAATTGCAAGAGGGCGAGGGCGCTTTTTATGGGCCGAAGATTGAATTTGTGCTCAAAGATTGTTTGGAGCGAGAATGGCAATGCGGCACTTTGCAGGTTGATTTTTCTATGCCTGAGCGTTTGGGAGCGAGTTTTATTGCCGAAGATGGCTCAAAGCAAACTCCGGTAATGTTGCATCGCGCTATTGTTGGCTCTTTGGAGCGATTTGTGGGCATTTTGATTGAGCATTATGAAGGAGCTTTTCCGTTTTGGCTTGCACCGATTCAGGCAGTTATTCTCAATATTTCCGAAAAACAAGCCGAATTTGCTGGCAAAATTGAAAAAAAATTAAAAAAACAAGGGCTTAGAGTGATTTCAGACTTGCGAAATGAGAAGATAGGCTTTAAAATACGCGAGCATTCTATGCAAAGATTTCCATATTTATTGGTGGTCGGCGATAGAGAAATGGAAAACGAGCAAATTTCAGTTAGGGCGCGCGGCGGCGAAGACCTTGGAGCGATGTCAGTTGCAGCGTTTACAGATTTAATCAATCAGGAGTAATTATTAAAAAACCAAATAGAATACGCATCAATAACTATATTAAGGCCGAAAAGGTTCGCGTTATTGATGGCAAAGGTGAGCAATCTGGCGTATTGGCAATTGACAAAGCCTTGGCTATGGCAGCAGAAGCTGGGCTTGATTTAGTAGAAGTATCGCCGAATGCAACCCCGCCTGTTTGTAAAGTAATGGATTTTGGCAAGTATCAGTATGAGCAAAAAAAGCAACTGAGCGACCAAAGAAAAAAACAAAAGAAAACTACCGTTAAAACCATTAAATATCGCTCCGGCACAGAAGAGGGCGATTATCAAATTAAGTTCAGAAATTTGCTCAAATTTTTGGATAATGGCGACAAGGTCAAAGTCAGTATTTGGTTTCGTGGCCGTGAAATGCAGCATCGAGAGTTGGGTATGGAAATGCTGAATAGAATTGAAAAAGATGCAGAAGAATTTGCCAATGTAGAACAAAAGGCAAAGATGGAGGGTCGCCAGCTAGGCATGATGCTGGCACCCAAATCAAAGAAAAAATAAGCACGACTTATTTTTGTTGTTTAATCGTTGCTCATTGTTAGCAACTTATATGTCCACAGGACAAGGAGAAAATTATGCCGAAGTTAAAAACCAATCGAGGCGCAGCAAAGCGCTTCAAAAAAACCGCCAGTGGTGGTTACAAATGCAAGCACTCTCATTTGCGTCATATTTTGACCAAAAAAAGCACTTCTAGAAAACGCAGTTTGCGCGCCCCCGACACAGTAGAAAAAGCTGATGTGCCGATGGTTCGCAAGATGCTACCGTATAGTTAAATCAATAATCAATAGGAGTATAAAAAAATGGCAAGAGTATCAAGAGGCGTGCAAGCGCATGCAAAACACAAGAAAATTTTAAAGAAAGCAAAAGGTTATTATGGCGCAAGGTCAAAGGTTTATCGTGTTGCAAAACAAGCAGTTATTAAAGCAGGGCAATATGCCTATCGCGACCGCCGCCAAAGACGCCGCCAGTTTCGCCGGCTGTGGATTGTGCGTATCAACGCACAGGCGCGCGTCAACGGTTTGAGCTATTCAAAAATGATTGACGGTATGAATAAAGCCGGCATTGAGATTGACCGCAAAGTCCTATCAGACATTGCAGTTTTTGATAAAGCAGCCTTTGCCATAATTGCCGAGCAAGCAAAAGCAGTGTTAAAATAAAGCCCTCTAACGAGACTTAAAATCTTTATTTCAATGATTGATGACATTCTCAACAAGGCAAAAGTTGCTATTGACAAAGCGCAAGATTTAACTGATTTAGAAGAAATCCGTGTGCAGTTTTTGGGCAAAAAAAGCCAGCTGATAGCCTTGTTGAAAGGTCTCGGCAAGCTCAGTGCAGAGGAGCGTCCAAAAATGGGCGACATTATCAATAAGGCAAAATCAAGCGTGCAAGATTTGCTCGTTGAACGCAAAAATCAGCTACAAACTATTGAGCTTGAAAAGCTTTTATTGAGCGAAAAAATAGATGTTTCCCTGCCGGGTCGTAGCGCTGAGATGGGCGGCTTGCACCCTGTTACCATCACTTTGAACCGCA
>VSKZ01000073.1 GCA_008364125.1 Candidatus Thioglobus sp. | reverse complement strand
AACAGCCCTATATCATTTGCAACTTTGGTTAATTTTTTGTCTAATGTTGCCAAGGGGATTTTTTCTGTTTTGGCGAGATATAAATAGCTGGCATCGTAGCTTGTTAGTTGGTGTTTATGGGCAAAATAGACAAAATCTATATCGGCAATAGTGGCGTTTCTTTTGTGGGTGATAATATTAGCATTGCTTAGAGTTTGTAGGATTGTGGCAGAATTTTGCTGGGTAACTCTGCCTCTTTTTTGCGCCATCAGCAGAACATTTGCAATTTCTAAATGCCACAAACTCGGCACAATAGCTTGCTGCTGCATAAGTAAATCTAACACTTTGTCGGCATAATCACTTTGCTCATCAGCCAAGCACCAAGCCAAAGCGACTGAGCAATCTAACACAAACATTAGCGCTGCCCCGCTTGCCTATATTCGCTCAATTCACCTTGGGTTATGCCGAGCAATCGCAGCTGCTTAATCGCCATAACCGCTGCTTTTGCATCAAAAATTTGGCTGTCATCAGTGATAGGAATTAGTTTTGCTACTGCCTTTTTGTGTTTGGTAATTAAAAATTCTTCGCCTATTTCCACTTTTCTCAGCACCTGCGAAAAGTGCGTTTTTAGTTGATTTGACTGAATATTTAGCATAATATTTATTTTAGATTGGTTTAGACTGGTTTATTATACGCCTGTTGAATTTTTATTGGTAACTATGCTCAGCGGTGGGGAATTTGCTGGTTTTGACGGCTTGAATAAAATCGCTGGTGGCAGATTTTATGTTGCCATTTGTAAGGAAATTTTTGACGAATTTTGGCGCGTTTTGGGTGATGCCGAGCATATCATAGCTGACTAAAACTTGTCCGTCGCAATCTTTGCCAGCGCCGATGCCGATGGTGGGGATTTGGATTTGTGTGGATATTTGCTGGGCTAAAATGGCAGGGATACATTCTAAGACGATGGTTTGCACGCCCCAGTTTTGCAGGGCTTTGGCGTCTGTTAGGATTTTTTGCGCACTTTTTGCGTCTTTGCCTTGCACTTTGTAGCCGCCCATTTTGATTACCGATTGCGGTTGCAAGCCCAGATGTCCGCAAACGGGGATGCGGTTTTTTTGCAAAATCTCAAAACAATCTTGCTGCTCGCTGCCGCCTTCAAATTTGATCATTTGAGCGCCAGCATCCATTAAAAGCTGGGCATTTTGCAAAGTTTTCTCAGCGCTATCGTAGCTCTGGTAAGGCATATCGGCAATTAGTAGCGCTTTGTTTGCGCCGTTTGCTACTGCCCGAGTGTGATAAATCATCTGCTCCATATTCACGCCGAGGGTGTTTTTTTCGCCTTTGATGACATTGCCCAGCGAGTCGCCTATCAGAATAATATCAATTCCGCACTGGTCAAAAATCTGTGCAAATGAGCTGTCGTAGGCGGTTAGGCAGGTGATTTTTTCGCCGTTTTTTTTGAATTTTTGTAAGTCGGAAATATTCATAATTTAACTAATTTTGAGACATCAATTTTAGCAATTAATTCTTGAATATCGCCAAGTATTGGCACTTTTAAATCAGGCTCAATTTCTGCCAAAGGCACAAGCACAAAGGCGCGATTCATCATTTCTGGATGCGGCACAACCAGCTGTTTTGAAGCGACAACCTGCACTCCATAAATGAGAATATCCAAATCAATCGTCCGCGCTCCCCACTTTTTTTCGCGCACCCGATGCTGCTCGGTCTCGATATTTTGGCAAACATAAAGCAGCTCCAACGCCGTCAGATGGGTATTTACCTCGCAAACAGCATTCAAATAATCCGGCTGCTTCGTGGCATCCAGCGGCGGTGAGCGATACAAACTTGACAAAGACACCACCTCCACATCTGCCGCAGAATTGAGCGCAATTAACGCATCTTTAATTTGCTGTTTTGGGTTATTAAGGTTTGAACCAAGTCCGATATAAGCTAACATTTTATGCCCTGATTTTTTGTTTGTTTTTTGCTAATAATTGCATATTTGGATTGTGATTTAGCAATAAATACTCGTGCCTATATATTCTCCATCATATAAGCGCGTAAGCACATTTTGAGTTTTACCAGAGGCGATTATGGTGTTAACGCCTGTTTTGGAGGCTGTTTTGGCGGCAAGGATTTTGGTATACATTCCGCCGCTGCCAAATGAACCGCTGGTTCTGCCGGCAACTTTGGTTAATTTTTCATCATTGACGCTGATTTTTTCAATCAATTTGGCATCTGCATTTTGGCGTGGGTCGCTGTCATAAACGCCGCCTTGGTCGGTCAAAATAATGAGTTTTTCAGCGCCTACTAAATTTGCTACCAAGGCTGCCAAGGTGTCATTGTCGCCAAACTTGATTTCTTCGGTGGCAACAGTGTCGTTTTCGTTGACAATCGGCACAGCTCCCATTGCAAGCAGTGCATCCAGCGTGGCGCTGATATTGTTGCTTTGCTGACTATTTTCAAGGTCGTTGTGGGTCAATAATATTTGCGCAGTATGGATTTTTTGCTGGGCAAATAAGGATTCATAAGTTTGCACCAAGCCCATTTGTCCAACGGCAGCGGCGGCTTGTAATTGGTGAATATTTTCTGGGCGCTGCTTCCAGCCAAGGCGTTTTACTCCTTCGGCAATTGCTCCACTTGAAACTAATATTACATCAATATTTTGGCGTTTTAGCTCGGCGATTTGCGCAACCCACAAGGCAATGGCAACTTCGTCCAAACCCTTGCCATCGTTGGTCAGCAGTGCCGAGCCGATTTTAACAATCCATCTATTGTTTTTCATTTTGCTCCATCATCTTAAACATCCCTTTAATCAAATCCTTGCAACCCAAGCCGTTAAGCGCAGAAATGCAAAACACCTTGCCCTTGTATTTACACGCTTTGGCAATTTTAGCAGTAATTTTGCTGTGTTGCTCGGCTGGCAATAAATCCATTTTGTTAATCACCAACAGTCTTGGTTTGTTGGCTAAATCTTGGTCGTATTTTTTCAGCTCTTTTTCGATACTCAAAAAATTCTTAATCGGGTCAGAGCCGTCCACTGGCAAAACATCTAATATATGCAAAAGTGCCTTGGTACGCGACAGATGCTTTAAAAATTCAAAGCCCAAACCAACCCCTTCGCTGGCATTTTCAAGCAGCCCGGGAATATCTGCCATAACAATATGCTGGTCATACAAAGAAACCACTCCCAGCGATGGATGCAGCGTTGTGAAAGGATAATCTGCCACTTTTGGACGCGCACTTGATATTTGTCTAATTAGGCTAGACTTGCCAGCATTCGGCATACCCAGCAGCCCAATATCTGCCATCACCGACATTTCCAAGCCGATTTCACGCACTTCGCCCAACGAGCCGGGAGTGGTTTTTCGTGGGGCGCGATTGATTGAAGACTTGAAACGAGCATTGCCAAGCCCGTGAAAACCGCCTTTGGCAACCAGTATTTTTTGCTCATTCAAGGTCATTTCGCCAATCAGTTCATCGGTTTCTAAATTGTATATTTTAGTGCCAAGCGGAATTTCTACTAACAAGTGTTTAGCAGATTTTCCACGCTTGTCTTGCCCAGAGCCGGGCTGGCCGTTTTTGGCACGAAATAGGCGTTTGAAACGAAATTCACTTAGCGTGTTTAATCCTTCTTGCCCCAAAAAATAAACATCACCGCCATCGCCGCCATCGCCGCCATCTGGCCCGCCATCGGGGATATATTTTTCGCGGCGAAAGCCAAGGCAACCAGCGCCGCCTTTTCCTGCTTCAACACGAATACTCGCAGAATCTACAAATTTCATAAAAAATCGTTAAAATACAATGAACGCTATTATACCTTTATCAATGAATCAAATTCTATACAGCCTTATCGGATATCTACTACTGCCATTTATGTTGCTACGGCTGATTATAAAAAACCTAAAAACGCCGGTGCATAAGCAAAGAATCGGTGAGCGACTTGGTTTTATCAATGCCATTCAAGGGAATACGATTTGGGTTCATTGCGTTTCTGTGGGCGAATTTATGGCGGCGATTAGCTTAATTGATGCATTGATTGCCAGCTATCCTACGCACAAAATACTCATCACCAGCACCACAAAAACAGGTTCTAATGCGATAATCGAGCATTATCAAAATCGGGTTTTGCACTATTATTTTCCTTTTGATGTGGATTTTATTATCAGGCGTTATGTCAAAAAAGTAGCGCCAAAAATATGCCTGCTGCTGGAAACTGAAATCTGGCCAAATCTAATTAGCGAGCTGCACAAAAATGGTATTCCAACCTTGTTAATCAGTGCCAGACTATCGCAAAAATCATTAGCAAAATACCAAAAAATGCCAGCATTTAGCCGGCAAATTTTAAACAAATTGACTTTAATTGCCGCGCAAAATCAAAAATCTGCCGAGCGTTTTAAAAAACTGGGCACTGCTGATGACAAAATAATAATTACTGGAAATATTAAATTTGACCAAAACCCAAAGCTCAATTCAGCCGTATCCAAGCAGCTAAAAAATATTGTATGTAAGCGTAAAGTCGTGGTTTTTGCCAGCACTCACAAAGGCGAAGAACGGGCAATTATTGATGCTTATAGCAAAAATCCTGTGGCTGCAATTTTGCTCATAATTCCAAGACATCCAGAGCGTTTTGACGAAGTTTTTAAGTTGGCACAAAAGCGCAATTTTTCCATCAGCAAACGCTCTGAAAACCAGCCTTGTATTGATTGCAAAATCCTGCTTGGCGACTCTATGGGAGAAATGATGGATTATTTTGCAATTGCCGATATAGTCTTTATGGGCGGCAGTTTAAGCAAAACCGGCGGCCACAATATGCTCGAACCTGCTGCACTTGCCAAGCCGATTTTGTTTGGCGAAAATGTGTTT
>VSKZ01000072.1 GCA_008364125.1 Candidatus Thioglobus sp. | reverse complement strand
ATCGCCACACAAGCCAACCGCTATACTTAGCGATATTAAACAAATAGTCCAGTTTTGAAACACAATCCCGTTATTGTCATCGCTCTGGCAATGTTGCTGTTGCTGGTTTTATCGATTTTTTTGATAACTATGGACAGGAATAATATTGATTATTATATTAAAGTCAACGATTGCCAGATAGCAAAAACCAGCTGCAAAGTTGTGCTTGATGATGAAAATGCTATTGAGATTAACATCCTGCCGCGCGGCATTCCGAGCACCGAAAAGCTCACAATTTCTGTTCACGCAATCGGCAAAAATGGGCAAATTCAAAGCGCAAATATAGCTTTTGAGGCGCTGGAAATTGATACTACAACTCCGCAATATCGCCTATATAAAAAAACTGCAAGCAGCTTTTATGGCAGTGGTTTTTTGGCTTTATGTTCGCTGTCAAAGCAAAATTGGCTTGCGCATCTTGTTGTCAAAAAAGCTGGCAAGGTTTGGGCAGTAGAATTGCCGTTTAAGAAGCGTTTAGAATAATTCGGCTGTTAACGAATTGTTGCTTGCTGCGGTAATTCGCACCTTGACAATTTGCCCAATCAAAGACTTGTCGCCGTGAAAATGGGTGTTGCGCATATTTTCGGTGCGTCCAAATAAATTGTCGCCTTTTTTTGCCTCATTTTCCACCAGAACTTTTTGCACGCTGCCCACCATCGCTTTGGAAATTACCTCTGTGGAAGCGTCAATAGTTTTCTGCAAATGTGCCAAACGCTGCTTTTTGACTTCCAATTCTACATCATCAGGGTAGCTGGCAGCCGGAGTTCCGGGGCGCTGCGAATATATAAAACTGAAAGATTTATCAAAACCAATATCGTCAATTAGTGCCATTGTTGCGGCAAAATCTTGCTCGTTTTCCCCGGGAAAGCCAATAATAAAATCCGTTGAGATGGAAATATCGGGGCGAATTTTACGCAATTTCTTAATCTTTGCTTTGTATTCAAGCGCCGTGTGTCCTCGTTTCATCAGTGTTAAAATTTTGTCTGAGCCACTTTGAATTGGCAAATGCAAATGCGATACTAATTCTGGAACTTCTGCATAAGCTTGAATCAATCTGTCGCTAAATTCAACAGGGTGCGAAGTGGTGTAGCGAATGCGATCTATGCCGTCAATTTGCGCTACAATATTGATGAGTAACGCCAAATCTGCCAACTCACCATCATCCATTTTGCCCTGATAGGAATTGACATTTTGCCCCAGCAAATTCACCTCTCGCACGCCTTGATTTGCCAATATTTGCACCTCGTTCACAACATCGTTAAATGGGCGTGAAACCTCTTCGCCACGGGTGTAAGGCACAACGCAAAAGGTGCAATATTTACTACAACCTTCCATAATTGAGACAAATGCCGTTGCTGCACTTGTTTTCGGCTTTGGCAAGTGGTCAAATTTTTCAATTTCTGGGAAAGAAACATCAATGCTGACTTGATTATCTGTCAACGCTTGATTTAGCATAGTAGGCAGGCGGTGTAAGGTTTGTGGCCCAAAAATCATATCCACATAAGGCGCGCGTTTTAGTATCAGTTCTCCTTCTTGAGATGCCACGCATCCGCCTACGCCAATGATTAGATTTGGATTTTTGTCTTTGAGTTTACGCCAGCGCCCTAATTGATGGAATAGTTTTTCTTGCGCTTTTTCACGAATTGAGCAAGTATTGAGCAGCAAAACATCGGCATTAAGTGTGTCATCAGTAAGCTCCAAACCGTGCGAATGTTTTAGCACATCTGCCATTTTGCCCGAATCATATTCATTCATTTGACATCCAAAAGTTCGAATATGTAGTTTGGATAAAGGCATTATTTTTGGATGTTGAGAGTTTGAGTAGGGTAGGCAATTTCTGCTTTATTGTCTGCGATAATTTGCGCAATTTTGAGTAATATTTGTTGTTTCACTCGCTGATACTCGTTTTTTCCGGTGGTTTTGGTGAAGGCATAAACATTAAAATCCAGCGATGAGGCGTTGAAATAATTGAAATAAACTCGCAGCGGTTCTTTGCCGTCAATTTCTTTGTGTGCTTTGAGCATCTCCTCAACTTCTGAGACAATCAAAGGTATTTGTGCAATATCATCATAGCGAATGCCAATCACCTCTTTGATGCGGCGATTGGTCATTCTGGACGGTGTTTCAATCGGAATTTCCGCAAAAATTGAGTTGGGAATGTAGATTGGATTTTTGCTAAAAGTGCGAATCCGCGTCATCCGCCAGCCGATATTTTCCACCGTGCCTTCAAATTGGCTCGAACGAATCCAATCGCCGATGGAAAAAGGGCGGTCTAATTGTAACATCAGCCCGCCAAAAATATTTGCCAGCATATCTTTAGCCGCAAAACCCATCACCACTCCGCCAACGCCACCAAAAGTCAACAGCCCTGAAATTGAAAAACCCATTTGTTGTGCAATGCTGAGGCTGATAGCGACAATAATTAGCAATTTAGTTAGGCGCGCAACTAACCGAATTGAATCTTGATTAACAGATTTTTTATCAATAAAATAAGCTTCAACCCCAGATAGCATACGGATTATTGCCCAAGTGATGATAAAAATAGGAGTGATGTCGATATAAGTAATTAGGTTGGCAAAAATTGCAATTTCGCCTTTGAAAGTGTTGATTATGGAAAACAATAAAACAAACCAAACCAGCGATTTTAGTGGCAACGATATAGCAATAATAAAGTGGTCGTCAAACCGATTTTTACTCTTGTTTGCCTGCTTACTAAGGCCGCTTAAAATCACTCCCAGCAAAATATGCGCCAGTAATGCCAAGGCAATAAAAATGCCAGAAAGTTGATAAGAAGGTAGATTTTGGAAAAATTCATTCATAATTATTGTCCGTTATTTTAGGTATTCAAGTGGGTTGATTGGTGTTTCAAACTTTTTCATTGCAAAATAAAAATTATCAGCGCCAGTGGTGGCAATGATTTGTCCTTTTTTCACTTTATTGTCGTTTTGCACTTTTAGGGTTTCGTTGTGAGCATAGGTGCTATAAAAGCCCAGCGGATGTTTAATGATGATAATTTTGCCAAGAGACTTCATTTTGTTGCCACTATAAACCACAATTCCATTGCCGGTAGCAATCACTTGCTGACCGGGGTGAGTGTTAAAAGTCAGCCCCGGATGGGTTTTGGAAAAATATTCCAACACTTCGGCTTCCACAGGCGAGATTTTGGAGGCTACTTTCACTGCTTTTTTTACTGCTTCATCTTGTAAATTGCTTTTTTCAGTTGATTTATCAACAATCACAGCTGCCTCTTTTTTGGAGTTAGAAAAGCAACCAGCAAGACTGGCAATGATAAAAATAAGCGCAAAGTGTTTAATAAAACTTGACATATAAAACCCCTAATCCAATAATAATAATCAAAACATAACCCAAATAGTCAATGTATTTTTTCAGCCAAATATCGCAAGCACTGCCAAACTTTTTGATAAAAAAAGCTACCAAGAAAAATCGCGCTCCTCGTGCCAATAATGAAATGCCTATAAATGGTAAAAACGCCATATTAGCAACGCCTGCACCAATGGTGAAGATTTTGTATGGAATTGGCGAAAATCCAGCAATGATGATAATCCAAATGCCATATTGTGCAAACCAGCCTTGGATGATTTGCAGCTCGTCAATATAGTGTAATTTGAGCAGCAGCGGCTTGATAATATCAAGTAAAAACGCACCGATATAATAGCCAACCACACCGCCAAGCACTGAAAAAACCGTGCATAGCAAAGCGAATTGATAAGCTTTGTTTGCGCGTTTAAGTGCCATCGGCGCTAACAGCACATCAGGCGGCGGGTAAGGCAAAATAAACGACTCCACAAAACTAATAAAAGCCAGCCAATAAAGCGCATATTTGCTCTGTGCCCAGTCTAATATTTTTTGATAAAGTTGAGAAAAAAGACGCATAGTTTTATTTTTTATTCAACAGTGGAAAACCAAGAGATTCGCGAGAATTATAATATACTTTGGCAACTTTTTGGCTCATTGCCCGCACGCGTTGGATAAATCTCGCTCGGTCTGTTACGCTGATGGCATGGCGCGCATCGAGCAAATTAAACAAATGAGAGGCTTTCATCACTTGCTCATAAGCTGGATATGATAATTCTTTATCTATGAGTTTTTGGTTCATTGCTTCGGCCTTGTCAAATTGCTCAAACAAAACGGCGCAATCGGCAATCTCAAAATTGTATTTGGATTGCTCAACTTCGTTTTGATAAAATATATCAAAATAGCTCACGCCTTTTGCCCAGACCAAATCAAACACCGAATCCACCCCTTGCAAATACATTGCCAAGCGCTCCAAGCCGTAAGTAAGTTCGCCAGATACTGGTTTGCAAGCCAGTCCACCGATCTGTTGAAAATAGGTAAATTGCGAAACCTCCATCCCATTAAGCCAAACTTCCCAGCCCAAGCCCCAAGCCCCAAGTGTCGGCGACTCCCAATTATCCTCCACAAAACGCACATCGTGCTTGCTCAAATCGATGCCAATTGCCGTTAAAGATTGCAAATACAAATCCTGAATATCAGCAGGGGAGGGTTTGAGCAAAACTTGGAATTGATAATAATGCTGCAAGCGGTTTGGATTTTCCCCATAGCGCCCATCAGTCGGACGGCGAGAAGGCTGCACATAAGCCGCACTCCAAGGTTCAGGTCCAATTGCACGCAAAAAAGTCGCCGGATGAAAAGTCCCAGCGCCAACCTCCATATCAAAAGGTTGCAATAAAGCACAGCCTTTTGCCGCCCAAAAAGATTGCAATTTAAGGATTAAATTCTGAAACGATGCTGTTGCATCTAAGTCTGATAATGGCATTTATAGCAAACAAAAATAAAAC
>VSKZ01000071.1 GCA_008364125.1 Candidatus Thioglobus sp. | reverse complement strand
GAGCGCCAGCAACATTTATCTCATACGCCAAGTCCTGCATTTGATAATCTTTCATTGAAATTTTGCTGGCGTTGAAAGTGTTGGTTTCAATAATATCAGCCCCTGCCTGCAAATATTCGCGATGGATGTTTTCAATGATTGCCGGCTGGGTCAGGGAAAGCAAGTCATTATTGCCTTGCACAAGGGTTTTCCAGTCTTTAAAACGCTCACCGCGATAATCATCTTCGCTGAGATTATGCTTTTGAATCATTGTTCCCATTGCGCCGTCTAATAGCAAAATTCGCTGCTGCATTAGAGTTCGTAATTGCTTTTCTATGGTCATTTTCGCAATTATACCCAAAGCATTGATGGCAGCCAAACAATCCAAAAAGCGCAAAAGCAAAAATGGCTTTAATACCAAGACTTTAAAGCATATTTTTAAAAACAAGCAAGGCTTGTAAATGGAAACGAGCTGCTCAAATTTTGCGCCAGTAGTTGGTGTTCAGGCAATCGGCAGGGTAATTTTGCTGGTGAAATGTTGCCATTCGTAGCGGGCTGGATAGTGGCGGCGGTAGTGTTCAAAATTGCTGTTTTTTGCAAGCGCTTTGGCATCTTGTTTGAAGTCGTAGATTTGGTTTAGAGTGGCTTTTAGGCTGGCTTCTTGGACGCTCAAAATTCCCGGATTGATGAGGTTTTTGATGCCATCATCTGGCTGTTTGCCGAGGAAATCGTAGAGTGCTTTATAGACCATAAAACTACCCTGAAACTTGGCATCCACTGAATGTCCGGCGATGTGTGGAGTTGCCCAATAGGCGCTGTTTTGCAGGGTTTGATTGATGTTTGGCTCGTTTTCCCAACAGTCAATTATGTTGGCTTTGGTGCTGGTTTTTTGCCAAATATCCTCGTCAATCACCCCGCCACGCGCCGCATTTAGCACAATAGTTTCATTGCCAATATGATGAAAATTGGTTTTATTTAGCAAGTGTTTGGTTGGGTGTTTGCCGCTTGTAGTTAGCGGAGTGTGAAAAGTTACAATATCAGCTCCCAGCGCGGTTTCAAGGTCAACAAAGTCTGGTAGATTTTCCGTATCAAAGCGCGGCGGGTCGTTTAACAAAGTCTTAATTCCCAGCAATTTTGCCTTGGCAGCAAGGCGCGAACCAACATTGCCAACACCAATAATTCCAAGGGTTTTAGTGCGATAATCAAAGCCAAAATCATCAGCCAGATTTACAATTGCGCTGATGACAAATTCTGCCACAGCCATTGAATTGCAGCCTTGCGCGGAGAAAAAAACAATGCCATTTTTGGCTAAATATTCTTGGTCAATATGCTCCAATCCTGCCACTGCCGAGCCGACAAATCGCACTGAACTGCCGCCCAAAAGTTGCTCGTCAACCTTGGTTCGTGAACGCACAATTAGCACATCAGCATTTTTAACCGCGTCGGCATTGATGTTGCCACCGGGCAAAGCGCAAATCTCGCCAAACTCAGTGAATATTTGCTCAAATTCATAACAAGCATCATCAATTACCAGCTTCATTTCCACCTCTGTTTGCGCTATTTATAATCGCCCTAAGATACCATATTGAGGCAATTATAAGCAAGTAAAGCCAGTTTTATACATTCCCAAGCAGGAGATTGAGAATGAGTAAATAATTAGGGTATTATTTGTTGAGGCCTTTACATAAATATGAATAATCATCAAAAAGCGTTAAAAACAATATGGCTTTAAATGCGCTGGTGGGAAATCTTTGGAAAAAATACATTGGTCATAATTAGGAATTAAATATGGAATGGGAAACGGTAATTGGCTTGGAAATTCACACGCAACTGAGCACACAATCTAAAATATTTTCATCTGCCAGCACAAAATTTGGTGCTGAGGCAAATTCGCAGGCTTGCGCGGTGGATTTGGGTTTGCCGGGGGTATTGCCGGTTTTGAACAAAGAAGCGGTCAACAAGGCGATTAAATTTGGGCTAGCAGTTGGTGCGCATATTAATCAGCGTAATATTTTTGATAGGAAAAATTATTTTTATCCAGATTTGCCAAAAGGCTATCAAATTTCGCAACTGGATTTGCCGATTGTTGGCACTGGAAAAATTGATATTAGCGTTGCTGACGAGGTCAAAACCATTGGCATAACTCGCGCACATTTGGAAGAAGATGCGGGCAAATCGGTGCATGATATGTTTGACGATTTCAGTGCTATTGATCTCAATCGCGCTGGCACTCCGTTGCTGGAAATCGTCTCTGAACCTGATATGCGTAGCGCTATTGAGGCGGTTGCGTATGCCAAAAAAATCCACTCATTGGTGCAATATATTGACATTTGTGATGGCAATATGCAAGAAGGCTCGTTTCGCTGTGATGCCAATGTTTCCGTGCGTCCGCTGGGGCAAATTGAGCTTGGCACGCGCGCAGAATTAAAAAATATTAACTCATTTAAATTCTTGGAAAAAGCCATCAATCTTGAAGTTGAAAGGCAGCAGGATATTTTAGAAGATGGCGGCAAAGTGGCGCAAGAGACGCGTTTATACGACTCGGTAAAACATCAAACGCGTTCGATGCGCTCAAAAGAAGAGGCGAATGATTATCGCTATTTTCCTGACCCAGATTTATTGCCAGTTGAAATTTCAGATGAATTATTGGAGCAAATTAAATCTCAATTACCAGAATTGCCGGCAGCAAAAAAGGCGCGTTTTGTCAAGGATTTTGGGTTAAATAATTATGATGCTGATATTTTGACATCGCAAAAACCTTTGGCAGATTATTTTGAAACAACGCTCAGCGGCAACGAAAAAAATGCCAAATTATGTGCCAATTGGGTGATGGGCGAGCTTAGCGCTTTTCTAAACAAAGAGCAAATCCAAATCCAAAACTCCCCTGTTTTAGCAGCAGATTTGGCTTTATTGGTTGCTCGTATTAGCGATGAAACCATCTCTGGAAATAGCGCCAAAGAAGTGTTTAAATCGATGTGGAATGGCGCTGGCAGCGTTGATGAAATCATTGAAGCAAAAGGGTTAAAGCAAATGACAGACACGAACGAGATTGAGGCAATTGTTGACGAAATTATCAAAAACAATGCGCCGCAAGTTGAGCAATTCAAATCTGGCAATAAAAAAATTATTGGCTTTTTTGTCGGCAAAGCAATGAAAGAGACAGCTGGCAAAGCAAATCCTAAATTGCTCAATCAATTATTAATGTCAAAACTTGGATAAAAATGCGCTAAATTTTGCATCTTTGGGAGATGATTTTTTCTCACCTATTGAAACGCAAACCTTAAAAAACGCCTTTTTAATCCATAAAAATCAAGCACTTTACCAAAAACTTGAAATAGGTTTAGACGACAAAACGCTGCTAAAAGTTGCCTCTGGAACAGCCAAATTTCAAAACTCTCAGCCCATTGCCAGCATTTATGCAGGGCATCAGTTTGGCTATTTTGTGCCACAATTGGGCGATGGGCGTAGCTGTTTAATCGGGCAGGCAAATGGACACGAACTCTCACTCAAAGGCGCTGGACAAACGCCTTTTTCACGCGGGGCAGATGGGCGCTGCGTGTTGCGTTCTTCAATTCGCGAATATTTGGCATCAATCGCTATGCACGGCTTGGGCATTCCCACCACTGAGGCGCTAACTTTGGTCGGCAGTCAGAGTGAAGTTTATCGAGAAAATATTGAATTTGGTGCGATTGTGATGCGCACCGCACCCAGCCATATTCGCTTTGGAAACTTTGAATTATTTGCTTCCCGTGGACAAATAGTGCAAGTAAAAAAGTTGGCAGATTTTGTGATTAGGCATCATTATCCGCAATGTCTTGGCAAAAATAAATATAGCGATTTTTTGGTTTTGGTAATCAAACGCACCGCAAAAATGATTGCCACTTGGCAAGCGCAAGGATTTGAACACGGGGTTATGAACACCGATAATATGTCTATTTTGGGGCTGACGATTGATTATGGCCCTTTTGGATTTTTGGAAAAATACGACCCAAAATTTATTTGCAATCATTCCGACCACGAGGGCAGATATGCCTTTGACCAGCAGCCGGGCGTGGCATTGTGGAATTTGTCTCGTTTGGCAGATGCGCTAAATAGCCTTATTAGCGATCAACAAATCAAAGCGGCATTGGCGCAATATCAGGGCTATTTAGTGCGCTATTATTCAAATTTGATGCGCACAAAATTTGGCTTATTTACCAAAGATGAAAACGATAATCAGTTGATTGGTGATTTTCTCAATATTTTATATAAACATAAAAAAGACTATACAAACAGCATTCGCGGGCTGTCTAATTTGCAAAATTTGGCTGCCGATGGGCATTATAAAACTTGGCTGAAAAGCTATCAATCTCGCATTGAACAAGATAAAAATATCAATAGAGAGGCGCTGATGAATCAAGTAAATCCGAAGTTTATTTTGCGCAATTATTTGGCAGAAGTTGCCATTCGCAAGGCGCAAAATGATAATGATTATAGAGAGATTGGGGTTTTGTTTGATTTGTTGTCAAAGCCTTTTGAGCAACATTTAAGCATGGAAAAATATACCAGCGAAGCGCCAGATTGGGCGCAGGATTTGCAAGTTAGTTGCTCTTCTTAAATCAAGTCAGCGATGGAATACATAGCGTTTTGCAAGTTGATAACGATTGGCAAAACCACTTTTTGAAACACTCCCAAAAACAACAAACCTATTAAAATATATAACCCATAATCTTCCAATTTGTTATAGTTGTAAGCGAGTTTATTTGGCAATAATGCGCTCACAACCCGTGAACCATCAAGCGGCGGCAGCGGCAAAAGGTTGAAAACTGCTAAAATCAGATTGATAATAATGCCAAATTTTGCCATATCCAGCACCAAAGAATTTTGCGTATTTATGAAAAAAATTACCTGGTTAATTTTGACCTGCCAAATGTGCCAGAAGATTAT
>VSKZ01000070.1 GCA_008364125.1 Candidatus Thioglobus sp. | reverse complement strand
AGTTTTGTCGGCTGCTGGTTTGTCCGATTGCACTATTGCTTGAAAAAAATTATGAAGTGCATGCGATTTTGCGGCGTTCATCGGTTTTTACTACGCAACGAATTGAGCATATTTTCAATAATCCAAACTTGCATACTTATCACGGCGATTTGACGGATTCTAGCAATTTGCATCGGTTGCTTACAAAAATACAGCCTGATGAGATTTATAATCTGGGCGCACAATCGCATGTGGCAGTGAGCTTTGAAGTGCCAGAATATACTGCCGAAGTGGTTGGCACTGGTGCAATTCGCTTGCTGGATGCGGTGCGTGATTTGGGTTTGAATTGCAAATATTATCAAGCCTCAACCAGCGAATTGTTCGGCGGCATTCCCGGCACTGAGCCGCAAAGTGAGACTACGCCTTTTTATCCAAAATCGCCGTATGGTGCTGCCAAACTTTATGCTTATTGGGTAACGGTAAATTATCGCGAATCTTATAATTTGTTTGCTTGTAATGGCATTCTTTTTAATCACGAAAGCCCTCGGCGTGGCGAAACTTTTGTTACCAAAAAAATCACCCAAGCGGCGGCTCGGATTCATCAGGGGCGGCAAAAAGTGTTAAAACTGGGCAATATGGATGCCAAGCGCGATTGGGGGCATGCCAAGGATTTTGTGTATGCGCAATGGCTGATGTTGCAGCAGGAGAAGCCGCAGGATTATGTAATTGCCACTGGCGAAACGCATACTGTTCGAGAGTTTGTAGAATTGGCGTTTAAAGAGGTTGATATTGATATTATATGGCAAGGCAGCGGAATATCTGAGCAGGGCATAGAGCGTAAAACTGGCAGAGTTTTGGTGGAAATTGATGCAAAATATTTTCGCCCAGCAGAGGTGGAATTATTATTAGGCGATCCAGCAAAAGCGGAAAAAGAGCTGGGCTGGAAGCGCAAAGTATCGTTCCAAGAATTGGTGTCGGGTATGGTGAAATACGATTTAGAAAACGATAATTTTGGCGGCAAAGAATAAAAATCAATGAATAAAGATGCAAAAATATACATTGCTGGGCATCGGGGCTTGGTTGGTTCGGCAATGGTTCGGGAGCTGGAAAATCAAGGTTTTAGCAACATAATCACTCGTAGCCATAAGGAATTAGATTTAATAAATCAACAGGCAGTTGGCGATTTTTTCCAGCAAGAAAAGCCTGATTATGTGATTTTAGCAGCGGCAAAAGTTGGCGGTATTTATGCAAATAATACTTATCCGGCAGATTTTATTTATCAAAATATGATGATTGAGGCAAATGTTATCAATGCCGCTTATAAAAGCAAGGTGCAGCGTTTGTTGTTTCTTGGCAGCACTTGCATTTATCCGCAAAAAGTGGCGCAGCCGATGCGTGAAGATGCTTTGCTAACTGGCGTATTAGAGCCAACTAATGAGCCTTATGCTTTGGCAAAAATCGCCGGAATTAAGCTTTGTGAATCTTACAATCGCCAATATAATACTGATTTTCGCTCGCTGATGCCGACCAATTTATATGGCATAAATGATAATTTTCATCCGCAAAATTCGCATGTTATTCCAGCACTAATGCGCCGTTTTCATCAGGCAAAAATCAGCAATGATGCCGAAGTGGTGGTGTGGGGCAGCGGCAAGGCTATGCGTGAATTTTTGTTTGTTGACGATATGGCTGCTGCTGCGATATTTGTGCTGAATTTGGACGAAAAAACCTATAAGTCAAACACTCAGCCGATGCTTTCGCATATAAATGTTGGCACTGGAATAGATGTAACTATTGCCGCAATGGCACAAATAATGAAGCGTGTAGTTGGTTTTGAAGGCAAAATCGTTTTTGACAGCTCAAAACCTGATGGCACACCAAGAAAATTGATAGACACTTCGCGTTTGTCGGATATGGGCTGGGATTATAAAACCGAGCTTGAAGCGGGATTATTAGCGACTTATAAATGGTATTTACAGCAATGAAATATATTCGCAAACTGCGTTTATTATTAGAGCGACAAACCAAACGCAGACTGGTTTTTCTGATGTTTTTCTCTGTTTTTGTCTCGGTCATAGAAACCATTGGCATTTCAGCAATTATGCCTTTTATTGACATTGCCACAAACTTTGATAGTATTCAAACAAATCAATATTATCATTCTGTATTTGAGTTTTTTGGTTTTACTAATAATATTGATTTTGCCATTGCTTTTGGAATGGTTTTAATTGCATTCTACATTTTTAGAGGCGTGGTGAATTTGATTTATAGCTATTTTTTGTCCAATTTTTCAGAGGGGCTGTATGCAAAAATAGTGAAAAAATTGTTCAAAACCTATCTTGCGATGCCGTATCAAATTTTCACCAATAAAAATAGTAGCCATTTAACCAAGGCAATTACTGCCGAGGCATCGCTGATGGCAATTGTTGTTAATGCGGTTTTGCTGATGGTGTCTGAGGTTTTTGTGGTGCTATTTTTATATACGCTGATGCTGTTTGCCAGCTGGAAAATAACGCTGGTATTCACTGTTATTTTTGCGTTTAAAATTATTTTTTTAATGCAAACAGTATCAAAAAAAGCCAAGAAAATTGGGGCAGAAAGGGAGCAATCTCAGGCGCAATTTTATGAAATTGTTAATCGCGTATTTGGCAATTTTGAGCATATTAAATTACAAGATTATCAGCGTTTAAAAGAAACTAAAAATGCCTTTGCCGTTGCCGTTGACAGATATTCTAACGCTAACGCATCTTATAGATTTTTTGATTTTTTGCCGCGAATGTTTTTGGAAACTGGCGGCTTTTCTTTGGTGGTTTTATTGCTGGTGATTTTATTGTATTTGGGGCAATCTAATGTGGCGCATATATTGCCGATATTGAGCTTGTTTGTGTTGGCATTATATCGCTTGTTGCCGTCAATAAATCGTATTGTTATCGGCTACAATACGCTGATTTATAACCATAAATCAATTGATATTATTGCCGAAGAATTGAGCGTCAAAAAAGAGAATTTAGGCAATAAAAACATTGAATTTAAACAAAAAATCCAGCTACAAGATATTAGTTTTTACTATCAAGATAAACCTATTTTAAAACATATAAATTTGACCATCAACAGCGGCGAAAAAATCGCATTTGTTGGCGAAAGTGGCTCTGGCAAAAGCACATTAGTCAATTTAATTATTGGCTTATTGCAAGCAGTAGAGGGCAAAATTATCGTGGATGATAGCGTTATAGATGCCTCTAATTTGCAAAGTTGGCGCGCGCAAATTGGCTATATTCCTCAGCAAGTTTATTTATTTGATGGCACGGTTGCTGACAATATTTGTTTTGGTAGAAAATTAGATGAAAAGTTGCTGCAAAAAGTATTAAAACAAGCCAATATATTTGAATTTTTTCACAAAAAGCAAGGCATACTAACTTTGGTAGGAGAGGGCGGCATTCATCTCAGTGGCGGGCAAAAACAACGAGTTGCGATTGCCAGAGCATTATATGCAGAGCCAAAAATATTGTTGTTAGACGAGGCAACCAGTGCCTTAGATGGCGATACTGAGCAAAAAATAATGAATGAAATTTATAAAATAAGCAAAGATAAAACCTTGATTATTATTGCGCATAGGTTAAGCACAATCAAAGATTGCGACAAAATTTATAAAATTACCGACAGCGGAATAGAGCAGCAATAGCGCCTATTTTTGCTATTTGCACAAGGCTAAATATTTTCTGATTGCCACTTCTTTGGTGAATTTTGCGGTGAATTTTGCATCAATTTTAATCGGGCTTTGTATCATTTTTGCGATGTTTGCCGCTAAGGCAGCGGCATCTCCTACTGGGGAAAGGAAATCTGCCAGTTCTGCTGTTAAAATCTCGTTCGGGCCAAAACGGCAATTACTGCTGACAATAGGCACACCCAAAACCAATGCTTCAAGCAAAACAGTCGGCAAGCCTTCAATGTCAGAGCTCAAAATTAATGCTTTGGCATTTTTGATATATGGATACGGATTGGGTTTAAAACCTTTGAGAACAACCTGTTGAGTTAAATCCAAATCATCTATGAGTTTTTGTATATTTGGCTGTTGAGCGCCTTGCCCAAAAATCAGCAACTTTTGTTTGATATTGGCTTGTTTGTAGGCGTTAATCAGAATATCAAAGCGTTTTTCTTTGCTCAAACGCCCAATGCAAATAATGTAATCTTGCTCTGTTGGCTGGTATTTCTTGGCTTGATTTTTGATTTTAGCAAAATCAAGAATATTGTAAATTGTTTGCACACTTTTTGGCTTGATTCCGAGCTGCAAAATATCTCTGCTAACCCCAGCAGAAACGCCAATTAGATGCTGATTTTTGTAGGTTTTCTGCCGCAGAATTTGCATAATTTTGTAATACAATTTATTTTTGCTATGCATACGAATTTCGTCAGATATGCCCCGATGAATGCAGCAATAAAGATTAGGCAACTTTGCGGCTATGCAAATTTGGTCGGCATCTGGCAAATGTGAAACGAATAAATCAACATCAATATTTAACATCGCTATTTTGGCTAATAGTATTTGGGTTTTTTTGTTGTTGGTAAAATGTGTGCTTTTGAATATGCTATCAGCGATGCGTAGCAATGGCGAAAAGGCATTTAAAATGGCATTTGATTTGATATTTTTAATGGCTTTATCGTGTGAATTAAATTCCAGAGAATGCAGATTGATATTTTTATCCAGCGCATAATCAAGCCGATTATAAAGAGTGATAATATCCACCCGATGCCCTAATTTGACAAGCTCTTCTGCCAGATTGAGAACCACTCGCTCTGCCCCAGCGCCAGATAAATCGTTAATAATAAAACAAATGTTTTTCATTTATTTAATTTTGGTCTTGCTTTAATAAAAATGCTAAATTATAACAGTGTCAAGCAAAATTAAAGCAATAAAACCAAGCTATTGCAAAGTATTCTATATAATTGATTGCAAAATTTTTGAGCGTA
>VSKZ01000006.1 GCA_008364125.1 Candidatus Thioglobus sp. | reverse complement strand
TTACCATCGGTTTGGGAGTGTGGATATTGGGCGATTTTTTCAGTGTATATTATGCTATTGGCGCGGCGCTGGTGATTACTGGCACGACTTTATTGACAATAAAAAAACTATGAAAAAATACCTTGCCCATCAATTTCCAAAGAGTTTTAAAACCTATCTGATGCTAGTTTTGGCGAGTGTTTTGACGGTGTTGGCAGTTGGTTTTTTCTTGCAAATTAGCGATTTTTCGCAAAATATTTTCAAAGATTTTATTGGCAAACATCCGCTTTGGAGTTTTTTTATAACTCCGATTACTTTTGTTGCGATTATCAGTTTTGCCAAATATTTTTGCCATTTTGTGCAAGGCAGTGGCATCCCGCAACTGATTGCTGCAACTGACTCTCGCAACAAATCCATCCGTGAAAAGTTGCTCTCATTTCGGCTGGCTTTGGGGAAAATTGGGCTTATTTTTTTGGCAATGCTCGGCGGCGCACCGATTGGAATTGAAGGCCCGAGCATTCATGTCGGCGGCTCTATTTTTTATGGATTTAACCGTTTTTTAAAGCTGCATCGCAAATTTTTAATCCAAGCAATAATCGCTATCGGCGGTAGTGCTGGGCTGATTGTGGCATTTAATGCACCGCTTGCTGGGATTTTGTTTGCTTACGAAGAAATTGGCAGAAAACTAAAAAAACAAGCTCTGATTTTGATTGCTATCGTTAGTTTTTTTGTATATTTTTTGGACACTCAATTTGGCGGTGGCGGGCTTTATTTGGGCGATTTTTCCAAGCTCACGCTGCCACTAAATTTAATCTGGCAACTGCTACCTTTGGCAATTGTCACCGGCATTCTCGGCGGCGTATTTGCAAAAATGACGATATATTTTGCTGGCAAATTATTTGCAAGCACAACAAAAATATGGGTAATTGCGCTGGTTTTAGGGCTGATTGTGGCAATATTTAATTATTTATCTGGCGGGGTAATTGCTGGCTCTGGGCATTCTGAAGTTCTACAAATGCTGAGCGGTGAGGCGCTGGGCGTGGATTTTGTGGTTATGAAATTTTTTGCAGTGCTAACATCTTTTGCCTCAACAATCCCCGGCGGCGTGTTTATGCCCAGCATCTCAATCGGCGCTGGAATTGGCGCGCAAATGGCAGCTTTTTTCACCCAAATAGATGCGCAAACAATGATAATTTTGGCAATGATTGGCTATCTGAGCGCCGTTATCAGAGCGCCGCTGACCTCGGCTTTTGTGGTTTTGGAAATGACTGCGGGGATGCATTTGCTAATTCCCGCACTGCCCATCGCTTTTGCTGCCAGTTTTATCTCTGCAAAAATACTAAAACGCCCTATTTATGAAGCCTTGGCGGATAGTTATTTGCAATTATCTAAAAAGGTTTAACCACCACCAAAATCACAATAGCCACCAAAATCAGCACCGGCGCTTCATTCAGCCAGCGATAAAATTTGTGTGAGCGGGTGTTTTTATCCGCGGCAAAAACTCTCACTAAATGGGCGCAATAAAAATGATAGCAAATTAGCACAAAAACCAATGCCAGCTTGGTTTGCATCCAATTTTGTGATAGATAATATTGCCAATTATCAAAAAACATCCACAGCCCAAAAACAATAGTGGCAACAAAACTCGGCAGCATAATTCCTCGGTAGAGCTTACGCTGCATAATTTTAAAGCGCTCGATGCTGATTTTGTCCGCACTCATAGCATGATAAACAAACAGCCGCGGCAGGTAAAATAGCGCCGCAAACCAAGTAATAACACTGATAATATGAAAAGCCTTAACCCATAACATAAACGCCCCGAATAAATAATAAACAGCCGTCATTATAGTAAAATAAAACAGCTTTTAGCAACTTCCAGCATTTTTACAATAATACCAATCGTGTTTGGAGTTTTTTGGTTACGCTTTAAAAGCTGCCGTTTTTATAATAGTCGTCGGCAAAAAGCAATTAAAAAACTAACTTTTTCATCTTACTCCAATTCAGCCGAAAACTGAGCAAAATCAAAGCTATCAAAGTGTAAATTAGCGGCTCTATGTCAGCGATAGATTTTACTTGCCAATAAAAATGCACAACTGCCAAAATAGTTGCCAGATAAATGAATTTATGCAGTTTTTTCCAGCGTTTTCCGAGCCAGCGCACCATTTTGTTAGTGGAGGTAATTGCCAACAAAAACAGTATAATAAAAGTAGAAAATCCTATGGTAATATAGGGGCGTTTGATAATGTCTTCGGCAATAAATTCGGGGTTAAATTGCTGGTCAATCAGGAAAATGCCCAGATGTAAACAAGCATAAAAAAAGCTAAATACGCCAATCATTCGCCGGTATTTAATAATAGAAAATGGCAGGATTTTATTCAGCGGCGTTATCAGCAAACTCAGTAGCAAAAGCCGCAGCGCCCAAAGTCCAGTGGGATTGGTGATTTCCTCAATCGGGTCAATTAGATTGCCCATCAAAACATCAAAAAGCAGCTGCATAAAAGGCATTAGCAGCAATAAAAATAGCAGTGGTTTTTGCCAAGAAATAGTCATAAATTTAGAAGTTTCTTTTTAAGTCAAGATCTGTGTATAAGTGTGCGACTTCTTTGGCATAACCGTTGAACATTTCTGTTTTGCGCTTGGCTGGCGAGAAAAAACTGCCCTGCCCAATCACCCTCTCACGCGCCTGAGACCAGCGCGGATGATCCACATTTGGATTAACATTAGCATAAAATCCATATTCTCTCGGCGCTTGAATTTGCCAACTGTTGATCGGTGGATGCTCTTGAAAATGAATAGAAACAATGGATTTGATATTTTTAAAACCATATTTCTACACTACCAAACGCAGCGGCGCACCATTTTGATTTGGCAAAGTTTTACCATACAATCCAACTGCCAGCATTGACAGCGGATTCATCGCCTCGGCAATTGTCAAACCTTCAAGATAAGGCCAATCAAGGGTTGCGCTTTTTTGCCCTGGCATTTGCTCTTTGTCAAGCAAGGTTTTGAAAACCACATATTTTGCCTTAGAAGTCGGGGCAAAAGTTTTAAGCACATCCGCCAAAGGCACGCCGACCCAAGGAATTACCATTGACCAAGCTTCCACGCAGCGAAAGCGATAGGTGCGTTCTTCCAGTTGATAAGGCTTGATGAAGTCCTCTAAATCATAATTGCCCTGCTTGGCGCATGCGCCAGAAACTTGGATATGCCAAGGTTTTGGTTTTAGTGTGTGCGCATTTTTTGCTGGGTCGCGCTTGCCAGTTCCAAATTCGTAGAAGTTGTTATAACTGCTGATTTGTTTGAAAGTGTGCGGAGTTAAGTCTTTGCCGTAGTTGCTTTTGATTATTTTGTCGGCAAAACCGCCGCCGAGACTACCTTCTGCTTTGGCAGCAAAAGCTGAAAAAGATGCCAATCCAACGCCAAATTGCACACTTTGTTTGATGAAAGAGCGGCGGTTAAAATAATCTGTTTCGTTGGTAATATAATGCTCTTTGATTTTTTTCATGCCAGATTTTGGTCGCAAAGTTATTATTATTATACGCCTTAATCACAAAAACAGTTTCACGGTAAAATTGGGTTTTTTTCACAAACTGTTATATGTTTAATTTTTTCAAAAAAACTGGCGCTAAAAACGCAGAAAATTCCTCTTTGAAACAGCGTTTGAATAAAACTAAGCTGCTGCTCGGATCTGGATTATCCGCACTATTACTGGGCAAAAAAACCATTGATGATGCGCTATTAGAAGAGCTTGAAACGCTGCTGATTACTGCTGATGTTGGAATTCAAACTACGGATATGTTGCTGCAATCTGTGCGTGAAAATGCATCCAGAAAAACATTAAAAGACACCGAAGCTTTATACAATTTTTTAAAAATTGAGCTATCAAAATTATTGATTGAAGATAATATTCTTCAACCAAAATCGCAAGAAACTTTTGTGATTTTGGTGGTCGGAGTGAATGGCGCGGGCAAAACTACAACCATCGGCAAGCTGGCAAAACATTTTCAAAAACAAGGAAAATCAGTAATGCTTGCTGCTGGAGACACCTTTCGTGCTGCGGCTGTTGAGCAATTACAAGTCTGGGGGCAACGCAACGACTGCGTGGTTGTTTCTCAAAAAACTGGCGCTGATGCAGCTGCGGTTATTTTTGATGCTTATCAATCTGCACAAGCCAAAAATATTGATATTCTCATTGCTGACACGGCTGGACGCTTACACACGCAGGATAATTTGATGCAAGAATTGGCAAAAATCAAGCGCGTCATCGGCAAGCAAAACCAAGACGCACCGCACGAAGTAATGTTGGTGGTGGACGGCAGTTCTGGTCAAAATGCGTTGGTTCAAGCCAAAGCATTCAACAAATCCGTCCAACTCAGCGGCATCAGCATCAGCAAGCTGGACGGCACTGCCAAAGGCGGCATCGTTTTTGCCATTGCCAACGAATTAGGATTGCCAATTCGCTACATCGGCATCGGCGAAACTGACGACGACCTTAAACCATTTATTGCAAACGAATTTATTGATGCCTTGTTTGAAGGCTAAAAATGGAAAAATTTTATTTAAAAGATACGCTTTTTAATCGCCAAAAAGTTGAGTATTTAGGCGCACTTATCAAAGGCGCTTATCCGCCGTTTGACGCAGAAAAATTTGTCTTTCAAAGTCTTAGAAGATTCCCACATTTAGAGCTAAAACAACGCATTTATTGCCTTAGAAAGCAGCTGGAAAAGCAGCTACCAGAAGATTTTTCAAGTGCCACAGATATTTTATTAAAAGCCCTGCCAGAAGAGCTTGATGCTAACAAAAAAGATAATGATTTTGGCGATTTCATCTTTGCTCCACTATCTGATTTTGTGGCAAAAAATGGCTTGCAGAAGCAACATCTAAACCTTGCTTTTGAGGCTCTGGCAGCAATGACAAAGCGTTTTAGTTGCGAAGATTCTGTGCGTTTTTTCATCAATAAATATCCACAGCAAAGCCTTCGTTTTATGCGCAAAATGTCACTATCAGATAACTATCATCAGCGCCGCTTGGCATCTGAGGGTCTGCGTCCAAAACTACCATGGTGCATCGGCATCAGCTTGGATTATCAAAAAGCGCTGCCTATTTTGAATAATCTGTATTCTGACAAAACCCGCTTTGTGGTGCGCTCAGTTGCCAATCATTTGAATGATATTGCTAAATTTGACGCAGATTTGGTTGTCAACACGCTGAAAAAATGGCAAGTAGAAAACAGGCAAAAAGACAAAAAACAGCTGGATTTTTTGCTTAAACATTCGTTACGAACTTTACTGAAACAAGGCAATATTGATGCACTTGAATTGCTTGGTTTTAAGCCTAATCCACGCATTGATATTAGCAATTTTAAGCTCAAAAATAAGCGCATTTGTCTGGGCGAGTGGCTTGATTTTTCCTTTGATATTAATAGCGCTAACAGGCAGAAGTTGATGATTGATTATAAAATTATTTATCCAAGCAAAAACGCGCGTAAATCTACAAAAGTGTTCAAACTCAAAACTCTTGATTTGCCAGCAAAAACTCCAACTTTATTGCAAAAAAAGCATTTGTTTAAACTAATGAGCACCAAAAAATTACACTCTGGAACTCATCAAATACAGCTGCAAATTAACGGTAAATGTTATGCAAAAAGCGACTTTATTTTGCAAATTTAAAACTCTGATAGACCTTTGTATAAATAAAAAACGCCTAATTTAAGAAACGCAACCAATCAACGCCCCAAAAATATTGCTGATTTTTAAATAACAGCTTTATTTTTTGCGAGTATTTTGTTCGATGCGTAAAACTGCAAGCATAATTATCAAAATCATAAAGATAATCAAAGCATCCCAGATTGCTGAATAAGCCACTTTTTCTATTTTCAGCGAGGCGATTTGCAAGAAGTTTTTATCATCTTTTTGGCGTATTTGCTGGAAAAAAGATTGGTCATGCCAATCCGTCAACTCTTCTACATTCACTTTGGCACCAACGGTTGCCGCTTGATTTATAAGTTTTGCCAAAGATTGAATATATTGTAATTGCACCGATCGTGGGTATTGATTGACTTTGATTTTGATTGAAACTTTGACTTTTTGTTCAAGGTTTTTGCTGCTGATTTTGCCGGATAAATTCTTCAAAGCTTTGGCAACATCCTCTGAGTAAGCGTTAAAATCTTGATTAAAACGCTTGCCACTGTCTAATTTTTTGACAATTTCTTTTTGTTGAATTAGCGCTGTTTTTTGATAATCAGCAAATTTAATCAGCGGAATATCACTTTTTTCATTTTGGATGTTACTTCTCTCATAGCCCAAAAATACTGCCATAATCAGCACAATAGCCGCAAGTAACAAGCCTACAATTTGGGTTATTTTCAAAAAAACTTTTTCAATAAATCTAAACATAATTTTCTCCTATTCGTTAATATTCAATTTGCTAAAATATCGCGTGCTCCCATTTCAATCAGCTTATCTGCCAATTGAAATCCCAACATTTGCGCTTGTTGGACGCTGCCTGAAACTTGGTGCTTTAAAATAACACCAGAATCAACATTTCCAACCAATCCTGAAAGTGTAATTTTATCCTTATTTATGGTTGAAAAACCCGCAATTGGCACAGAGCAGCCACCCTCCAATTGTGCGTTCATTGCCCGCTCTGCCTCTACTCTATAAGTAGTTTGCGTGTCAATCAATGGGGAAATTAAATCCAATATATTTTGGTCGCCCGCTCTAATTTCAATGCCAACAGCGCCCTGTCCAACAGCAGGCAGCGATTGTTCGGCTGGTATTTGCTGCTTTATTCTATCCTCAAAACCTAAGCGAATTAGCCCAGCACAAGCCAAAATAATGCCGTCATATTCGCCATTATCTAATTTTTCGAGCCGAGTATTAACATTGCCGCGTAAATCTACAATCTGCAAATCGGGGCGCATAGATTTCAGCTGCACAATACGCCTCATTGAGCAAGTGCCAACTTTTGCGCCTTGTGGCAAATCGGCAATGCTATCAAAATTATTAGCAACAAAAGCATCAAACGGATTTTCCCTTTCAAGTATTGCTCCGAGCTCAAATTCCGCTGGAAGTTGATACGGCACATCTTTCATAGAATGCACGGCAATATCTGCTTTGCCATCAAGCATTCCAATCTCTAACTCTTTGATAAACAAGCCTTTCCCGCCAATTTTTGCCAAAGGAGAATTGAGTATTTTATCGCCTTTAGTCATCATTTTAACCAGTTCAATGGTTAAATTCGGATGGCAAAGTTGCAATTTTTCCTTCACATATTCTGCTTGCCAAAGTGCCAATGGACTTTTGCGTGTTGCAATTTTGATTGTTTGTTGCATTAAATTGATTTAAAATCGTATAAGGCTATATTTTAACAAAAAAACTATGCAGATTTTGCCAGCAAAAAACCTTTTTCAAACAAAGCAACAAGCAAAAAATACTGATAAAAAAATTTTGTTATTGCTGCATTTGCAAGATTGCCCTTGGTGTCATTTTGTGATAAAAGAGGTGATAGAGCCGATGATAGAGCTTGATGAATATAGCGATAAACTTATCATTCGTCAAATAGAAACAAGCGAAAATTTGGATATGTATGGTTTTGATGGCGCGCAAATTAGCAATGATTATTTTGCTTTGAAGCATAAAGTAGATTTTTACCCAACTTTGTTGCTATTTGATGCTGATGGCAGGCTGCTGGATAAGGTTATTGGCGTTGCCAGCAAAGAATTTTATTGGACAGAATTAGACAAAATATTAAATAAACAAGGAGTTTTATGAGCAAAACTAACCAATCTTGGGGCGGACGCTTTGAGCAACCAACTGATGAATTTGTCAAAATTTTTGGCGCTTCGGTGTTTTTCGACAAAATACTCGCACCTTATGATATTCAAGGCTCAATAGCGCATGCCACGATGCTTAGCGAAGTTGGCATTTTGACCGGCGAAGAAAAATCGCAAATCATTGCAGCTTTGGAGATAATTGCTGATGAAATCAAGGCTGGCAAGTTTGAGTGGTCGGTTGATTTGGAAGATGTGCATATGAATATTGAGGCTCGATTAGTTGAAATGATTGGCGCTGCTGGCAAAAAATTACATACCGGTCGCTCACGCAACGACCAAGTGGCAACGGATATTCGCCTATATTTGCTATCACAAATTAATGATATTGACGCTGAAATAAAGCGTTTACAAGGTTCATTATTAGATTTAGCAGAGCAAGAAACTGGCACAATATTGCCAGGTTTTACCCATCTGCAAGTCGCGCAACCAGTAAGTTTTGCCCATCACCTATTGGCGTATTTTGAAATGCTAAAACGCGACTCTGAACGCCTGATAGATTGCCGCAAACGCACCAACTCAATGCCGCTCGGAGCCGCCGCACTCGCAGGAACAAGCTACCCAATAAATCGCGATCTAACAGCAAAATTGTTGGGTTTTGACAACATTTGCAACAACTCATTGGACGCTGTTAGCGACCGTGATTTTGCCATTGAATTTCTGGGCGCTGCCAGTATTATTATGATGCATTTGTCGCGTTTTTCAGAGGAACTGATTTTATGGTCAAGCGCCCAGTTTGATTTTATCGAGCTGGCAGACGGCTTTTGCACAGGCTCATCGATAATGCCGCAAAAGAAAAATCCAGATGTGGCAGAATTGGTGCGTGGAAAAAGTGGGCGAGTTTATGGCAATTTGCTGGCAATGTTGACGATTATGAAATCTCAGCCACTCGCCTATAACAAGGACAATCAGGAAGACAAAGAGCCACTATTTGACACGGTTGAAACTCTCAAAGCCTGCTTGCGTGTGTTTGCCGATATGCTGCCGACTATCAAGGTCAAACGCGATTCTATGCATAATTCTGCCAAACAAGGCTATTCCACAGCGACTGATTTAGCAGATTATTTGGTGAAAAAAGGCTTGCCGTTTCGCGATGCCCACGAAGCGGTTGGCAAATCGGTAGCTTACGCTATCAAAGAGCAAAAAGACTTATCTGAACTGAGTTTGCAAGAGTTGCAAAAATTCGGCGCAAATATTGAAAACGATGTGTTTGCTGTGCTGACACCAGAAGGCTCTATTTCTGCGCGTGACCATTGTGGCGGAACTGCACCTCGTCAAGTAAAATTGGCAATCAAAAACGCTCGGAAAACGCTGAAATAATGCGCATAGTTTTTGCTGGCACACCAGAATTTTCAGTTGTTGTTTTAACGGCACTTATAGATGCTGGACATAATATTGAGGGTGTTTATTGCCAGCCCGACCGCCATAAAGGCAGAGGTCGTGAGCTTGCGGCTTGCCCTGTCAAAAAAGCAGCATTAGAATACAATTTAAGCGTTTTTCAGCCACAAAATTTCCAAGAGCAAAAAACACAGCAAGACTTGATAAATCTCGGCGCTGAAATAATGGTGGTGGTGGCATATGGTCAATTGTTGCCACCGAAAGTGCTAGCCGGCCATCGGTATGGATGCTTGAATATTCACACTTCAAAATTGCCTCGCTGGCGCGGTGCAGCGCCAATTCAACGCGCTATTTTGGCAGGCGATAAAACCACTGGAATTAGCATTATGCAAATGGATTCAGGGCTTGATACTGGCGATATTTTGCTAGAAAAAACCTGCGATATTACCAGCTCTGACACTACTAAGTCTCTCACCGACAAGCTGTCATTATTGGCAGCTGAGGCAATTATTAAGGCTTTGGAAAACATCAAAAAATTAACTCCGGCAAAGCAAAGTCTGAAAAATATCACTTATGCCAAAAAGCTCAGCAAAGACGAAGCTTGGATAAATTGGCACAAATCTGCGGTAGAAATTGGGCGGCAAATCAGAGCGTTTAACCCATATCCTATCGCTCAAACTCACGCTTCAAGTGATAAATTTGATGATAAAATTTTACGCATTTTATCTGCTGAAATTGTGCAAAATAATACCAATCATCAGCCCGGTGAAATCATCAAAAGTAATAAAAAAGAATGCCTTGTTGCCACTTCTGACGGTGTTTTAAGCCTGCAAACCGTGCAGCTTTCAGGCAAAAAAGCGCTGGACATCAAAGACTTTAACAACGCTCAGAATCTCATTCGGCTATTTTAGGATTTATCCACTGCACGCTATGCCAATAATATTTGTCTTTTTGCCCGCTGGGCATAGTGCAATTGTATTTGCTACGGCGCTGAGTTAGTGGTTTTTTGGCGCTGATTTTGATTTTTCTATCGCCTTGCCAGACTTTATTTGCCAAGCTATTTTCAAAAAAACATTGCAAGTTAGCCTTTTGCTGCTTACTCAGAGTTTGAGTAAATTCAAGCGTTAGAGTTGGCGGATTTTGGGTGAATACTGGATTGAAATTGATATTTTTAACCATCATCGGCAAGGCGTTCACTTTGATTTTAAAGCTCTGCATTTTGGCATATTCTGCTGCCATCGGAAAACGCGGCAAATTTTGCAAATTACTACTGGCAGAAACCACTCCAGAATGTTGCCCAAAAACTATATAACCCAATTTTTTAAGCTGCTGAATAATGACAGGATTTGCCTCTCCATAAGGATAAGCGAAGATTTTTTGACGCACTCCCAACTCTTGATTTAGGCGTTTTTGCGCATAATCAATTTGCGTTTTAATTTGCCCACTATCCAATTTTAAAAGATGTTGATGAGATTTAGTATGGTTGTAAAATTGAATAATTTGCCCATCAATATCGCGCACTTGCTGCCAAGTCATCATAGCCTTATATTTTTTATCCAGCGCATCTGTTGACACAAAAACGCTCATCGGCATCTGATATTTTTGCAACAAAGGGTAGGCATTTTCAACGATAGATTTATAAGCATCATCCGCCGTCAGCACCACGCATTTATCCGTAAACCCTTTGTCTAAGCGTTTTATCATCGTTTCTAACTTTAACACTTTAAAATCATTTTGTTGCAAATAACGCAAGTGTTGTTCAAATAATTTTGGGCTGATACTGGTTGATTTTGGCGTAGCGTTAGAAAAATTATGATAAAGCAAAACCACGCAACTATTGCTATTTGCGCCAGCATTCAAGGAAAATAGTAGCAAAAATACAAACGCAAATTTAATCATTTTTTGCCCCAGAAAATCCCACTTGTCGCCAAGCCTCATAAGCAATAATAGAGACGCAATTTGAGAGGTTTAAACTGCGAGAACCCGCTTGCATCGGCAAAGTTATGCCCTGATATTGTTCCAATATTTGCTGCGGCAGCCCTCTGGTTTCTGGGCCGAATAAAAACGAATCACCGTCTTGATACTTGACTTTTGCATAGTTTTGTTTGACCTTGGAACTCACCGCAAACAGGCGTTTTGGCTTGTTTTTAGCGAGATAATCAGCAAAGTTTTTATACTCAAATACTTGCGCTAATTCTTGGTAATCCAGCCCAGCGCGCCTCAATCGTTTATCGCTCATCTCAAAACCGAATGGTTTAATTAGATGCAAAGCCGCACCCATATTGGCGCTCAGACGAATAAGGCTGCCAGTATTATTGGGAATTTCTGGCTCAAATAATACTAAATTTAACATAGTTCACAGGCTTTTAAGGTTGACAATATCATCCCATAGATAGGTAGCAATTGAGGAAAATTTAACAAAAACTTGACAACGAAAAAACAATAAAGATGATTTAAAAATACAACATTTAAGACTTTAAACCAACACTGTCAAGCAGCTGTTTTACTTGCCACGGTTTTAGATAATCAAATTGATTGGCTTTGAGATTTTCTGGTAGGCGAATTTCGCCAAAACGGATGCGGATAAGGCGTGATACTTTGAAGCCTAATTCTTCCCACAGGCGGCGAACTTCGCGTTTGCGCCCTTCTTTTAACGCCACTTTATACCAGCGATTTGCGCCGCTACCGCCACCAATACTAACACTGGAAAACTTGGCGAAACCGTCTTCTAATTCGATGCCTTCGGTTAATTGTTGCAAATCTTGATTTTCCACTTTTCCCAGCACGCGAACCGAATATTCACGCTCAATTTCAAAGCTTGGATGCATCAATTTATTTGCCAAATCACCATTATTTGCAAACAGCAGCAAGCCCGATGTGTTCAAATCCAAACGCCCAACCATCACCCAACGCGACTCTTTTGGCAGAAAATCAAACACGCTTTTGCGCCCCTTTTCGTCCTTATTAGAGCAAATAACGCCAGCTTGTTTATTCATAATAATAACCTTGGTATCCTCTTCCTGATAGCGTTCAAGGTCGATTTTGCGCCCGTCAATTTTGACCGCATCAGTGATTTTTACCTTATCGCCGATACTCGCAGTTTTGTTATTAACCTCAATCCGCCCCTGTTCAATCAGCCGCTCTGCCCAACGGCGCGAGCCGTAACCCGCACTGGAAATGAGTTTTTGTAATCTTTCAGGCATTTAAAACTCAATGCCTTTGGTAGGCGGCACGATTTGCAGATTAAGCTCGTTTATCATAATCAATAGTTGATACCCATCGCCTCGCGCACTTCTGCCATAGTTTCTTTGGCGACTGTGCGGGCTTTTTCTGAGCCTTCGTGGATGATTTGTTTGATAAGTTCTGGGTCTTTTTGATATTTGGCAATTCGCTCTTGCATAGGCTCTAACTCGTTTTTGATGGCATCAATCACCGGCTGTTTGCATTCAATACAGCCCATTTTTGCATTAGTGCAGCCGTCTTTGACCCAGCTGCGGGTTTGCTCATCGGAATAGATTTTGTGCAGCTGCCATACTGGGCATTTTTGCGGGTCGCCAGCATCGCTGAGTTTGATGCGTGCTGGGTCGGTTTGCATTCGTTTGACTTTGGTTTCAATCTGAGCTGCACTATCGCGCAAAGAAATAGTATTGCCATAAGATTTACTCATTTTTTGCCCGTCTAAACCAGGCATTTTTGCGGTTTCTGTGAGTATCGGCTCGGGCTCTGGCAAGATTATTCTGCCAACGCCTTCAACATATCCAAGCAATCTTTCTCTGTCGCCCAGGGTGATATTTTGTTGCTCTTTTAGCAAAGCTTGCGCCTTGTCAAGTGCCTCTAAATCGCCAGTTTCTTGATAAGATTTGCGCAATGAGCGATAAGATTTTGCTTGCTTCTTACCCATTTTATTAATTGCCGCTTCTGCTTTTTTCTCAAAATCATCCTCTCGTCCATACACATAATTAAATCGCCGAGCAATTTCGCGTGTCAGCTCAATATGTGCAACTTGATCTTCGCCCACAGGCACTAATCCGGCTTTATAAATGAGAATATCAGCACTTTGCAACAATGGATAACCCAAAAAACCATAAGTGCCCAAATCCTTGCTTTTGAGTTTTTCCTGTTGGTCTTTATAAGAAGGCACCCTTTCCAACCAAGATAGCGGAGTACTCATTGATAAAAGCAGGTGCAATTCCGCATGCTCCGACACTTTTGATTGCACAAAAATCGTTGAGGTATTTGGATTGATGCCAGCTGCCAGCCAATCAACCACCATTTCGTTAACATTATTTGCCAGATCAATTTTGTCGGCATAATGGGTGGTGAAAGCGTGCCAGTCGGCAACAAAAAAGTAAGAATCATACTCATTTTGCAGTGTTAGCCAATTTTTCAAAACACCGTGATAATGCCCCAGATGCAAGCCCCCTGTTGGTCTCATTGCTGATAAAACTCTATTCATTTATTATTTTTAACCCCTCTATAACCAAATTTTGATAATACTCGCCTTGCTTTATCTGCACCAATTCTTTGTCGCCGCCAGTAAGCAAAATTGCCCCTTTAAAACCATTCCAGCGCCCGATTATATAATCACGCAACATATTTTGTGTGCCCATTTTCCACGACTTTTTACTATCAGCGCCTTTAAAATTTTTACTCGCTTGCAATAATGCCAATCCAGGAGCAATTCCGCCATCAATGTGCTTGCCGTTTTGCACCAAATCAATGGTAACAAAAGTGCCAATATCAACCAGCATAAAGTCCTGCTGAGGGTGAATATCTGCGCCAGCCATCAGCCCTAAAAACCTATCAACTCCAAATTGCTCTAAATTATAATCAAAAATCACGCCTGCAAAAGCCTTAGGTTTAATAATAGTTGGATTGGTAAATTGCTCAATTAAATCGTAATTTGCCACGCAGGAAATGGTGCTGAGTTGATGTTTTGGCAATTTTTCTGCACTAAAATTTTCAATATAAACGCTATCATAATTGCCATCAAACTCCCAACTGACGCTACTATTGCCAATATCAACCAATAAATTCTTAACTGCCATTGATTAAAATATGCGCATAAACACTGGCAATATATCCAAGAGCGATGACCGGTGTCCATTTTAAATGGCTGGTAAATGTGTAAAGTCCTTTTGACTGCCCCATTAACGCCACGCCAGCAGCAGAACCAATTGACAACAAACTGCCACCAACACCAGCAGCCAATGTTACCAATAGCCACTGGTTCAAATTCATATCAGGATTCATAGCCAAAACTGCAAACATCACTGGAATATTATCAACAATTGCCGACAACACGCCAACCAAAATATTAGCATTTGTAGCGCCAATCGAGGAATACATAATCTCTGAAACAAAAGTCAAATAGCCAATAAAAGCCAAGCCGCCAACGCTTAAAATAATGCCAAAAAAGAATAACAAAGTGTCCCATTCGGCTCTGGCTATTTTTTTGAAAATATCAAAATCGTCATCAGAACCACGCACACCTTTGCGAATATAAAATGATGCAATCATCAGATAACTCAATCCCAGCATCATTCCCATCGCTGGTGGCAGGTGTAGGAAATTATGAAAACTCACAGCCGTAGCAATCGCCAAGATAAACAAAACGACAATCAATATTCCTCCGGTTTTAATGGCAATAATGCTGCTTGTCGCGGTGTTGGAGGTGTTGCTGGTTTTATCAATGGCAAAATGCATAATCGAAGCTGGCACCACAAAATTGATAAGCGCTGGTATGAATAAATTAAAGAATTGATGAAATTCAACAGTGCCACTTTGCCAAACCATCAGCGTAGTAATATCGCCAAATGGGCTAAATGACCCGCCAGCATTGGCTGCTACCACAATATTGACAAAAGCAATGGAAACAAAACGCACATTATTGCCGCCAACTGCTATCACCACAGCGCCCATAATCAAGGCGGTGGTTAGATTATCTGCTATTGGAGAGAGAAAAAACGCCAAAAAACCAGTTAGCCAAAATAATTGCCTCAGCGATAGCCCTTTGTTCACTAACCAAGTTTTAAGCGCCTCAAATATTTGCCGCTCTTTCATAGCCTCAATATAAGTCATAGCCACCAGCAAAAATAAAAGCAGCTCGGAATATTCTAATAAATTGCTGCGAAGCGCTACCTCAGCGCTGTGTGGAAACCCTTGAGAAGCATAAACCCAAGCAATCATCGCCCAAATAATGCCAGCGGCAAAAATAACTGGCTTGGATTTTCTAAAACAGGTAAATTCTTCCACCATCACTAAAATATAAGCCAGCAGAAACAAAATCAAAGCTGCATATCCTGACCAATGGCTGGTCAAATCAAGGTTTTTTTGAATGGGATTGGCAAAGGCAAAAACAGGAAAAACAAGCGCCGATAACGCCAAAAATTTAGTTAGTTTCATAAAGTTTTTATACTGAAAATTGCGCCAATTCTATTAATTTGATTGGCTTATTGTTAATAAAAAATTGTTGCTCATTCTTGTCTGCTTCGGCAGTTTTCACAACCGCAAAAAAGCGATATTTTACCTGATTAAGCACGCTGCCAACAGACTTAGTATCGCCTTCTAAGGTTATTTTATCAAGTGGTAAAACTGCAAAATCGCATTCAAATTGATACAGCCTTTTCTTCGGTTTTCCAAGATAATGCACGCGTGCCACCACTTCTTGCCCGGGATAACAGCCCTTAGTAAAACTCACGCCAGCCTCATCAATATCAAGGTTTAAATCCTGCGGGATGAATTTCTCACTGCTTGCCAGCGTTACTTGCGCCTCATCAGCAGCGTCAGCTTGCGCATCAATTTCGTCAAAAGTAACCGTAGAATTCAGCGCAAACATAGTCAAACGATTTTTCACTACGGCAAGCAAATCAGCAGGAAAATCCAGCAAAAAATCATCGCCCTGCTTGCCAACCCACAGCAAAGCAATAATGCGCCCCTGATGCTGGCAATAGGAGTTTAATTGCCATTTCCCATCAGTAATTTTATCAATATCGTTGGATAATTGCCCTTGCAAAAAACTTTGCGCATCAGCGCCGCTGACTTTGAGTTTAGGGTTTCTTTTTAACATAGCGACAAATTATACCATTTTCATCCGCCGAAAAAAAACCGAGAACAATGTCTCGGCTTTTTTACAAAAAAATAGATTTAATTTTTTAGTGCCAAGCAATCATAGTTAGCAACATCGGCACAGATAAAATCACATTGATGCTTGATGCTAATGCCGCATTTTTCTTGGCACTTGCAACTTCTTCCTCATTTGCTTTTTTCATCCCTAAAATCTTTTGCTGATTTGGCCAAATAATAAACCAAACATTAAACGCCATAATCGTGCCCATCCAAGCGCCGATACCGATTACAACATAGCCTGATGCAAAAGTAAATGCGCCGATGATTCCTTCCATACCGCGAGATTGTAGTGCTAATAAAACTAAGCCCAAAATCCAAGTTGTGGCTGCTGCCATCCGAAACCAAAGCAAAGCTCTCGGCGCAATATATTTGCCAATCACCGCCGGAGATTCTTTGTCCGCTAGCACCGCACCCATTGCCGGTACTTGCACAAAATTGAAATAATAAAGCAAACCAATCCACGCAATGCCAGCAAGCACATGTAGCCAAACTGTTAGAGCGTAGTGCTTATTGGCGATGGATTCCATACCAACAAAAGCAACCATAATCGCCGTTAAAACAAAACCTAAAATAATCTTTCCTTTTACCGAATTAATAAAACCCATCTTTCTCTCCGTTGTTATTGAATTAGTTATTATAATGGCTTAATTTTATTTATTTGAACTAAATTTATGCCAGAATTGCCAGAAGTTGAAACCACCAAACTTGGATTGCAAGCGCTGATTATCCATCAACAGGTTAAAAAAGCGGTGCTTTATCGGGATAATTTGCGTTGGGAAATCCCCCAGCATTTGCCCAAAACTCTTGCCAATCAAGTAGTAAATAGCATTGATAGACGAGGCAAATATTTACTGCTGAGGTTTGAAGTTGGAATGCTGATTATTCATCTGGGAATGAGTGGCTCGATTAAGGTGCTTCAAAGCGATGAGCCTTTGAAAAAACACGACCATTTTGAGCTGATTTTTACAAACGGAAAATGTATGCGTCTCAACGACCCACGGCGATTTGGCGCGGTGTTATTTACTCAAAATAATTCTCATCCTTTGCTGGATAATCTCGGTGTTGAGCCGTTAGAAGATGAGTTTGATGAGGCATATTTATACAACAAATCACGGCGCAAAAAGCAAAACATTAAGGCGTTTATTATGGATAGCAAAATCGTGGTTGGCGTGGGCAATATTTACGCTTGTGAAAGTCTATTTTGCTCTGGCATAAACCCCCAAAATCAAGCTGATAGTGTGAGCAAAAAACGCTATAAGGCGCTAACTCAATGTATCAAAAAAATCCTCATTCAGTCAATTAAAGCCGGCGGCACAACCTTACAAGATTTCTCTGCGGTGGACGGTCAGCCCGGCTATTTCTCACAAACTTTGTCCGTGTATGGGCGTAAAAGTGAAAATTGCGACAAATGTAATAGTAAAATATCTCGCATTACTCAAAATCAACGCTCCACTTTTTATTGCCCATTATGTCAGAAATAATCACTCCAAAAGAATTGTTAGAAAGCAGTTGCAGCACCAACTCAGAGCCTTTTGCATTGCAAAATTTGGGCAGCTATATGGAGCCAGAATTTAGCGAAAACTGCATTTTAATCATAGATCCGGGTATGAAAATCCATCCTCGTGCTTATGCCGTTGTTCGTTTTGAAGGCGAGCTATATTTTCGCCAATATATCGAACGAGGAGCGAGCAAATTTTTAGTGCCGCTCAACACTGAGTATGATGAAATTGAGCTGAAAAATGAGTTTGAAACAATCGGCTGCGTGGTGCAGCAAAAGCAGCGCAAGCAACAAGCTTTGCATTATTATCATCTAAACCTTACAACTAAAAAAATGGATTTTAGCGTTAGTGGCAAGGCAAAAGCACAACAAGGAAAATAATATGGAAAAGAAAATACACTTAATATTTAGCATTGTAATGAGCCTATTTATGGTTGGAATTATGTCATTTGTGGTAACTTATTTGAATATCGGCTGGAACGAGCAAACCATTGATAAATGGCTGTCTGGCTTTTTTGTGGCTTGGCTTGTTGGTTTTCCACTATTGTATATTTTTGCGCCAATATTCAAAAAAACCATCACTAAATATCTATCCAAATAAGGTGCGCCATTCTGCCTGATTTTGCTCCATCTCGGCGATAGGAAAAATAATCTTGACTTTGCGCGAAAGTGCATTCATCGCCGCCGGTGATGGAATTAACGCCTAAATTACCCAAAATTATGCGTGCTGCCTGATAAATATCTAAGTGGTATTTTTCGCCTTTTTGCGTTAGCGCGGCGCTAAGTTTTTGGTCTTTATCAACAAATTGTTCAAATACCTCGCTGCCGACTTCAAGGTTTTTAGCTGAAATTGCTGGGCCAAAATGCACCAATAATTCGCTCTCATCAAAAGCCGCAATAAAGGATTCAATCACCCCATTTAAAATACCCTGCCAGCCAGCATGCGCAACTCCCACTTGCAATCCCTGTGTATTAGTAGCAAAAATAGGCAGGCAATCTGCTGTCATTATTGCACAAACTGTTTTGCTGTTTTTAGTAATAATCGCATCACCTTCACAGCTTTTTGCACTTGCTTCTAAACAAATATTAGAATGGGTTTGATTGAGCCATTTTGGCATATTTGGCAAATTAAAATGCCGAGCCAATAATTGGCGATTATGCAGCACTACATCAAGATTATCGCCAGTATGAGTGGCAAGATTGAAGTTGTCATAATTGCCAACACCAGCAGCAGAAGCTAAATAACGCTTGGTGGATAACAGCCTGACATTGCTTGGAAAATTGCTATGCTTTGTCATATACGGATAATATTTTGAGCATATCTTGTATATCTTGCGGCAGAGTCGCCTTAAACGACATTTTCTCGCCAGAAATCGGATGGGTCAAGGTCATTTTTTTAGAATGCAGTGCTTGGCGCTTAAAGTTTTTAAGGGCATCTTTGAGCTGCTGCGGGGCTTTTTGGGGGAAACGAATTTTGCCGCCATACATCGGATCGGCAATCAGCGGATGGCCAATATGTGCCATATGCACGCGGATTTGATGAGTTCTCCCAGTTTCCAAAATCGCCTTAATATGGGTGTGATTGGCAAATCTATCAATCACTCGATAATGAGTAATAGCATCTTTGCCACTGCCCTCTTCAACTACCGCTTGCTTGATGCGCTCTTTTGGATGGCGACCAATCGGAGCAGTTACCGTGCTACCGGCAATCATATATCCATACACAATCGCACTATATTCTCTGCTAATACTATGGGTTTGCAACTGCTCAACCAAGTTTTTTTGTGCCAATTGACTGCGAGCCACCACCATCAAACCAGAAGTGTTTTTGTCCAAACGATGCACAATTCCAGCCCTATCAAGTTGGGCAAGTGTTGGGTCATAATACAACAAGGCATTTGCCAATGTCCCCGTCCAATTTCCTGCCCCCGGGTGCGTTACCAGCCCAGCAGGCTTGTTGATAACAATAATATCATCATCTGCATAAACCACGCTGATGGCAATATTTTGAGCTTTCCAATCATTACTTTTTGTTGCCTTAATTTCAAGTCTGACAATCTGATTGCCGATTACTTTGTCTTTCGGCTTGAAGGTTTTATTGTTAATAAAAGCGTCTCCGTTTTTAATCCAAGTGCTGATTTTTCCACGAGAATAATCCGGCAACATAGTCGCCAAGGCGCTGTCAATGCGCTGTCCGATTAGTCGATTTGGAATAATAATATTAAAAATACTCATCTTTTTGCTGCCAATAAACCATATTATTTTATAACAATCTGATTATAATATCCAACCATTAATATTTGCAAATTTTGATGAATTAATATGAAAAAAATAAAAGCAGTAAATGGTTTAAATGTATATTTAATCGGCGTTTTGGCTATTTTAGTGGTAATTTCCGCTCCTTGGTTGGATCAAACAGTTTCCAATCATTCATTTGTAAAATCTTATTTTGCCGGCATTGGAACTGGGATTTTGATGTTGATTACTTTATGGAAAAAACCCGAATTAAGCACCATAACTTTGCATATCAGTTGGGTTAAAAGCAGCTGGCTGGTGCTATTTTTATTAGGCACAATTAGTATTTTTTGGTCAGTAAATGTTGATTTTACTATTACTAAATGGATGATTTGGTTCACGGTTTTTTGTGCTTTTGTAGTTGGCTACAATTTAAAATTTGATCAAGAAACGCTGACAAAAATATGCTGGGGATTGGTAATCGCGGCTTTTATGATTGCTGCTATTGGAGTTTTTCAATATTGGTTTGACTTTTCTGCTGTTACACAAGCCAAAGCTCCCGCCTCTACTTTTGGCAACAAAAATATGGCAACCCAGCCGATTGTGCTGATTTGGCCATTGGCATTATTTTTGTTTTTTTCCAAAAAAATCACACGCCCTCAAACTTGGTTATTGTCAATTATGATGCTGCTGATTATGGTTTTTATCGTCTATACCAGAACCCGTGCAAGTTGGGTCAGCATCATTGGGGAGGCCGCTCTCATCGCTGTTTTTTTATTGCTCAAACGCAAAACTTTAAGCGATTTTATCAGTTGGAACGCAGACAAAACCAAGGCAGTTTTATTAGCACTCGCCCTGTTTGCAGTCTTGATTAACTTCGGCGAGGATGGCTGGACTTGGGTTTGGAGCAGTGTTGAAGACAAATTCACCGGCGACAACTCAGTTACCGAAAGTAGGCAAGTGCGTTTTCGTATTTGGGATGTGGCAATTGAGATGATTAAAGCAAGCCCTTTGTTTGGAACTGGGCTGGGTTCTTGGTTTCACAATGAAGTTCAGGGCGGATTTGGGACTTATAATATCAACAGCTATCAGCGGGCGCATAATGACTTTTTAGAGCTGGGAGTGGAGTTGGGAATAACTGGTATGACACTCTTGGTTTTTGCTGTTGGAACTCTGAATGTTGCTATCAGAAAAATATTCAAAAATGACGACAAAGACAATGCACTATTTTACTTTTTGTTATGGGTGGCTTTGTCTGGCTCGTTTGTGCAAATGCAGATGTCTTTCCCTTACCAACTGGCAATTCCGGCTATGCTTTTGGGTTTCTACATTGGGTTTATTGCCAAACGCTCAGAAAAATTCATCCAGCCAATTAAGTTGTTAAACCTCAAAACCAAAAAAATATTACACCAAACCAACAAAACTTTTTGGCTAATAATGATAATTGTAATTAGTGTGATTTATATGGATTGGATCAACACTTACAGCACTTTAAACTATCTGAATAAAAAACAAAAAATACACCTACTCAAACAGGCAACTCCACGGTTTTTTCATCACTTAGAATTGCAAAAAATTCTTGGAGTTTTTGGCACAACTTATTACAAAATAGCCGAGCCTTATAAGTCAATAGCAATTGAAAAATTGATACTCAGTTATTGGCCTCATGACAATACTTCGTTAAATCGCTATATGCATATATTGATGAAAAACAAGCGCTATGATGAAGCTTTGAAAGTGATAAAAACATTTAAAAAAGTATCATATAGAGGGCTTTATTCTGCGCATTTTAACGAGTTGCAACTTTATTTAAACACCAAGCAAACTGAAAAATACAAGCAGGCTTTTGTTGAATTGCTTAATCAAGACGATTCGGCGCTATCACTCAATAAAAACACCTATGCTGCCTTATTGCAATATTCTTTGCATAATAAAGATTTATACAAATACACCGAGCAAATCTATCAAAAACATAGCAAAAACAACCGTTACAATTGTTTGGTTGAAAACTCTATGGTTCTTTATTACAATTTTAAAAAACAATATAAAAAAGCCAAGCAACATATTGATATTATCAATAAAAGCTCTGATTCAAAATGCCTTGATTCAGCATTATCAACCAGCGTTTTAAAAGCCTTAAAAGCGCAAAAGCCTTAGTCCATTTTTTTTATTAGCAGACAAAAAAATACCGACTAAAAAAAATCGGTATTTGTGGCTGCTAATTTGGCGTCCCGTAAGAGATTTGAACTCCTGTTGTCAGGATGAAATCCTGAAGTCCTGGGCCAGCTAGACGAACGGGACAGAGCATATTTTACCTTTTTCAGCAACAAAAAAAACGGCTCAATTTTAAAATAGAACCGTTTTGGTATTTGGTATCGCCTAGGAGAATCGAACTCCTCTTACCAGGATGAAAACCTGGGGTCCTAACCGATAGACGAAGGCGACATATTTTTTGCTATGGTGGAGCTAAGCGGGATCGAACCGCTGACCTCAACACTGCCAGTGTTGCGCTCTCCCAGCTGAGCTATAGCCCCAAAAAAGTGCCAATTAAGCAAAAGATGTAAATTATAGTCTGTCCGTTCAATTAGTCAAGTCAAATTTTGCCTGAAATTGGGTAAAATACTGCTATGCTAATTAAAACTTACAACGAACAAAATTTCACTTTGGAAATTCTTTATCATATTGGTGCGCTGGAAGATTCTATTCATTTTATTTTTGACCATAGCACAAAAACTTGCGCACTTATTGACCCAGCTTGGGATGCGGATTTATTCATCCAGCGAATTACTGACAAAGGCTACCGGCTCACTGATATTTGGCTCACTCATTGGCATTTTGACCATACTAATGCGGTGGATGAATTGGTGGAAAAAACTGGCGCAAAAGTTATTATAGGTGTTGATGAAATGCCTTATTTGCAAATTGACACATTGCCTGAAACTGTGGCACATAATGACACTATTTTTATCGGCAAAACTGCGGCAAAAATCATCAACACCCCTGGGCATAGTGCTGGTGGAATTTGTTATTTGCTTGATAAACACTTGATTGCAGGCGATACATTGTTTGTTTTTGGTGCTGGACATTGTTCGCTGCCAGGTGCTGATGCGGCTAAATTTTATCACTCAATGCAAAAACTCAAACAGATTAATGATGATGTTATGCTGCATTGTGGGCATGATTATGGCGACAAAATTGAAACTACAATGGGCGAGCAAAAATCTGGCAATGCCTATTTGTTGATTGATAATGAGGCGGATTTTGTTAATTTTGTGGAAGGTATGGCGCAAGGTTTAATTACTTATCCAACCGCAGCTGTTAGCAAATCAGCAATCAAATTGATGCTGTGATTGGATTTTTTGGCGGCTCGTTTGACCCCGTGCATTATGGACACTTAAAAACTGCCGTGGCAATCAAAAAAGAGTTGGCAATAGATGAGCTTTTTTTACTGCCGTGCAAAGAGCCTGTGCATAAAAACGACTTACATTTTTCCAATAAGCAGCGCCTTGAAATGCTAAATCTTGCCCTTGTTGAGTTTGACGAGTTGCAAATTGACAGTCGCGAAATGGACAGAAAAAGTGCTTCTTGGACGATTGACACGCTCAAAGAAATTAAGGCAAATTACCCAAATAAAAAGATTTTTCTAATTATTGGCGCTGACAGTTTTGCCACGCTAAACACTTGGAAAGACCATCAGCAGCTTGGCAAATATGCACAATTAGTGGTGCTTCCGCGCGCTAATAGCGTCCAAGATGCGCGTAAAAATAGCACTGTTTATTTTGCTAAAACGCCGCTAATTGATATTTCTTCCACTCAAATTCGCAGTATTTTAAAGGGTAAAATGTGCGACAACCTTACTGGATTATTGCCAGATTCACTAATAAATTACATCAAAAAAATATGAACTTAAAACAACAATTACAAGCCGTTACCGATATTATTGAGGAGCTAAAAGGCGAGAATATTACCACCTTAAAAGTCTTGCAACAAAGTGCAGATATTGAGGCGATTGTAATTGCCACTGGGCGTTCAACGCAGCACACACGCGGGATTGCCAACAATGTGAAAATAGAAGCCAAACGCCTTGGAATGAAAGTTGTTGGCATTGAAGGCACGGAAACTGGACACTGGATTTTGCTGGATTTAGCCGAGGTTGTAGTGCATATTATGAGCGAAAAAACCAGAGAATTTTACAAATTAGAGAAATTATGGACTGGCGCTGATGAAGCGCAAGACAGAGCTCCGATAGCAAATAATAATGCATAAATGAAAATAAATTTAATTGCCATTGGCAAAAAAATGCCCAGCTGGATACAAACAGGAATTGAGCATTATCAAAAACAACTGCCGTCTGGAATGAATTTTAATCTGATTACTATTGAAGGGCAAAAGCGCAAAAACACCAGCATTGAACAAATCAAAATAGCCGAGGGCGAACTGCTACTAAATGCAAGTGCTGGCTCAAATTTAATCATCGCATTTGATGAAAACGGCAAACAAAATAGCAGCAAAGAAATTGCTAACTCTTTGCAAAATTGGCAACAAAATGGCGTTAGCGTTGCACTGCTGATTGGTGGTGCTGATGGTTTAAGCGAGCAGATAAAAAAACAAGCACATCAATTATGGGGCTTGTCAAACCTCACTTTGCCGCATTCAATGGCACGACTTTTGGCAGTAGAACAAATCTACCGAGCCCATTCATTATTAACAAATCACCCTTACCACCGAGAATAATTATGCAATTAGAACTAATAAGTTTCAAACTTTGCCCCTTTGCCCAGCGCGCGATTATCGTGCTAAATAGCTGTAATATTGACTACAAAATAAGCTACATAAACCCAATGGATCCGCCCGCTTGGTTTAAAAAAATATCGCCTACGCTGCAAGTGCCATTGCTAAAAGCAGACGACACGCCGATTTTTGAGTCTATGGTTATTAATGAATTTATCAATGAAATTAGCCCGAAAAATTTGCACCCAGATGATGCGATTAAAGCGGCAAATAATCGCTCTTGGATTGTTTTTTCATCTGCTATGCTGGGCAATATGTTTGACATTGTTACTGGCGATGAGCAAAAATTCATAGCAGCTAAAACCCAACTATTGCAAAGCTTTGACAAAGTTTTAGCGGCAAAATCAGCGGGCAAGTTTTTTAACGGCAATGAGTTTAATATGATTGACGCTGCTTTTGCGCCGATTTTTATGCGTATTGCGTGGATTAACAAATACACCGATAACGCCTTGTCGCTGGCACAATTACCTGAAATAAAGGCGTGGAGCGATGCGATTTTGGCTGTTCCTGTGGTAAAAAACTCAGCAGACGATGGTTTGGATGATGCCTATTTATCCAACATTGAGGCTCGCAAAGGTCATTTATCCACGCTATTAGTTGACTGAATAATTGCCAAAACATTCTCAGGCGGTCGTCCAATAACAACGCCCTTATAGGTTTTAACAATCGGGCGTTCAATCAATATTGGATGCTCAATCATTGCCTGAATCAAATCATCTTCGTCAAGAGATTTATCATCTAAATTATTGTCTTTGTAAGGTTTTTCAAAAGTGCGCATCAACGCCCTTGCATCCATATTTAGCCCAGTTAATAACACTTTTAACTCTTCGGCGCTCGGCGGATTTTCAAGATATTTAATTACTTCTAAATCAATGCCATTTTCTTCTAAAATTGCCAAAGTCAATCTTGATTTTGTGCATTTCGGATTGTGATAAATTATAGCTCTCATTTTTAACTCTCATTATGAAAAAAAACCTCATTATACTCGCATTAATTTTTTCCATAAGCACGGTTATATCCATATCAAATGGCGTTTTTGCTGATAAAAAAACCGTTCAATTACCTGAATTTTCGGTAGTAGATATAGAGGGGAAAGAGCATAATAATGCCAGCGTTAAAGGCAAATATTTAGTGGTTAATTTTTGGGCAACATGGTGTCCACCTTGCCGAGAAGAAATTCCTGACTTTGTTGATTTTTACAATAGGTATTCAGATAAAGTAGAAATTTTGGGGATGGATTATGAAAATGCCGATAGAGAGAAAATCACCAACTTTATAGACACCTATATGGTGAACTATCCGATTATTTTATATAATGCCAGCAACCCTATCGCATTCAAAAAATTTGGTGAAATTATCGGTATGCCAACTACTTATATTTACGCTCCAGACGGCACTTTGATTAATCATTATATGGGCGTGATTGATATTCAAACTTTGGAAAAAATCATAAAATAACTGCTGTTTTTGCCTCTAAATTTTCGTCTCTAACTAATCTAGGTAGCAAGTAGCCACTGAGTTTTTTTGCCAACTCTTGGTGCAATTCAAAAGCGTCTTTATCGCTTACCAAAAAATGCTCAGCGCCGCTGACTTTATCCAATAAATGCAGATAATACGGCAAAATTCCCAAATCAAATAATGCCAATGAAAGTCGGCTTAATACCTGTGCCGAATCGTTCACCCCTTTGAGCAAAACCGACTGATTAAGCAGAGTTACCTTGTCCAATTTTTGTATTGCCTCGGCAAATTCGCCAGAGATTTCATTTGGATGATTTATGTGCAATACCAGAACCATATTGAGCTTGGATTTATTCAGCATTTGCAGCAATTTAGTAGTTAGCCTGCTGGGCATAACCACGGCGCTGCGAGAGTGAATGCGCAAGGTTTTGATGTGTTTTATGGCTTCAATTTTGCCCAATAAAAAGCGCAATTTTTCATCGCTCAAACTCAAAGGGTCGCCGCCGCTAAGTATTACTTCGTTAATTTCTGCGTGCTTTTTGATGTAGTCCTCTATTGCTGCCCAGTTGCTGATAGCATCATTTTTGCCGTAATCAAAATTTTGGCGAAAACAATATTGGCAATGAATAGCGCAAACCCTTGATGCAATCAGCAAAACTCGGTTTTTGTATTTGTGAATTAGCCCAGCAACTGGGGAATTTTTTGCGTCTGCTAACGGCTCATCTGAAAATCCAGCAAGTGTTGATGACGCACTTTTACTGGTAATAACTTGTTTTAGCAATGGATCATTTGGGTTATTTTTATCAATAATATTGGCAAATTCTAACGGAATTTTAATAGCAAAATCTTGCTCTTGAAATTGCTGAGTTTTAAAAAATTTGTTGCAACTATCAGCACTTTTGAGGGCGCTTTTCATA
>VSKZ01000069.1 GCA_008364125.1 Candidatus Thioglobus sp. | reverse complement strand
CATCACATCGCCGCAAGCAGGCGCACCGACCATACCTGTGCCAACATTTTTGGCGTCTTTATCCAAAACTCCAACATTCCGTGGATTTTCATAATGATCCAATACTTTTTCACCGTATGCCATATTATTTCTCCTCTTTAATTTTGATTTTAATTATTTATTATTTTAACCTTTTAATGAGCAGCCCACTCAACTTTACTTAAATCCACACCATCTTTAAACATATCCCACAGCGGCGACAGAGCGCGCAACTTTTCTACTTTTTCACGCACCAAAGCGATGGCTTTATCAACATCTTCTACGGTGGTGTAACGCCCAATAGTAAAGCGAATGGATGAATGCGCCAGCTCATCACTCAGACCCAATGCCCGCAAAACATACGATGGTTCAAGACTGGCCGAAGTGCAGGCAGATCCTGAGGAAACGGCAATATCGTTAATTGCCATCATCAATGATTCGCCTTCCACATAGTTGAAACTGATATTCAAATTGCCAGCAATTCTGTGCTTCATATCGCCATTGATAACCACTTCTTCCATACCTTCAAAGCCTTTTAATAGGCGGTCTCGCAGGGTGGCAATTCTCTGATTTTCATCTGTCATTTCTGCCTTAGCAATCGCAAACGCCTCGCCCATACCAACGATTTGATGGGTTGCCAGCGTGCCTGAACGCATACCGCGTTCGTGGCCACCACCGTGCATTTGCGCCTCTAAACGCACTCGTGGTTTGCGGCGCACATACAAAGCTCCGATGCCTTTTGGACCGTAGATTTTGTGTGCTGAAAAGCTGATTAAATCAACTGGTAATTTGCCAACATCAATTTCCACTTTGCCAGCAGATTGCGCCGCATCAACATGAAAAAATATTTTATGTTCACGACAAATGTTGCCAATCGCCTTAATGTCTTGAATAACGCCGATTTCGTTGTTGACATGCATCACCGATACCAAAATCGTGTCTTCGCGAATTGCCTTTTTCAAAACCTCCAAATCCAGCAAACCGTTTGGTAATGGGTCTAAATATGATACTTCAAAACCCTCTCGTTCGAGCTGGCGACAAGTGTCAAGCACTGCTTTATGCTCGGTTTTTAAGGTGATGATATGTTTGCCTTTTTTGCGATAAAAATGCGCAATGCCTTTGATTGCCAAATTGTCCGCCTCGGTAGCACCAGAAGTCCAGACAATTTCCCTTGGGTCAGCGCCAATCAGGTCTGCCACTTGCGCTCTGGCGCTTTTAACTGCATCATCTGCCTGCCATCCGTAATAGTGTGAATTGGATGCTGGATTGCCAAAATCGCCATCAATTGTCAGATGTTCAATCATTTTTTCTGCCACGCGTTTATCAACTGGAGTGGTGGCAGAATAGTCCATATAAGTTGGTGTTGTCATTATTTTATCCCTTTTATTTCATAATTATCAATTACCATTTGCAGCGTTTTGTCGTGCAAAAATGTTCTAATTTGTTGGCTTACTTCGCACCATAATTGGTGTGAAACGCACTGTCTGCCTTTGTTACATCCTCTAAAACCCTTGCAACGGCGCAAATCAATATTCTCATCAACAGCTTCAATGATTTGCGCTAAGTTGATGTCTTTTGCTTTGGCATCAAGAAAATATCCGCCGCCCGGCCCGCGCACGCTTTTGACCAAATTTGCACGGCGAAGCTTGGAAAATAGTTGCTCTAAATAAGATAATGAGATATTTTGACGCTGTGAAATAATGTCTAAAGTGGTTGGTTTTCCGGTCTCATTTGAGGCTAAATCTAGCATTGCCGTTACTGCGTAGCGCCCTTTGGTGGTTAGCTGCATATTGTTAATTTAATCAAAATTAAAAATTATACACTTAACCAACTATTTTACTAGGTTATTTGCTTTCCACTTCTAAATCGTTCACCGAAGTGTCTTTGCATTCCTCAATATTAAGCTCTTTTGAAACCTTGTGCAGCTGCGAATCAACATCGTGCAAGTGGAGCAAAATTGAGTTAATCGCCTTGACTGTCGGGTCGTCAGCATCTCTGCCAACTGCATAAGAATCAAAGCCATCAGCTTGTTTTTTCAAATTTTTCAGCACTCGAGCAGGCACGCCAACAACGGTTTGATTTTTACCAACAGACTTTACCACCACTGAATTAGAGCCAACACGCACGCCATCTTCAATATCAATCGGTCCAAGTATTTTAGCTCCTGCCCCAATCACAACATTGTTGCCAAGTGTCGGGTGGCGCTTGCCTTTGTTCCAAGTTGTGCCGCCGAGAGTAACGCCCTGATAGAGGGTGCAATCATCGCCAATTTCAGCAGTTTCGCCAATCACCACGCCCATTCCATGATCAATAAAAAAACGCTTACCAATAATTGCAGCAGGATGAATTTCAACTCCCGTCAGCCAACGGGCAATCATTGAGACAAAACGCGCTAACCATTTAAGTTTTAAGCTCCATAAATTGTGTGCTAAACGATAAATCAACAGCGCCTGAACGCCAGAATAACAGGTGATTATTTCAAAGGTATTTCTCGCCGAAGGGTCGCGCTCAAAAACGCTTTTGATGTCTTCAATAAATTTCATAGCGATATTATATCACAAAACGCTAATATCCTATAACGCCTTTAAAACGCTTGTAATTCCACAAATATTGCTCTGGTTTTGTCAAAATTAACGCCTCAATTGATTTATTCATTTTTGCCACATCATCTTCTATTGCCCCCGATTTTGCCAAAATATCAACTGGTTTGAGGTTCAACTCAAAACCCTTTCCTTTGTCTAATCGCTGTGCCCAAGTCAGCAGCACTTTGGCGTTATTTTTTCTGGCAAGCTTGGCAAGCAGGGTCATAGTTATGCAACTTTTCCCAAAAAAATCTGCCGAAACTCCACCACTTGGACCAGGATATTGGTCTGGTAAAATTGCAATTATGCGCCCATTTTTTAGGTCGCGTTGCAATTTCAAAACGCCTTTTTTATCAGCAGATGCCATACTCAAATCTTGTTGCTGTCGCAGCGATAACAGCAATTTGTTACGCTTTTCATCGTCCATTTTTTTATACATAAAAGTTACTGGTTTATTGAGTGAAATCACCCGACCAGTGATTTCCCAACAGCCAAAATGTGGCACCAGCAAAATGGTTTTTTGCCCATCATCAAGATGTTCAAGCCCATTTGTTTTGAGAATATATCTGGCATTATGGGCAAAATTATTACACCAAATAAAGCCAGATTCACTGATATTTTTGCCGATTTCAAGCAAAGATTTTTTAACTAATTTTTGCCGCTCAACCTTGTCAAGATGCGGAAAACACAGCTCAATATTTTTGCCTACAACCTGTTTAGAACGCGAATTGAAAATATACATAATACGCCCGATTAGACCGCCAATAAAGTGATTAAGCCTGAGCGGTAGCAGCGAAAAAAGTTTGAGAATAAACTTAATCATAACTCTCATCCAGCAGCGGACGCATAGCGCTGAGTAAATTGCTGTATAAGTTTGGCAGACGCTTTTCTTCGGTTAATAATAGCTGCTTAAAATAAGCCCGCTCACCCGGAATTTTATAACACGATGGGCAAGAATCAGCAATCACAGGCAACTCAGCAGCTGCGGCAAAATCGGCTAATTGTCGCTCACGAACATAAACCAGCGGGCGAATAACGCGCAAATCTTTAGCGTCATTAATATAGTGCGCTTTCATAGTTTTAAGTTTGCCATTATGACACATTGACATCATCAAACTTTCCGTCAAATCGTCTAAATGTTGCCCCAAAGCCAAGACATTGTAGCCCTGTTCACGGGCGGTTTTATACATTAAACCGCGTTTTATTCTGGCGCAAAATGAGCAATAAGAATCACCTTTCATACTTTTTTTAGCACGCTGCAAAATCGGAGATTCTTCAAAAAAATACGGAGTCTCAAACTTGTTAAAAAAAACTTCCAATGCCCGTGGCTCAAAACCATCAATTTGCGGGTCAATCGTTATCACTCCGAGCTCAAATTCAATCGGGGCATGTTTGTGAAAATGGCGCAAAATATGAAATAAACTCAAAGAATCCTTGCCGCCAGACACTGCCAGCAAAACTTTGTCGCCAGTTTTAATCATCTTAAAATCAGCAATCGCCTTGCCCACTGGCTTTAACAACATTTTTGGTATTTTTTCTATCATTTGCAAGATTTTACAGTTTATAACAGCGCTTTATGTCCAAAAAAACAACTACCGATAAATAGCGTTTTTTCGTTTATAATTCTTACAGCATTAAGGCAATAGTGCTTTATGCTAATTAAAGGATACTGAAAAATGACAACATCCGCAAAATCCACGATTAAACTTGCCAGTATTTCTTATAATGATTCTAGTAATCTTGGTGATGACATCCAAACTATTGCCGCTATTGGAGCGATAAAAAAGCTGGGTTACGAATTTGATGGCTTTGTTGATCGCAATAATTTCACTCCGACTCGGCCAATAAATATTCTGCTGAACGGTTTTTTTGATTCCAAAGAATTGCACCGTTTTACCGATCCGCTTGTGCGCCTGATTGTGTCTAATATCCACATTGACAGAGGGCAGCCGCTTTATTCAAGAAAAAGACTAACTATTGCTCCTGAATCTCTGAGCGGTCTTCGCGCTTTTGAGCCTTTGGGCGCGCGAGACCGTTCTACACTTGCTCTGTTGCAAGCCGCTGGTTTTGATGCATTTTTCAATTATTGCCTTACTCTTACGCTTGATAGGCGGGATTCATCTATTAAAGGTGATAGGATTTTTATCGTTGATTTAGATAATATGTTGCCACTGCCAAAGCATATTAGCACTCAGAAAATAGAATATGTCAACCAAGACGGCGCGCAAAACTATCCGCAAGAAGTCAAACTGGCAATGGCGCAAAGCCTGTTAGACCGTTATCGCTCCCAAGCAAAATTGGTGATTACCAGCAAATTGCATTGCGCCCTGCCCTGCATTGCTATGGGAATTCCCGTTATTGTATTCTCCGACCAACACGATGAGCGCCTGCAT
>VSKZ01000068.1 GCA_008364125.1 Candidatus Thioglobus sp. | reverse complement strand
CGCAAAAATTGGCTGCCCAAAGCCCAGACCGAGATTGGATTTTGAGCCGTATTTTATGGCTTGATGGGCTTGAAGCGCATAATCAAAATACCAAGGCGCGCTATATTTATATTCATGGCACACCTGACGAGACCCAGCTGGGCATATCCGGCTCAAAAGGTTGCATTCGCATGCATAATGCTGATATTATGGCACTTTTTGATTTAGTAGAAGTGCTGGATGAGGTTGAGATTTTATGAATAAATTGTTAGAGAGTATTAGGTTATTTATCCACCATAGAGTGGTAGCCATGCTATTTTTGGGTTTTTCTAAATTGTTAGAGAGCATTAAGTTATTTATCCACCCTAGAGTGATAGCCATGCTATTTTTGGGTTTTTCAGCTGGCATACCTATTTTGTTGATTTTTTCAACATTAGGGCTTTGGCTGAATGAGGCTGGTATTGCTAAATCAACTATTACTTATTTTTCATGGGCGGCATTGGGCTATTCTTTTAAATTTGTCTGGGCGCCATTAGTTGACCGCTTGCCTTTGCCGGCGTTAACCAGAATATTAGGGCGTCGTCGCGCTTGGATATTGGTCTCTCAACTGGCAATTATAGGTGCAATTTTATTGATGTCATCTGCCGATCCAAAATCAGGTGTTGATGGTTTAGAGGTGCTGGCTTATGGTGCAGTATTGTTAGGATTTTCGTCTGCTACACAAGATATTGTGATTGATGCCTATCGTATTGAGTCGGCTGATAAATCAATGCAATCAATGCTCTCTGCTACCTATATTGCTGGTTATCGCGTTGGCATGCTGGTTGCTGGCGCAGGTGGCTTGTTTGTTGCTAGTTATTTAGGGTCAACCAAAGAGTTTTATAGTTATGACGCATGGTCAGATACTTACATAGTTATGGCAGCGGTGATGTTAATCGGTGTGGCAACCACATTGATTATTAATGAGCCAGAAACTAAGCGTACAGAAACAAAATATACGACTCAAGATTACGCACGATTTTTTCTGTTGTTTTTGTCGATTGTCGCTGTCTTTATTTTGACATTCATTGTAACTGCGGATTTGGTTAGCACAGTTAAAAAATCACTGACCGAAGTTTTTGATAATAAACATTTTGCCGGGTTTGTTGTAGGAACGTTGCGCATGGCATTAGCATTAGCAGGCGCTTACGCAGCGGCTAAAATATTAATAACACTGAATATTGTCAATAAATCAATGGTGAGCAATACTTATGTTGAGCCAGTAAAGGATTTCTTTAATCGTTACGGCATGAATGTGGCAATGTTATTTTTAGTGGTAATTGGGTTATATCGTGTGAGTGATATTGTACTTGGTGTAGTAGCCAATATTTTTTATCAAGATATAGGTTTTACCAAAGTGGAGATTGCAACTGTTTCTAAAACATTTGGTCTTTTTATGACTATTGCTGGTGGGTTTTTAGGCGGGCTAATGGTAATAAAAACTGGTGCGTTTAGAGTATTGTTTTTAGGCGCATTACTCTCAGCATTAACAAATCTTTTATTTGTTGTGTTAGCAAATGTAGGGCATGATATTACTTGGTTGTATGTTACGATTACTATGGATAATCTTTCTGCAGGTCTTGCAGGGGCTGCATTTATTGCATTTTTATCCAGTTTGACCAATATCCAATTTACCGCAGTGCAGTACGCTGTGTTTTCGTCATTAACGACATTACTACCTAAAATTTTTGGCGGTTATTCTGGCACCTTGGTTGAACAATTTGGCTATAGTAATTTTTTCGTGCTTACTACTTTAATTGGTATTCCAGTTTTATGGTTAGTGTACAAAGTTAAACCTTATATTGAGAAAATATGAAATTAGGTTCGATAATGATGGATGTATCTGGTTTGATACTCACAGAAGCAGAAAAAATACAGCTGGCAAAGCCGAGTATTGGCGGGGTGATTTTATTTTCGCGTAATTTTGAAAATATAATACAGGTTAAGGAATTAATTAAATCAATTCGCTTAACCAATCAAAATTTACTGATTGCCGTTGACCATGAAGGCGGTAGGGTGCAGCGCTTTAAAGACGGATTTACTCACTTGCCAGCAATGGCAAAACTCGGTGAAGCTTATGATAAAAATCCCGACAAAGCTTTAAAACAAGCGCAGGCTTGCGGCTTTATTTTGGCAGCAGAATTGCTTGCAATCGGCGTTGATTTTTCTTTTGCACCAGTGCTGGATTTGGACTATGAAAACTCATCGGTGATTGGCGATAGAGCCTTTCACAGCAATCCAGATACGGTGATTAAGTTGGCAGCTAAACTGATTGATGGGATGCACGAAGCTGGGATGAAATGCGTGGGAAAACACTTTCCCGGACACGGTTTTGCAGCGGCAGATTCGCATTTGGATTTGCCGATTGATAATCGCAGTATGGATAAAATTGAGGCAGATTTATCAGTTTTTGCCAGTTTGAAAAGCGCGCTGGATGCGGTTATGCCCGCCCATATCGTGTATTCTCAGGTGGATAAAAAGCCGGCTGGTTTTTCAGCAAAATGGATTAAAGAAATTTTGCAAGAACAGCTTGGTTTTAGTGGCGTGATTTTTAGCGATGATTTATCAATGCAAGGCGCACATTTTATCAAAAACATTAGCAAACGAGTTGCGGCGGCGTTGGATGCTGGTTGCGATATGGTGCTGATTTGCAACCATCCTGAGCTGGTAGAAAAAGTGATTGACCAAGATTGGAAATCCAGTGAAAAACTCAAATCAATGAAAGGGCGGCTTGTTGATGAGTATAAAATAACGCTTGAAAATTATCAGCAAAACATACAAGAATTATGAGCAAAAGCACAACAAACTTTGAAATTCGCCTACTCGGAGCGGTTAGAAAAACTTTAATTTCTGTGGCAAAAGACACCATGACCAAGCCGGGTTTGCGTCATCCATTGACAGAGCAAACGCAAAAAATGATTACTGATTGCTTAGATGTTGTCGTTTCCAGACAAGTGGCAATTGAAAAAAATAGCGGCACTCACACCAAAATGAAGCCAGTTTATACAGACGAGCAAACGGTGCAAAGCGTTTCTATTGACGAGCTGAAAAAAACGCTAAACTAAACAAATTGTAAGTTTGCATAAGCGCTGATTAGCCATTTTGTGCCGGCGGTTTTGAAGCGCACTTGCACTCGGGCGCTGTCGCCTTTGCCTTCAAAATTAATCACAGTTCCAAAGCCGAATTTAGCGTGTTTGACGGTTCTGCCGATGGATAAATCACCGTCATTTTGTGGATGAATGTCTTGGTTAAAAATGTCGTCTTTTTGGTAATTTTGCTGCGTTGCACCGTATTTTTGTTTGATTTCATTTAAGCATTCTGACGGAGTTTCTTTCAAAAATCTGGATGGATAAGAGTAGAAAGATTGCCCATGCAAAAAGCGTTTTATCGCAAACGATAGTGTTAGTTTTTTCATCGCCCGAGTCATACCCACATAGCACAAACGCCTTTCTTCGTCTAACAAATGCGGCTCGTCTTTGGATTGCCTTGATGGGAACAAATCCTCCTCCATTCCCGTCAAAAACACATACGGAAACTCCAAGCCTTTGGCAGAATGAATAGTCATTAATTGCACATTTTGTGTTGGCAGAGCGCTGGTTTCGCCGTTAGAATCCAGCGAAGCCGAAGAAATGAAGCCAGTGGTTTCGTCCATTTCGCTATCTTCTTCGTGCTGATATTGCTCTGCGGCGGCTATTAGCTCTTCTAAATTGGCAACCTTGCTACCAACTTTGTCAGCTTTGTCGTTTTCGTAATGCTCTATCAAACCAGATTGTTTGAGCAAATAACTCACTTTTTCGGGCAAATTTAGGTTTTTTGCCTCATCTTGCATTTGCTCAATTAACTTTATAAAAGTGTTTAAAGCGTTGGCAGCACGAGTTGGCAAGGTCGGCGCAATACTAATCGCTGCTTGGAATAAATTTGTTTGCTGCTGATTGGCAAACTCACGGATTTTTTCGACAGTTGCGTTGCCGATGCCGCGCGTAGGAAAATTAACCACTCGCTCAAAAGCCACGCTGTCAGCGCTATTTTCCATCATCCGCAAATAACACAAGGCATCTTTAACCTCAGCGCGCTCAAAAAATCGCAGCCCGCCGTAAATAATATAAGCAATATTATATTTAATCAATTGCCCTTCAAAGGCTCTGGACTGGGCATTTGAGCGATAAAGAATGGCGCATTGATTTGCCGAAACCCCGTTATTTATGTGTTTTTGGATAGTGCCAACAACATAATTCGCCTCGTCAATTTCTGTGCGCGCTTCGTATAAATCAATCAAATCTCCATCGCCAGAATCAGTCCACAAAGACTTGCCCATCCGCTGTGAATTGTTGCCAATCAGCGCATTTGAGGCTTTTAGAATATTGCCAGTTGAGCGATAATTTTGCTCCAAACGAATGGTTTCCAGCGGGGCAAAATCGCTGGAAAGTTTGTTGATATTTTCAATTTTTGCACCGCGCCAACCGTAAATAGATTGGTCGTCATCGCCAACACAAAACACCGTGTTTTTACCGTTAAACAGCAGTTTAATCCATTTGTATTGCACTTCGTTAGTATCTTGAAATTCGTCCACCAAAATATGCTTAAAACGCAATTGATAATGCTGCAAAAGCTCAGAGTTGTTTTTTAATAATTCATAGCTGCGAATCAACAATTCGGCAAAATCAATCAAACCATTATTGTTGCAATGCTTTTCGTATAAAGCATACACTTCAAGGCTTTTTTTGACAAAATAATTATTCCCAGCTTCAATGTCTGTGTGGCGCACGCCGTTGTCTTTTTGCTGGTTGATAAACCATTGCACTTTTCTTATTGGAAATTTGGATTCATCAATCTGGCATTCTTTCATTAAGCGTTTGATGATGCGAAATTGGTCTTGCTGGTCAAGGATTTGAAACTTGTCATCAAGCCCAGCTTTAGCGGCGTGGGCGCGCAATAATCGGTGCGCCAAGCCGTGAAAAGTGCCAATCCACATAGAGCCAATTGGCCGTCTGAGCAATACTTCAAGGCGCTCTCGCATTTCTTTGGAGGCTTTGTTGGTAAAAGTCAGCGCCAAAATGTCGTCAGTATGGATGTTTTTTTGGGTGAGCAAATAAGCAATGCGATTTATCAATACTTTGGTTTTTCCAGAGCCAGCACCAGCTAATATCAACGCATTTTGCCGGTCATCTAAAATAACTGCTTGAGATTGATGAGGATTAAGGTCTTGCGTTATTTCAGATAAATTCATTATTTTTTATTGTATTTTTGTTGTAAATGGTTATAATATTACCTTCCTCTTATATCCTACAATTTAGAGTTGGTTTTAAGAATAAGAAATTATAAACACTATTT
>VSKZ01000067.1 GCA_008364125.1 Candidatus Thioglobus sp. | reverse complement strand
TAAAGAAGGTATAAGCTTTATTTCAAATTTGGCGCAAAGCTCTAAAAATGTGATTAAAGCAACGCCGAAAGAGCGTGAAAATGTTGATAATTATTTGCTAGATGTTGACAAGCGTTTGGTGTTGCCAGTTGATACTTCAATCCGCTTCCTTATAACTTCAAACGATGTTATTCACAATTGGTGGGTGCCTGATTTTGGAGTCAAACAAGATGCCAATCCAGGCTTTATTAACGATGCTTGGGCGAAGATTGACAAAATCGGTGTCTATCGCGGACAATGCGCTGAGCTTTGTGGCAAAGATCACGGTTTTATGCCAATTGTGGTGGATGTGCGTTCTAAATCAAATTATAAAAAATGGGTTGCCAAGCAGCTCAAAGCCAAAGCTGCGGTTACTGCCAGTGCCAATAAAGTCTGGTCTAAATCTAAGCTAATGGCGCAAGGCAAAAAAGTCTATAACACCAATTGCGCATCTTGCCATCAGGTAACTGGCTTAGGCTTGCCGCCAGTTTTTCCGCCAATTAAAGGCTCAAAAATTGCAGGTGGCGCGCCAGCGGAACACATCAAAATTGTGCTGCACGGCAAAGGAAATATGCCAGCATTCAAAATACTCAACGATGTAGATTTGGCAGCAGTAATTACTTATGAGCGTAATGCATTTGGCAATAATGGTAGCATTGTGCAACCTTCAGATATTAAATCTGCCCGCTAATTAAAGGAGAATATTATGACAACAGCAACAGCAACAGCAACACACGAAGACCATCATCACGGCCCAGAAAGTGGCTTAATGAGATGGATTAAAACCACCAACCATAAAGACATCGGCACACTTTATCTGTGGTTTTCCTTTACTATGCTATTAATAGGCGGCGCATTTGCAATGGCAATTCGCGCCGAATTATTGCAGCCGGGTTTGCAACTAATGGAGCCGCAATTTTTCAACCAGCTGACCACTATGCACGGGCTAATTATGGTGTTTGGTGCGATTATGCCAGCATTTGTTGGCTTGGGTAATTGGCTGATTCCGATGATGGTTGGTGCGCCAGATATGGCGCTGCCGAGGATGAACAATTGGTCGTTTTGGATTTTGCCATTTGCCGGCGCTATTTTGCTCAGCACTTTCTTTATGGAAGGCGGCGCTCCGGCATTTGGTTGGACTTTTTATGCCCCGTTATCAACAACTTTTGCCCCAGACAGCACCGATTTCTTTATTTTTGCAGTGCATCTGTTAGGCTTTTCCTCAATTATGGGAGCGATTAACATTATTGCCACAGTGCTTAATATGCGCGCGCCGGATATGAAATTGATGGATATGCCTTTGTTTGTATGGACTTGGCTGATTACCTCATTTTTGCTAATCGGCGCAATGCCAGTATTGGCAGGGGCAGTAACAATGATGCTGACAGACCGCAACTTTGGCACCTCATTTTTTGATGCTACTGGCGGCGGCGATCCAGTGCTGTTCCAGCATATTTTTTGGTTCTTTGGGCATCCAGAAGTTTATATTATGATTTTGCCAGCCTTTGGCGTGGTTTCACATATTATCCCAACTTTTGCCCGCAAGCCTTTGTTTGGCTATTCTTCAATGGTTTATGCAACAGCATCAATCGCCTTTTTGTCTTATATCGTTTGGGCGCATCATATGTTTTTGACTGGTATGCCAGTTGCCGGCGAGCTATACTTTATGTATGCAACGATGCTAATTGCTGTGCCTACGGGGGTTAAAGTTTTCAACTGGATTTCCACAATGTGGCGTGGCTCAATGAGCTTTGAGGCACCGATGCTATGGGCAGTTTCCTTTGTGTTTTTGTTCACCATCGGAGGCTTCTCAGGCTTGATGCTGGGTATCGCTCCGGCAGACATACAATATCACGATACTTATTTTGTGGTAGCGCATTTCCACTATGTCTTGGTAACAGGCGCATTGTGGTCAATTATTGCGGCGGTGTTCTATTGGCTGCCTAAATGGACAGGCAAAATGTATAACGAGAAGCTGGCAAAAGTGCATTTTTGGTGGGCAGTTATTTCTGTTAATGTGCTGTTTTTCCCGCAACACTTTTTAGGGCTTGCAGGTATGCCGCGCCGTATTCCAGACTATTCATTGCAGTTTGCAGATTTCAATTTTGTCTCTTCAATCGGCGGCTTTGCCTTCGGCGCATCGTTTATCCTTTTGACCTATATTGTGATTGATTGTATTCGCAACGGCGCACCAGCAAAAGCGCGCCCTTGGGAAGGAGCAAAAGGTTTGGAATGGACACTGGAACCAAAAGCGCAGTATCACAGTTTCAGCACCCCGCCATCAAGAAAACTAATCGAGCAGGAGTCTCAACATTCTTAATGGAGAATATTAACAACGCCCAAAAAGAGCGACAAAATGCAGCCAAAATTACTGCAATAGTCTTTGGCGTTATAGCAATAGGAGTATTTATAGCCACCATCGTGTTATTTCCGAATGGCTAATATGCAACAAAAAAAAATAACAACAAGATTTTGGATAAAGCTGGTTTCAGCGCCGATATTAATGTTTGCCTTTGCTTATGCGATGGTGCCGATTTATGATGTTTTTTGTGATATTACCGGATTTAACGGCACTACCGGCAGAGTGAATAGCGAGCAGCAATACGAAGTTGACGAAAATCGCAAAGTTGATGTGAGTTTTTTTGCGATGACAATGGGAGGATTTCCAGTGCAATTTGGACCCAAAGTGAGTTCAATGACAATCGTGCCAGGCAAGTTTTATACTGCCAGTTACATTGCCAAGAACAACACCGACCAAACTGTTATTGGACAAGCAATCCCCAGCGTAGCGCCAACAGATGCGGCGTTATACTTCAAAAAGTTGGAGTGTTTTTGTTTTAATAGACAAGTGTTTAAACCGCACGAAGAGGTTGAAATGACTCTGAGGTTTGTGGTTGAACCAGAACTGGACAAGCGCATAAAAGACATAAGCCTGTCCTACAATTTTTTTAAACTTGAGAAATAAAAAGGGAGATAGATATGAGTAAAGAACAAACATATTATGTGCCAGACGGCACTTACTGGCCAATTATTGGCTCAATCGGCATCAGCATATTATTTGTTGGTTTTGCCAATCAAATGCACGGCGTTTCGTGGGGAACACCAGCTATGCTGCTTGGCTTTGCAATCGTGGTGTTTATGCTGTTTGGCTGGCTCGGACAAGTCGTCAACGAGAGCGTCAATGGCGTTTACAACCAGCAAGTTGATCGCTCTTTTCGTTGGGGAATGAGCTGGTTTATTTTCTCCGAAGTGATGTTTTTTGCGGCGTTTTTTGGTGCGCTACTTTACGCAAGGCAGCTTTCTGTGCCTTGGCTAAATGGCGAAGGCAACAACATTTTCACCCCAGATTTATGGAATGCGTTTAGCGCATCATGGCAGCAAATGGCATTTTTTGCCCCCGGCACAGAATTACAATCCGGCTCAGTGATGAGCTTTCCTGCGATTCCAGCTGGCGGCATTGCCAATGCAACTCCAGCTGATGTGGTAGATCCGTGGGGCTTGCCAGCGCTAAACACCTTGCTATTATTGCTATCAGGCGTAACTCTGACCTTTGCCCATCACGCACTTCGAGCCAATCATCGCCAGCAAATTATCGGCTGGCTGCTGGCAACTATCGCTCTGGGAGCTGCGTTTTTAGGCTTTCAAGTTATGGAATATGGGCATGCATATAGCGAAGGTTTGAAGCTGACTTCTGGTATTTACGGCTCTACTTTCTATATGCTGACAGGCTTCCACGGCTTCCATGTAACGATTGGCGTAATTATGCTGACGGTGATTTTATACCGAGTGCAAAAAGGCCATTTCAGTGCCGACAATCATTTTGGCTTTGAAGGCGTTGCTTGGTATTGGCATTTTGTTGATGTGGTTTGGCTCGGATTATTTATTTTTGTCTATTGGCTGTAAATCCAAGCTATTAGCGATTATTAAAAAAAATAAAGACCCCTTAGTCGGGGTCTTTTGCCACCAAAAACCAAAGTAGTCTTATGACAAAAATATTGATTATCATTGTGATTATTGCCATACTAACAGCGCTGGGATTTGGGCTTATCGGGATGCTCAGAGGCGGTAGGCAAGGCTCAGACAAAATGTTCAAATCTCTGGTAACCAGAGTTGCATTGTCGGTTTTGTTGTTTGCTTTTGTGCTGCTTGCTGGTGCTATGGGCTGGATTAAGCCAAATAACGCAATATTAGATGCACCAAAACCCCAGCAAGCACAAGGCGGTTATGCAGCGTAATTTTATGCTCCCAGCGCTGCTAATTTCCCTTACGCTGTGGGGATTGGTGGAATTAGGTTTTTGGCAATTGGATCGCGCCGAGCAAAAACGCACAATTGAAAATGCAATTATTGCCGCACAATCAAGCCCGCCTCAGCCACTATCTGCTGCCGAACTGCTGGGAAAAGAATATTATCAGGTGCTGTTAAAGGGGCATTACGACAGCGCTAAACAGTTTATTTACGACAATCAAATCGTCAATAGCAATGCTGGATATTATGTTTTAACCCCATTTGTGCTGGATGCTGGCAGTGCAATATTGGTCAATCGCGGCTTTATTCCTTGGAATGGCAAGCGTTCAAAACTGGCGAATATTCAAGTCAGCCAACAGCCTATCAGCATCCAAGCACGGCTGATTAAGCCATCGCAGCGCATCAAACTCAAACAAAGTCAGCCCAGCAAAATCTTCCCGTTGCTAATTCAATCTCTGGATATAGACCAACTTTCGCAACTATCTGGCTATCAAATTGTGCCAATGTTAGCACAGTTGGATGCCAGTGCCACAAACGGTTTTTACCGCAAATGGCAACCATTCTACGGCAGCATCAACAAACATCTTGGCTATGCCGTGCAATGGTTTTTAATGGCGCTGGCACTCAGTATTATTGCTGCGTATTTGCTGATAAAAAACTGGAAAAAGTAAGCCCCAGTTTTTGCCTACCTAATAATATTAAAATCAGCACCAAGATTTAGCTCAAAGGTTTTGGGCGCGATTTTGCTGTTGATTTTGCTGTTGGTGAAGTTGATATAAATAGTTTGTTCCAGCTCATTTTGCAGCGAGATGGCAGATAAATTGCCACCAGTAAAGCCAAAACTTATGGGCTGCGAGGCGTTTTTGTTGGCGACATACCAATCAATACCTGATGCCGAATGGGAATATTTTGCGCCGCTTTTGCCGTTGGGTTCACGGATTAGCCAGTGCAAGGCGGTGTTTGCAAGATTTTTGTTTTTTTGCAAAACTGCCTGTTCAAGTTCGTTGTCAATCAGCCACAAATCAACATCTTTTAGCAACAGGATTTGCTCGCTGGGAGTGTGCGTATGCCAGCGCAACTGTTGTGGGCGTTGAAAGGCAACTTGCCCTGTCGTTTGACTGATGAAATCGC
>VSKZ01000066.1 GCA_008364125.1 Candidatus Thioglobus sp. | reverse complement strand
ACTTGATAGAGCGCGGCAATATCGCTCTTTGCTGGAAGCAGATTTGGCAATTAGTATTTGCTTGGATATTTTTGCTATTGATGCCAAAAATCAAGAGGCTTTGGTGATTTATATTTTGGCGTTGAGTGACACTTTATCCCATGCCAGAACAGGCTCACATAACCCAGACAAGAAGATTTTAGATGCAATTAAACAGCTGCAATCTGACTATCAACAAAACTATTATCAAGGCATTTTTTATGAGCGAAAAGCACGCTCACTGATGCTCAATACAATGTCGCGCTCTTTTGCTTATAACCTGTTAATTCAAGCACTTGAATGCTATCAACAGGCAGAAAATCTCAGCATCGCTGGCAATGATGATGCGATTTTGCGCCACAACGCCTGCCTGCGCACTATTGAAAATGAACACTTACAGCCGCGTCAAGATGCTGATGATGTGGATTGGAATTTGGAATCATAATGCTAAATGCTTATCAAACAAAACGACTTATGGCAGTAGCAGGGCTTGTGTTCTTTGCCTATCTGCTACTTCATATGCTTGCCAATCTAAATTTTCTGACTGGCGCGGATAATTTTAATGGCTTTTATCGCTGGTTTAACGAGGCTGTGATTTTGCGTTGGAGCATTATAACTCTGCTAATACTGAGTATTTTATTGCATACTATTACTGCGATTGCTCGCCAATTTGATGTAAATTCAAAGCGTCACATTCCTTACAAAAAATCTTATCCAAAAGCCATTCCGCGGCTAATTGCTTGGAGCGGTGCCGGGCTGTTATTTGCTTTTATAGTAGGTCATTTTGTGCAAATGCAATTGCTGGAAACGCGTGATTTTTATGCAGAGATTAGCACGATTTTCAACAATCCAATTATGCTGGCACTATATGCATTGGGTTTTGCGTCTTTATCTGCACACTTGCATCACGCTCTTGGCAATGTTGGGCAGACTTTTGGGCTCAGCCACAAACAGCATCACGGCTTAGTATTACTGATTATTTTTATATTGATTGGCGGTTTTGCTGCCGTGCCAATCAGTATTTACCTATAAACTTATGTTTGATAATAGACCAACTTTTGAACCAACAGGCCCGCTACAAGAGCGCTGGAAAAAGCACTTATTTGACCTCAGTCTGATTGCTCCGCAAAATCGGGCAAAGCACAAAATCATCGTAGTTGGCACTGGTTTAGCGGGTGCTTCGCTATGTGCAACTTTGGGTGAAATGGGCTATCATGTCAATTCTTTTTGTTTTCAAGACAGCCCCAGACGCGCCCATTCTATTGCCGCTCAAGGCGGAATTAACGCTGCTAAAAATTATCAAAATGATGGCGACAGTGTTTGGCGCTTGTTTTACGACACCATTAAAGGCGGGGATTTTCGCGCTCGCGAATCAAATGTCTATCGCCTTGCCGAACTCAGCGTAAATATCATCGACCAAGCCGTGGCGCAAGGCGTGCCATTTGCCAGAGAATACAGCGGCTATCTGGCAAATCGTTCGTTTGGTGGCGCTCAAGTTTCACGCACTTTTTATGCTCGTGGGCAAACTGGACAGCAATTATTATTGGGAGCTTATCAAGCAATGAGCCGGCAAATCGCTGCTGGAACAGTCAAACATCATTCTCGCAGCGAGATGTTGGAGCTGATTAAAATTGATGGTAAAGCGCGAGGAATCGTGGTGCGTGATTTGGTCAGCGGAGAAATCAACAGCCACATTGCTGATTGCGTGGTGCTTTGCACTGGCGGTTATGGCAATGCATTTTATTTGTCCACCAACGCCAAAGGTTGCAACACTTCGGCAACTTGGCGCGCTCATAAACACGGTGCATATTTTGCTAATCCAAGCTTTATTCAAATTCACCCAACCTGCATTCCACAAAGCGGCGAGAGCCAATCTAAATTGACTTTAATGAGTGAATCGTTGAGAAATGACGGCCGCATTTGGGCGCCAAAAAATAGCCAAGATTGCAGCAAAAACCCAAGCGACATCGCAGCAGCAGATAGAGATTATTTCTTGGAACGGCTTTATCCAGCTTTTGCTAATTTAGTGCCTCGCGACATTGCCTCTCGCGCACTCAAAAATATTTGCGATGATGGAAATGGTGTTGGTGTCAAGATTCACGGGCAGCGGCGAGGCGTGTATTTGGATTTTGCCGATGCAATTAATAATTTGGGCGAGGACAAAATCCGCGAAAAATATGGCAACTTGTTTGAAATGTATCAACGAATTACTGGCGACAATCCTTATAAAACTCCAATGAAAATCTACCCAGCAGTGCATTATACTATGGGCGGTTTGTGGGTTGATTACAATTTGATGACCAGCATTGACGGCCTGTTTGCTGGTGGTGAGGCGAATTTTTCTGACCACGGAGCAAATCGCCTCGGCGCTTCTGCGCTTATGCAGGGATTGGCTGACGGCTATTTTATCTTGCCACAGACGGTTGCCAGTTATTTGGCACAGGGAAAATTCGCCAAAGTAGATGATAAACATCCAGCGGTTATTGAAGCTTTAAATGCTGTCAAAACTCGCCTTGAACGCTTGCAAAATGCACCAAAACCAAAACATTCGCCAGATTATTTCCATCAACAGTTGGGCAAAATTTTGTGGGAATCCTGTGGTATGTCTAGAAAAGGTGCGATATTAAAACAGGCAATTAAACAAATTGACGCTTTGCAAATTCAATTCTGGCAACACATCAAAATTACCGGCATTGATGCAGAACTTAATCAGACTTTGGAGCGTGCTGGCAGAGTGGCTGATTTTATTGAGCTGGGGCGTTTGATGTGCGCCGATGCGCTGGATCGAGAAGAGTCTTGCGGCTGTCATGCTCGCACCGAACATCTTAGCAAAGACGGCGAAGCGCAACGAAATGACGAAGAATTTGCCTATGTGAGCGCTTGGGAAAGTGGTGATAAAAACGCTATTTTGCATAAAGAATTTTTGGCTTTTGAGTTTATTCAACCGACAATTAGGAACTATAAATGAATTTTACTTTGCACATTTGGCGACAAAAAAATCAGCGCAGTAATGGTGATTTTAAGACTTATGAGTTGGAGAATGTTAGCAGCGACAGCTCTTTTTTGGAGATGCTTGACCAACTCAACGAAAAGTTACTTATTCAAGGTGAAGATTGCATTGTGTTTGATTATGACTGTCGGGAAGGCATTTGCGGCGCTTGCTCGCTGGTTATCAACGGCTATCCGCATGGAAAACAGCAACGCACCACCACCTGTCAGTTATATATGCGTGAATATACTGATGAAACCGAACTGTGGATTGAGCCTTGGCGCGCTGATGCTTTTCCGGTGTTAAAAGATTTGACTGTTGATAGAAGTGCTTTTGACAAAATCATTCAATCTGGCGGTTTTGTGTCGGTGCATACTGGCTCAGCTGCTGATGCTAATACTGTTTTAATCAACAAAGATTGCGCTGACGATGCCTTTAATTCTGCCACCTGTATCGGCTGTGGAGCTTGCGTTGCCGCTTGTCCAAACACTTCTGCCTCTTTATTTGTGGCTGCTAAAATCAATCATCTATTGCAATTGCCACAAGGCAAAATAGAGAGCAAAACTCGTGCTCAGAAAATGAGCAAAGCTATGTTTAACGAGGGTTTTGGCGTGTGTTCTAATCATCGTCATTGCGAGGCAGAATGCCCAAAAAGCATCAGCGTCAGCAATATTACCCAGATGAACAAACTTATCGGTTGGAGCTAAATTATGGCAGACAAATTTCACCAATTAGCACTTGATTATCATCAGGGCAAACGCCCTGGAAAAATCGTTGTGGCAGCGCATAAACCGATGCAAACCAGCTATGATTTGTCATTGGCATATACTCCGGGAGTGGCAGCGCCAGTGCGCGAAATTGCACGCGATTCCAGCAAGGTGGATTTATACACTGCTAAAGCCAATTTGGTCGCCGTAATTAGCGATGGTTCGGCAGTGCTTGGGCTTGGCGATGTTGGTGCATTAGCGGCTAAACCGGTGATGGAAGGCAAGGCGGTGCTGTTTAAAAAGTTTGCTGATATTGATGTTTTTGATATTGAAATCGGCACGCAAAATGTTGATGAATTTGTGCAAACAGTAATCAATATTGCCCCAACTTTTGGCGGCATAAACTTGGAAGATATTTCTGCTCCTCGTTGTTTTGAGATTGAAAAACGCCTGATTGAAGCTTTAGATATTCCAGTTTTTCATGACGACCAACACGGCACGGCAATCATTATTGCCGCAGGGCTTATGAACGCCTTAGAAATACAAGGCAAAGATTTACCAAATGCCAAATTAGTTTGTTTGGGAGCAGGATCGGCAGGCATTGCCACGCTTAATTTATTGTGTGAATTAGGGCTCAAAAAAGCCAATATTTTGTTGGTTGACAAAGATGGAATTATCAATGTAAAAATGGCAAATCTGAGTGCTGAAAAAGCGCAATATGCTGCCGTTACTGACAAAAAAACCTTGGCTGATGCAATGCAAAATGCGGATGTATTTTTAGGCGTAGCTGCGGCAAATTTAGTAAGCAAAGAGATGGTCAAATCTATGGCACCCAAGCCGATTGTATTTGCCTTATCCAACCCCGACCCAGAGATTTGTCCAGCTGATGCCCATATTGCTCGTGATGATTTGATTATGGCAACCGGTCGCAGCGATTATCCAAATCAGGTTAATAATGTATTGGGTTTTCCTTTTATTTTTCGCGGTGCGCTGGATGCCAAAGCCAGTGCCATCACTCTGGAAATGAAAATAGCCGCAGTTCACGCACTCAAAGATTTGGCAAAATTGCCAGTGCCAAAAAGTGTATCAGCCGCCTACAATGGCGAGAAATTAAGCTTCGGCAAACAATATATCATCCCTAAGCCATTTGACCCAAGATTGATTGACATAGTTCCAAAAGCAGTATTTGACGCTGCTATTTCTTGCGCAAAAGCAAGCATTTAGCCAGTCAAATCCGCCTTTATTTTATTTACAAAAAAAACCTTGTTAAGGGCATTAAATTATGGGATAATACCCGATTGCTTTTTGGGGAGGGGTTCCCGAGTGGCCAAAGGGAACAGACTGTAAATCTGTCGGCTCCGCCTTCGAAGGTTCGAATCCTTCCCCCTCCACCAAAGAGCGAAATAGGATTTGCGGGTATCGTATATTGGTATTACCTTGGCCTTCCAAGCCAATGAGACGAGTTCGATTCTCGTTACCCGCTCCAGGTAGTAAAAGGTTGCGCTCACCTAGCTCAGTCGGTAGAGCACTTCCTTGGTAAGGAAGAGGTCGGCGGTTCAAATCCGCTGGTGAGCTCCATTAATTTATGAAATAAAAAGAGGAAGATAAAATGTCAAAAGAAAAATTTGAAAGAACCAAGCCCCATGTAAATGTTGGTACAATTGGCCATGTTGACCACGGCAAAACCACACTAACAGCAGCTATTACCAAAGTAATGGCAGAGGC
>VSKZ01000065.1 GCA_008364125.1 Candidatus Thioglobus sp. | reverse complement strand
AAACAATAATCGCCAATGCCAAGTATATAAAGGAATTTGTAATGCTATAAAGAATTAAATCTTTCAGAGAATTTACTTCCATAACGCCAGATTTTTTGGGCTTTAAATAAGTGGAATTTTTGGGAGTATTACTAATATTAAAATAATAAAAAATGCCATAAATAATTGCCATAAGACTGATTAAAGTTATCGCAATTCGCCAGCCATTTTCAGCCCATAAAACTGCTAAAAACGGCAAAATTATGGCAGCAGCGGCAGAGCCGAAATTGCCAAAACCGCCATAAATTCCTTGCGCTGTGCCGTTTTTATTAGCAGGAAACCATTCGGCAATAATACGAATTCCGACCACAAAACCAGCGCCAATAAATCCTGATAAAAAGCGCATAAACGCTAATTGCTCATAAGTTTGCGCCCAGCTGAAAAATATAGAAACCAAGCCGCCTAAGACTAAAATCCCACTAAATATGATTTTAGGCCCAAAATGATCCACCAAAATACCAACAATAACTCTCGCCGGAATCGTCATAGCAATATTCAAAATCAGCAGAGTTTGCGCTTGCTGCTTGCTCAAATCAAAATATTCTTGAATAAAAGGCATCATCGGCCCAATACTCAGCCAGACCATAAATGACATAAAAAACGCCAGCCAAGTCAGGTGCAAAACCTTGTATTCTGCCTGAAATGAAAATAAGTTAAATTTTGTATTTTCCATATTAATTCTGCAAATATTGATTTATGTCCGATGGCTTATTCAAATTACAAAATTTTTGCTGATTATTAATTGTTACAATCGCCAAATTTTGCTGCCGCTGCCAGTCTTGTAATTTGCGCTCGCCGCCATTTAAAAATTTCAGCAAACTCGGTAAAACAGATGTTTTCATTAGTGCTACCAAGGGCTGCATCCGCTTACCGTCATTTGCAATGCACAAATCAGCAGTTGGAGAAAGGTGTAATTTATCTGCCAAAGTTTGCAAAATATCCGCTTTTAAATTTGGCATATCACAAGGAATTACTAATAAATAAGGCGTTTTACAAACTTGCAAGGCTGCTGCAATTCCGGCTAATGGCCCTTGAAAATCACGGCTTTCGTCTTGGATAACTGGTGCAAATTGTTGATACTTTTTGATATTTCTATTGGCACTAATAAAAACCTTGCCAACACATTTTTTAAGCACTTCAAATCCGTGCTGCATCAGCGGTTGCTGATTGACTTTTAGCAAGCCCTTATCAATTCCGCTTAAACGCTTGGCTTGCCCACCTGACAGTAATAAACCAGTAATGTGCTTTTTATTTATCATCTTTTCACCGATTTAAAACACGGCTGCTTGGAATATTTATCCAACTCAACCGTCCGCCCCTTGAACAAATTATCATTACTAATATGATGAATGGATTCTATATTTGCTTCTTTTTTGGTTAATTTATTTAGCGTTTTGCTTCTGCCGGTTCTGCTCATTCCATGCCATTGTGTCAGCAATCTGCCATTATTAATAACCGGCTGATAATCTCTGGCGGGGGAGTTGATTTCCACTAATTGCTCGCGGACTTTTATTTGCGGCTGCCAGCTGGTATCAATTGCTATTTCCTCCCAAATTTCATTGCTGGATTTATAGTCAAAATCGCTCAAACCTAAGGCTTTTGCCACCAAGCAAATAATTTCCCAATCGGCTTTTGCATTACCGGCAAATGGCAAAAACGCATTTTGCATTAAATAGCGTCTTTCTGAATTTTTACAATGCCCAGATTTTTCCGACCAGCTACCTGCCGGTAAGACAATATCCGCCTGCTCGGTGGTTAATGTTTTGGTGAAATCACTAACAATAAGATTATCAATTTTGCGATAATTTATCATACTGTGGGCTGGATTTGTTGCCATCACCCATAGGGTTTTGATTTGTGGAGTTGAGAAAAATTCGCTGGCTGTTAAATCAGTTGAACTAATGCCTAATTCCCGCCCGCCCATGGCATTCGGCTGCCCAGTTAATGATAAAACTCCGCAACCTTTTTTGTTAATATTGCCGGTTTGAATGTGCATATTTATCAAGGAATTTACCTTATCAGTAGCGTCAGTTGTCTGCGTCAGCCCTTGTGAATAAACGCTTAATACTTTTTTGCCTTTGAACCAATCGCGCTCGGGCAAATCGGCAATTAATTCCATATCTCGTCCATTTTCAACCTTAATAAATAAATCTGATAATTCACTTGTATTGGTTTTTCTGACATCAATGCAAACCACAAATGCGGATGATTTTTTGATATGGGAAAAAACTACTGGATGGCAATTTGCAGTATTGCTGCCGATAATAATAATCACCTCGGCATGGTAAATATCCGCATAAGAAACTGGCACAATATCTGCCCCGTAAGCTCGTTTATTGGCGGCAACAGTAGAATACATACATAAACGACTATTACTTTCTAAATTCTTAATACCAAATTTCTGCGCCATTTTTTTAGCAACATATAAATCTTCTATTAGCATTTGCCCGGATAAATATAATCCAATTTCATCTTTTTTAGTATTAGTAAATAGCTGTGCAATTTTCTCAATCGCCTTATGCCAGCTGACAATATTTTTATTAACAATAGGCTGCAAAATTCTGTTCGCATCAGTGCCGACTGTTTCCAGCAAAGTTTGCCCTTTAATGCACAGCATTCCTTGATTAACCGGCGAATCTTTATCGCCAGATAAACTCATTTGTGAATTATTACGGCTAATAATCATCTCACAGCCAACGCCACAATACGGGCAAGTGGTTTTAATATCCATTAGATTTTTATGCTAATTTGTCCATGGATTAGCGGTAGTTTCTGGCAGCCGATTTGAGTAGAATTGAATCTGCTCAGCGGTTTTGAGTTTGCCTTGAATATAATCCAAACCGACTCGTTCTTCAAAGTGCATAACCCGTTCTAAATAATTTGCCTCTTCTCGGTATAATTGCACAAAAGCTTGCAAATATTCAACCACCTCGTCTTCGGTTTCAAAAAATCTATCTTTCAGGCAAGCTTTGGTGCGAATCCCGCAAGCGCCGGCAACATGAATTTCATAGCCTTTTTCAGTGCAAATTACCCCAAAATCTTTAATCGTTGCCTCAGCGCAATTTCGTGGACAGCCGCTAACGCCCATTTTGAATTTATGCGGCATAAAATGTGACCAAACCGCATCTTCCATTTTCACAGCAAGCCCCATAGAATCTTGAGTTCCCATCAGGCAATGGTCTTTGCCAACGCAGCTTTTGCAAGTTCTGGTGGCTTTTCCGTAAGCATAGCCAGACTCCATTCCAGCATCGGCAATTTCTTTCCACATCGGTTTTAATTTATCTTTTGCAATGCCTAATAAATCAATCCGCTGCCCGCCGGTAACTTTCACAGTTGGCACTTTGTATTTCACCGCAATATCAGCAAGTGCTTTTAATTCGCTTGGCGTGGTCAGCCCACCTTGCATTTGCGGCACAATAGAATAAGTGCCATCATTTTGTAAATTGGCATGCATCATTTCATTATGCGGTCGGTCTTTGCTACTATGGGCATATTTGTCATTAAATTGCGAATACAGATAATAATTAATCGCATTGCCGCAGGTTTCACAAGCGTCTGAAAATTGCAATTCTTTACGCACTTCTTCAATAGTTTTGACGCTTTTCAAAGTTCTAATATATTCGCGTATATCAGCGCTGGATTGATTTGTGCAGGCGCATAATGTCTCTTTTTCAACGCTTTGTTCGCCAATGGCAAATTCAAATATCTGTTTTGCCACATCAGCGCAGCCGCCACAACCGGTCGCGCATCCTGTTTCTTCTTTAACTTTACTAAAACTGTTGCAGCCTTTTTTTACCGCATTAACAATATCAGATTTAACCACGCCAAGACAGCCGCAAACTTGGTCGTCATCCGCCATCATTTCACCAACATTGCCAGTCTCTGCTGTATTTTTTGGAATATTGCCAAATAGTAAAGTCTTTCTGATGTTTGATATGTCAGTTTGATTTTTAGTTAACTCTTCATAAAAAAAGCCATCACTGGAATCGCCAACTAATACTGCGCTGGTTAAAATATTGTTGCTAATAGTTAGCCTTTTGCGGATTTTATTTGTGTCGTCAAAAGAAATTAATACCTCATCTTTTTCATTAGTAAAATCTCCCACTGAGAATACATCCACGCCCGATATTTTTAATTTAGTGGGATAGTCGGCGCTTGAAAATCTATGTATCGCCTTTTCCGCTAATTGCTCGGCACATACTCGCGCTTGTTCAAATAATGGGGCTATCAGTCCAAAATTATTGCCTCTATGGTTGACGCATTCACCCACTGAGTAAATCGCAGGATCAAATGTTTGCATCAAATCATTAACAACAATTCCTTTTTTGCACAACACTCCAGAGCCTTCTGCCAGCGAATCATTAGGCACAATTCCGACTGCCATTACCACCAAATCAGCAATTATTTCATCACCACTCTCAAATTTTATATAACTTACCTTGTTATATTTTTCATGTATTTCTTTGGCATTTAGATTAAACCTAAATTTAATGCCTTTTTGCTCCAATGATTGTTGCAATAATTGACTGGATTCTAGGTCTAATTGCCTGTCCATTATATGAGACACATTTGATATAACAGTTACCAAAAATCCTGATTCATTCAAGCCATGTGCGGCTTCTAATCCCAGCAAACCAGAGCCAATAACAACGGCTTTCTTAGCTGACATAGATTGCATAAAGTTGACATCGTTAATATTTCTAAACGAAACAACATTTTTTATATCATTCCCCGGGATTGGCAAAATAAATGGCACAGAACCAGTGCATAACACTAATCTATCGTAATACAATATTTCATCGTTTGACAAAATAGCGCATTTTTCTAATCTATTAATATCTATGACTTTAACGCCTTGCTTGAAAGTAATATTATTTTGATTAAAATATTCCTTGCTGTGGGTTACAGTGTCTTGAAAGGCTTTCTCTTTTGACAACACCGAAGACAGCATTATTCTATTATAGGGAAGATAATTTTCTTCTCCAATAATGGTGATTTGATATTTGGATGGGTGAATCGACAACAATTTGTCAACAACGGACATCGCTGACATTCCAGAACCGACAACAACTAATTTTTTCATTACTATTCCTTAAAAAATAATTTTAAAAGGACATCTTTGTCAATAATTTAACTTCGCTGTTGTGATTTAATACTGCACTGTATTAAATAGAAGTCGCATATTATATCAGTTATTAATAATCATAATATTTTATTTTGTAAATTGTAATGTTGGTATTTTTCAGAGCTTCTGAAAATGAACCGCTTGCTAACTGCTTATAAAATACATGCGCTTTCACTTGGGTGAAACACTGCTTTTAATTACAGACAATAAAAAACCCCAGCATCAAAGATGTCTGGGGTTTTTTGTAATTAAAGCCTAGCAATGTCCTACTCTCACATGGGGAGACCCCACACTACCATCGGCGCTAAGTGGTTTCAC
>VSKZ01000064.1 GCA_008364125.1 Candidatus Thioglobus sp. | reverse complement strand
ATTTTTTGCTTAATTTTGAGCTTTAACTGGCATTTTGCTGTGCTTAAAAGCTATTTTTTATGTATACTTAAATTTAGATTTTCAATCAATTTAAAAGGAAAAAAACAATGTTAAAAGTATCAAAAATTATCGGTTTATCAACATTGATAATCGCCGCTATCGCCCAGGCTGACACGCTAAATAGCGTAAAAGACAGAGATTTATTATATTGCGGAGTGTCTGCTGGATTGGTCGGTTTTTCATCCATTGATTCCACGGGCAAATGGAAGGGCGTTGATGTTGATGTTTGCCGCTCTGTTGCTGCCGCTGTTTTGGGCGATGACAGCAAGGTTAAATATGTGCCTTTAACAGCAAAAGAGCGTTTTACAGCGCTACAATCTGGCGAAATAGACATACTTTCAAGAAATACCACTTGGACTTTGACCAGAGACGGCTCTTTGGGTATGAATTTTGCAGGGGTTAATTACTACGATGGACAGGGTTTTATGGTCAAAAAATCCTTGGGCGTTAGCAATGCTGGGCAATTAGACGGTGCAACTTTTTGCTTACAGCATGGCACCACCACAGAAATCACTCTGGCAGACTATTTCACCAGCCACAATATGAGCTATAAATCTACGCCTTCCGAAACCTCACAACAAACCAAAAAAGGCTTTGAAGCAGGGCGTTGCGATGCAATTACTTCTGATAGATCGCAATTGTATGCAATTAGAACAACTTTAAAGCAGCCGTCATCTGCCATTATTTTGCCTGAAACTATCACTAAAGAGCCGTTAGGACCATCGGTTAGGCATGGTGATGACAAGTGGTTTAACATTGTTAAATGGTCGCTAAATGCGATGATTGGCGCCGAAGAATTAGGTATCAACTCAGACAATGTTAATGGCGAGTTTAAAGACCCAGAAGCCTTGCGACTATTGGGACGAACTGGAATTTTGCACAAACATTTGAGCTTGGATAAAAATTGGGCGTTTAACATAATTTCCCAAGTTGGCAATTATGCACAAAGTTTTGATAGAAATATCGGCAAAGACACGCCTTTGAAAATATCCAGAGGGCTTAATGCGCTTTGGAAAGATGGCGGTATTTTATATTCACCGCCGTTTAGGTAAGCCATTTTTAAGCTCAAATTTTGTGCTGAATTTATGGGAAAAATCAAGCCTGATTTTGCCTTTTTTTACAACAATAAAATAAGAGCAATATTATTCCAAACCTTTGCACTGGCAGCGATTGCTTATATTTTTTATAGCGGATATAGCAACTTTTCTACCAATGTTGAAATTCGCGGAATACAAACTGGATTTGACTTCCTATCAGCAGAATCGGGCTTTGATATTGCCGAATTTTTAATAGATTATTCCTCCAATTCAAGCAATCTCAGGGTTTTTTATGTTGGGCTGATAAACACCGTTGTGGTTTCTATAATAGGGATTATTTTTGCCAGCATTATTGGGCTGATTATCGGTGTTGCTCGCCTATCTAACAATTGGCTGATTGCTAAGCTGGCAGGGGGTTATGTTGAATTATTTAGAAACATCCCGATTTTACTGCAAATATTATTTTGGTATAATTTGATACTGGCAGTCTTGCCGAATCCAAAGAATAGTTTTGAGTTTTTTGGCGCAATATTTATCAATCTGCGAGGTATTTATTTGCCCAAGCCAATCTTCGCAGATGGCTTTATTTGGGTGATTTTGGCACTGATAATTGGTATTGTTTTGAGAGCAGCAATTAAGCGTCATTTTGCCAACAAAAAAGCGCTTACAGGGCTTGGGACTAACACTTTGGCTTATTCGCTACTAATGATTATTGGCTTGCCTGTTTTGGTATATTTTTCGTTTGGAATGCCGATTGACTTTGATTATCCTGCATTAAAAGGCTTTAATTTCAAAGGCGGATCAAGCTTGTCTCCGGAGTTTTTTGCTTTGGCATTTGCTTTGAGTGTTTATACTGCCACTTATATCGCCGAGGCCATTCGCACTGGCATTGAATCGGTGCCGGTGGGGCAAAAAGAAGCGGCATTAGCGTTGGGATTAACCCCAAGGCAGTCTTTAAAGCTGATAATCCTGCCACAAGCGCTCAAAGTTGCCATTCCTCCGATTATTAACCAATATCTAAACTTAACCAAGAATTCTTCGTTGGCGACCGCTATCGGCTATCCTGAGATTATGAGCGTATTTGCTGGCACGGTGCTCAATCAAGCAGGGCAAGCAGTTGAAATTATTTTGATGACTATGGCAGTTTATTTGCTGATTTCCTTAGTTATAGCAACAATTTTGAACATTGTAAATCGGCGTATGAATATCAAAGGAACAAGCGATGCCGGCATTTAAACTGCAACCTAATAGGCAAGTGCCGCAGTCAAAAGCGGGGATTTTGCAGTGGCTGCACAAAAACTTATTCACTAATTTTACCAATAGCGCATTTACCTTGATTGCATTGTATGGTCTATATTTAATCGTTCCGCCGCTGGCTAATTGGATGTTTTTTGATGCCACTTTTGCACCAGTTAGTAACGCTGAATGTGGCAGGAATGGGGCTTGTTGGAGTTATATCATTGAAAAATTAGACTTGTTTATTTATGGTTTTTATCCGCCAGAACAGATTTGGCGGCCGCAACTGTTGGTGGCGCTGAGTTTGGGCTTGGTTTTACTGGCAAAATTGCTAAAAAACAATAAAGTTAAAATAATTGCTTGGATGATTGCGATTTATCCTATTATTGCATTTTTGTTGTTGCACGGCGGCTTGGGGCTGAGTATCGTTGCGACTTACAAATGGGGAGGGCTGATGCTGACCGTTGTGATTGCTACTGTGGGCATCGTTGTTTCGTTTCCGATTGGGATATTATTGGCGCTCGGTCGGCAGTCGAAAATGCGCATAATAAGATTGTTGTCTGTGATTTATATTGAGTTTATTCGCGGTGTGCCGCTGATTACTATCTTGTTTATGGCATCTGTTGTATTGCCATTATTTTTTGCTGATGGGTTTAATGTGGACAAATTGCTACGCGCCCTAATCGGCATTACGATGTTTCAAGCAGCCTATATTGCTGAGGTTGTTCGTGGCGGTTTGCAGGCGATTCCTCGCGGACAATATGAGGCTGCGGATGCGATGGGGCTTAGTTTTGCCAAAAAAATCGGCTTAGTTATCTTACCGCAGGCGTTAAAAATATCAATCCCTAATATCGTGGGCTCGTTTATTGCCTTATTCAAAGACACGACGCTGGTGCTTATTATCGGATTAGCCGATATTTTGTCGATGGTAAATTTAACCAGTAACGATGAATTATGGCTTGGCAGAAGCACTGAGGGCTATGTATTTGTGATGATGGTATTATGGATTATTTTGTATTCAATGAGTAGATATGCAAAAAAAATAGAGCTTAAATACAACACTCAGCAGAAAAACTAAAAGGACATTTTATGAGTAAAAATATTATTAAAATCAAGGATTTAAACAAGTGGTATGGTGATTTTTATGCGCTTAAAAACATCAATCTTGAAGTCAAAAAAGGCGAGATTATTGTTATTTGCGGGCCGTCTGGTAGCGGTAAATCCACTTTAATACGCTGCATCAACTTTTTAGAGCAGTTCCAAGAGGGCAGTATAAGTGTTGATGGCACGCAGCTGAGCGATGATATGGGCAAAATCAGAAAGGTTCGCGCAGAGGTTTCAATGGTGTTTCAGCATTTCAACCTTTTTCCGCATCTAAGCATCATCGATAATCTGACTTTGGCGCCGATTTGGGTGCATAATGAAAGTAAGCAGGATGCAAGAGAAAAAGCATTGACGATACTTGACAGAGTGGGCATCAGGGACCAAGCTGAAAAATACTCAAATCAACTTAGTGGCGGACAACAGCAGCGCGTAGCAATCGCCAGAGCGCTGTGCACTCATCCAAAAATTATGCTGTTTGATGAGCCGACTTCTGCGCTTGACCCAGAAATGATTGCCGAAGTGCTTGATGTTATGGTGGAGCTGGCAAAGGGCGGTATGACTATGATTTGTGTAACGCACGAAATGGGGTTTGCCAAAAAGGTTGCAGACCGCATTATCTTTATGGATGAAGGGCAAATTATCGAAGAAAGTCAGCCAAAAAATTTCTTTAATAAGCCGGAATCAGCGCGTTTAAAGATGTTTTTAGAACAAATACTTAGCAAATAATCATTAAATTATGCAATTTTTTAATAACAATAAAGCGAATAAAGACAGCAAAAAAGATGACACTTTGGCAGACAATGTTAGAGATTTTAAGCGTAATGCCTTCAACAAAACCAAGGGTGAGCAACAGGATTTTGGTTTTATAGAAAACATTGATACAAAGGCACATAAAACAGTATCAGGGATTAAGCAGGGACTAAGTTATAATGTGATGGATTTAAATAAAAATCACATAGAGATTCTAAATAAATGCGCGCTTGAAAATTCGGCTACTGAGCTTATGGATATTTTAAAAAGGAGCAACAAGTCAAAATTTAAAAACGATATTTTAAATCCGCTGATTGCTACTGGTTTTTTTGAGCCCACAATTCCTGAAAAACCCAACAGCCCAAAACAAAAATATCGGCGCACTGGAAAATTTGTTGTTAAAATTGCAAAAAATTGATTTTATAGTTAACGCCAAAATATTCATTTTTAGCGACTTTTAAATGAAATTGATAGATAAAAATAGAGGTAAATTTTGATAAAAACTGGTATTTTACTTACTAATTTAGGAACTCCTGATGCGCCGACAAAGCCAGCTTTGAAGCGATATTTAAAGGAATTTCTATCAGATGAATGCGTCATTCAGCCTAAAAGTAAGCTGCTTTGGTGGCTTATATTAAATGTGGTTATTTTAAATATTAGACCGGCGAAATCTGCGCAAAATTATGCCAAGATTTGGGACTATTTTGGCTCTGGATCGCCGCTATTAAATATCACAAATTTACAATCTTTGGGCATTAAAAAATCACTTGCCCAGCATTTTGACGATTTGGCGCTTGAAGTAGGAATGCGTTATGGAAATCCATCGATTGATTCGGCGCTCAAACTGCTGCAATCTGCGGGATGTGAAAGAATCGTGGTTTTACCGCTTTATCCGCAATATTCGAACACAACTACTGGCTCAACGCTAATTGCAGTTAATAAGGCGATTGTGGCTTGGGAACATCAGCCACAGTTGGTTTTTATCAATGATTATCATCAAAATAAAGCTTATATCAAATCTCTGGCAAACAGTGTTATCGAACATCAGCGCCAACATGGCAAGCCAGATAAGCTGATAGTGTCTTTTCACGGCATACCGCAGCGCTTTGTTGACAATGGCGATGTTTATTATCAGCATTGCGTTAGCACCACCAAACTGCTCGCCGAGGCGCTTAATTTGGATAAAAACGACTATCAGCTGTGTTTTCAGTCTATTTTTGGGCGTGAGGAATGGTTAAAGCCACAGACAAAACCGAGCTTGGAATCTTTGGCCGGTGCTGGCATTGAGCATATACAAGTGATTTGCCCCGGATTTTCAGCTGACTGTTTGGAGACTAT
>VSKZ01000063.1 GCA_008364125.1 Candidatus Thioglobus sp. | reverse complement strand
AAAAGTGCCGCCGTATTGCTCAAAATGCCCTTTGTCGTCTGGTAAATTGTATTTTTTCATAATTTTGGAAATGGTTTGTTTAATAATGATAAATATGGTCTCAATGCTGTTAAAACAAAGGCTTAGAAACCCTTATTTTACGCTATTTACAAATTGCTTAATTTTGGCAATATCTTTAATGCCTTTGGAGCTTTCCACACCGCTGGAAACATCTACTGCATAAGGGTTGACTTGAGAAATCGCCTCAGCAACTGTGGCTGGATTTAAGCCTCCTGCCAGAATAATCGGCAAATCAATTTTAAGTTTCGCTAAATTCCAATCAAAGCTGTTGCCAGTGCCGCCGAAAGCCTCGCCGTTAGCGCTATCCAACAGTAAACCGCTGGCTTGGTGATAGTCGCCGGCCAGTTTGACAATGTTCGTTTCAGAGTTTACTCGCAAGGCTTTGATGAATGGCATCGTATATTGGGCGCATTCCAGCGGCGATTCATCCCCGTGAAATTGCAAAGTGTCAAGCGGGACTTCGCACAAAACCTCGTCAATAAAACTAGAATCTGCGTTGACAAACAGGCCAACTCGGCTGATAAACGGCGGCAACGCATTGACAATTTCCAGCGCCGTTTCAACTTCTACATAACGCGGCGACTTGCTGTAAAACACCAGCCCGATAGCGTCTATGCCGAGAAACGCCGATTCCAACGCATTATGCACATCGGTAAATCCGCAAATTTTAATTTTGGTTTTCACGCTCTAATTTTGCCCTAATTGCATCTCTGTCAACCCACCATTTGCCATCAACCAGCTGGTCGATTGCCCCTGCCAACTTCTTTAAAAAAACCTCGGGTTTGTCCAATTGTAGTGTTCTGTGCCACAAGTCAAAGCTTGATTGGTCGCCAATATGTGAGTGTTTATCTGCCACGCTGGCAAGCATTTGCGAGGTAAAAAAAGTCAGGTCGTCATCGCTGCCGCAGCGCATTGAAGTTACATAATGCGCCGCTGCCGCCGCTATTGCCCGCGTATCCGCCTCTTCGGGGGATTCTTCTAGTAAATGCTGTAACATTGCCACCGTAATTTCAGGGTCAATCGGAAAGGTAATTCCCAGCCACAAAGCGTGTCCGAGCGCCACCAAAGCATCCGGACCTTCAGACAAAAACATCACATCGCAAGCCTCAACTGCCAACTCCCAAAGCTGCGCATCTTGCGCCAGAGTAAAAGCGGTGAAAGCCTTTTCCCAAGCGTCTGAGCCCTTATGTCTCTCAACTTGAATGCGCCCAATTTCCAACAAATTTTTGATGCGTTCCTCAACTTTTGAGCCATCTTTCAGCGCTGCCAGTTGCCCCTCAAAATATTCTAATCGCGCCGCCAGTTGCTTTTCATTTGCATAAACATCCTCGCCGTCATCACCGTCAAAAACATCCTCGCCCTTGTTTAAATATTTAAACCCCATAATCATCAGCCACAAAAAACTCCCGCGGCGTGTCCATCAAAGCATTATTAGCAATATAATTAAGCCCACCACAAGGGCGAATCTGGCTGTTCATAGTATTATTTTTGACTTGCTGTATGTTCATATTTTGTTATTTATCAAATTTTTATGCCAATTTTAATGCATTTCCCACTAATTAACACTCCTAAAATTTATTTTCACCAAAGCCTCAACCCCCGATTGTCCAGCTGCCACTTTCATATTTGCGCACAAATGATTGCCGACTATTTTAACTCTAAACTTTCAGTCAAAAAATCAACACAATCACAATCAGCAAAGTGGCAATAAAAATAGTGCGGTTTTGAGTTTTGGCGTTGCGTTTTAGTTGGTTGACGATGGCTTTGGTTTGCTGTTTTTGCTCGGCTTGGATGCGTTTTATTTGTCCGATTTGTTTGAGGGCGTTGATGCCCAGCTCTGGCAATTCGGGGATTTGTTTGATGATTTCTGGGGCTTTTTGTTGCAGCTTTTCTATGGTTTTTTTCATACTATATCTCTCTTGTGTTAGTTCTTCTAAAAATGGTTTGGCAGTCGCCCACAGGTCTAATTGCGGGTAGAGTTGCCGGCCGAGTCCCTCGATGTTAAGCAGGGTTTTGTCTAATAATAATAATTGCGGCTGAACGCTGATGTCAAAGTTTTTTGCCTCTGCCATCAAGTCCATCAGCACTTGTCCGAAGGAAATTTGCGCTAAAGATTTTTCAAACATCGGCGCGCAAATCCGGCTAATTGCGCGTTCAAAAGCGTCCACATCTATCGCCCCCGTCCAGCCGGCATCAATATAAGCATTGGCAACGCCGCGATAATCTTGGTTGAAAAACGCCAGCAACATAGTGATTAAAAAGTCTTTGTCCGCCTCATCCAGCACGCCCATAATACCAAAATCAACGCCGATATAATTGCCATCTTTGCCGACAAAAATATTTCCCGGATGCATATCAGCATGGAAAAAATTGTGCTTAAAAGCCTGGGTGAAAAATATCCGCACTCCATTTTCTGCCAGCCTTTGCAAATCAACGCTATCGGCTTTAAGCTGGGCAATATCGCTAACCGGAGTGCCATAAATTCGCTCGGTAGTCAACACGCGCTCGCTACAAAATTCAGGATGCACCTGCGGCACATAAAGCAAATCCGAGCCTGCAAAATTAGCACGCAACTTCTGGGCATTTTGCGCCTCAATGAGCATATCCAGCTCTACCAAAATTATGCTCTCAAACTCTGCCACAATCTCCAACGGGCGGATTTTTTTGCTTAGCGGATGCCTATCAATCAGCCTTGCCAAAGCGAACATCAGCGCAATATCGCGTTTGATAAGCACCTCAATTTCAGGGCGCACCACCTTCACCACAACCTCGTCTCCAGCGTGAGTTATGGCAGTGTGCACTTGGGCGATAGAGGCGCTGGACAGCGGCTGGATATCAAACTGTTTGAATAATTTATCAGTGGAATTACCCAGCGATTTTTCAATCATCGCCTTAGCTTGCTCAGAGTCAAAAGCTGGACAATCGTCTTGTAACTTCGCCAGTTCATCGCCAATATCGGTAGGCAGCAGGTCGCGCCGAGTTGATAGGGTTTGTCCAAATTTGATGAAAATCGGCCCCAACTCTTCAAATGCCAAACGAATGCGCACGCCTCTACTGAGTTTTTTTCTGGGGATATAATGCCACGGAGCTAGATACAGCAAGGATTTGAAGCGGCGCAAAGGCTTCGTATTCAGCAACAAATCATCTATTTCATAGCGGGCTAAAACTCGCAAAATTGCCAAAAATCTGAATAAATTGCGCATTATGAATGCCTTGATGGAGCTATCAAAAAGTTGGAAATTTTGTCTTTAATTGCGCTTATCGGCCGCTCAGTTGCCTTTAATTTTCGTGCCAATTTTACCAGTTGATGAGCGCCGATATCGCCTATCCAGACTGACAATAACTCTTCTAAATCAAGCGGCACTTGCTGCAATAAATCCACCAATAATTGCGCACTTTTGACATCACCATTGATGATAATTTCATCCTGCCTGAGTAGCTCGGTCAAATCACCACCTTGCAAAAGTGCCAAAAAAACACTGGCTTTGAGTTTGATGTCAACATCAATATTTTGCGGCGCATCTTTGCTGACAAAAATGCGATTATTTGTGCAAATAAAATTGGCATCTAATGGAAAATCTAACATCGAAAAATGCAGAGTTTTACCGTCTAATGGGCGCACATCAAACTTGCCATCTTGCAGCAAAAAATTCAGCGCTCGCTCTAAAACTACCTCCTTCATTGCGCTTTAATTCCCTTGTGTAAAGCGACAATTCCGCCTGATAGATTATGATATTCGCACAAGGCAAATTGTGCATCCAGCACCATTTTTTTGAGAGTTTCTTGGTCTGGATGTTTGCGGATTGACTCGGCAAGATAGCGATAGGATTCCTCATCATTAGCGATGATTTTGCCCAATTCTGGCATCACTTTGAACGAATAAAAATCGTAGAATTTTTCTAATAAAGCGTTGTCGGTTTTGGAAAATTCCAAAATCAATAGGCAACCGCCGGGCTTCAAAACTCGGTGCATTTCGTTGATGCACTGCTGTTTGTCGGTTACATTTCGCAGCCCAAAAGCAATTGAAACGCAATCAAATGAATTGTCGGCAAAGGCAATCTGCTCGCCATTTAGTTGCACAAATTGCACGCCACAAGTGCCTTTATCAATAAGGTTTTTACGCCCTTCATTCAACATTGCGGCGTTAATATCAGTCAGCACCACCTGCCCACTATCGCCAACTTTCTGTGCAAAAGCACGCGCCAAATCCCCCGTGCCGCCAGCGATGTCCAGCACCTTGTCGCCAGTTTTAACATTTGCCACATTGATGGCATAATGTTTCCACAGGCGATGCGCGCCAAACGACAGCACATCATTCATCAAATCATATTTATTGGCAACCGAATCAAAAACGCCGCGAACCATATCTTGTTTATCCTCAGTGGCAATGTCTTTGAAGCCAAAATGTGTAGTTTTTTGCATAGTTTTATTTTTTTGGATAGGCTCTAAAATCTGCGCCTGTGTAAATTTGCGTTGGGCGGAAAATGCGATTGTGGGCGACTTGCTCGTGCCAATGTGCAACCCAGCCGCTCGAGCGTGCCATAGCAAAAATTGGGGTGAAATGTTTTTTTGAAATCTTGAAAATCTCGGTGTATAAAATGCCAGAATAAAAATCCACATTTGGATAAACGCCTTTGACGCTGAGCAATTCTTCGCAAACTCGCTCCACCTCCAACGCCACTTCAAAACGCTTGGAAAGCGTCATATTGGTTTTCTTAATATATGTCTCAATTATGCCCTGCAAAATCTTGGCGCGCGGGTCTTTTATCCGATATTCGCGATGCCCCATGCCATAAATTACCTGCTTATTTTTGAGGCGTTTTTCAATATAAGAACGCACATTCGCAACCTCGCCAATCTCATCCAACATATCCAAAACATCTTCATTTGCGCCGCCATGCAGCGAGCCAGCCAAAGTTCCAACCGCTGCCGACACTGATGCAAAAGGATTTGCGAGCGTTGAAGCGGTTACCATTGCCGAAAAAGTGCTGGCGTTGATTGTGTGTTCGGCGTGTAAAATCAGGCAGGCATCAAATAGCTTGACGATGTCATCATCCGGCTCATCGGCAAACGACATATACAAAAAATTCTTGGCATACGACATTTTGCTGCTCGGCGGAATCGGGTCATAGCCTGTAGAAATCCGCGCCCACATTGCCACCAAAGTGCTCATATTGGCAATAATTTTGGTCAGCGCACTTTGTGTATAAGCCGAATTCGGGTCCTCAGCACCAGCATCTGGATAGAAAGTTGCCATTGAGGCAATTGCCGTTTGCAACACATCCATCGGATGCCCTCCTGCCGGCAACGCCCACATCATCTGGCGAATATCGTGCTTGACTTCATAACGCTGATGCAAAACCTTGTTAAATTCCGCCAACGCCTGCGCACTCGGCAGCTCGCCGTCCCGCAGCAACATTGCCACCTCTTCAAACGAGGAATATTTAACCAAATCTTCAATCGAATAACCACGATACGCCAAAACGCCATTTTCGCCGTCAATAGAAGAAATC
>VSKZ01000062.1 GCA_008364125.1 Candidatus Thioglobus sp. | reverse complement strand
GAATAGGCAGGCTGAAATAGATAATTGCTCAGCGTGTTGTTTTTTAAAATCCCGCTTAACCGCGGGTTTTTTATAGTTATTTTAAAGTTTGAATGGCAACATCGCTGAGTTGGTTGGTTTTTTTCCAAGCGTGTCCGTAGATTACTTCATAGGTGGCAGGGAGTTTGCCGTTGGTGCGGTAGGATTCATACATTTTTAGCATTGTTTGGAATTTGTTTTTTCCGGTTAGTGAATTGTGCCGTCCGACAACTGTTTGTGCGCCGATGGACTTTAAATCTTTGAGCAAATCGGTGGCGTTTTGATAGGTTAGAGTTAGCTGCTCGGATTCCATTACTGGGGCGCTAAAACCGCATTGCAGCAGCTTATCGCCAATATCGTGCATATCAATAAAATCGGCAGTATGTTTTTTGTCATCAACTGCTGCCCAGCTTTTTCGCAGCTCTTTTAGGGTGTCGGGGCCAAAGGTGGAAAACAGCAACAAGCCATTATTTTTTAGCACTCTGCTGCATTCGGCAAACACCGCTTCGCTATCCACGCACCATTGCAACATCAAATTTGAGGCAATAATATCCACGCTATTATCTGCCAAGGGCAATTTATTAGCATCAGCGCAAATTTTGTGCTTTGACTGATTGATTTTTAGAGCTTCTTGGGCAAAATCCAAGCAGATAATTTGTGCGTCTGGATAGCGATTTTGCAACTTTTGCCATAGCAATCCAGTGCCAGCACCAAGGTCTAAAATTATTGCAGAATTAGCAGCAATAACGCCTAATTTTGCATCAAGGCGCTCAGCAATTTCTTGTTGCAAAAAGGCATTTTGATTATACCTCGCTGCCGCCTTATTGAACGCTGCCTTTACCTGAGACATTGCACCACTTGCCCAGCTATTGCCCGCATTAGTTGAAAATATTGCCCAGCACCTTGACGCACATTTGTGCCAATAATATCAATCCTTGCACTGTTGATATTTGCGATTTCTGTGAGCGTATTGATGCGTTTTTGCGGTATTTCAATGGTGCTGAGCAAACAGCTGGTTTTTTGCTTTTTCATCAACTGTTGAGCGCTGGATATTTTGTAAATGCTCAGTCTATCATTGTGCGTTTTGGTAACGGTAATAGGGCTTTGTAGATTATTAGAGAGTAAAAAAGGCGCAATGGCATTTGAAAATATTGCCACTTTGCTATGCTGATAATTACTTAGTTTTTCAGCATTTTCTCTTTTTAGTTTAGCTAATTTTTGCATAGTTAGTTGCAGATTTTTTTGGTAGATTTTGCTATTTTCTGGATCAATTTGGCGTAATTTTCTGCTAATAATTTTACTAAGCGCTTGCATATCGGCAATATCAAGCCAACTATGGCGCTTATGCTGGGTAGCAGAATTGATAATTATTTGTTTATTTTGGGCGATTTGTCTGAGCGATTTTGCCAAGCCAGTTTCAAATTCTGGGTGCAGAGAAATAATTAAATCGGCGTTGGAAATAAGCGAGATTTGTTTAGGGCTAAGATGAAAATGATGCGCCGATTGATTATTTTGCAGTAGCAATTTTGGCTTGGCAACGCCTTGGGTCAAATTGCTGATAATTGAGTGTAGCGGCTTGATGCTGACAACAATATTTATTTTGGCAAAAGCCAAATTACTGAGCGAAAATATGGCAATTAGCAAGATTTTTTTCATTGCGCCATTATACTTTTTGACAAACAAAAATGGCGCGTTTTGGCGCTGGCAAACCCTCAATAGTCAGGTCTGGATTTTTGGGGTCTAAAAAATCTTCAAGCGATTGAGTATTATCGCCAATCCAGTGGCTTGCACGCTGTTCATCGGTTGTGGTTTTGCTAATATTTACCAATTTTATATTTACAAATCCAGTGGATTTTAGCCAACTATTCACGGTTTTTGTCGATGGCAGGCAGTGGACATTGCGCATTTTTGCATAACGATCAGCGGGGATGATTTGGTCGCCGTATTTTTGCTCGATAATTAAGGTTTCCAAAATCAGTTCGCCGCCTGTTGACAGCACATTTTTTAGCTGTTTTAAATGCAGTAAATGCTCTTTTTGATGATACAAAACTCCCATTGAAAACACGCTATCAAACACTGCTTTCTGCGGAATTTGCGCTAATTTTAGTGGCAATAAAAAGCCATTCGGCGGCTTGTCTATTAGCATTCGCAGGGCTTTGAATTGATAATTAAACAGCAAAAAAGGCTCAATTCCGAGCGCAATTTGGGCTTTTTCCAGCGCCATTAAATAGGTGAAATAGCCGTTGCCAGCGCCAACATCCAAAACACTTCTGCCTGCTAACGGCTGAATATGTTCCAGCAGACGCTGCCACTTCATATCCCCGCGCCATTCGCTATCAAGCTGCAAATCGCCGATTTGATAAGGGCCTTTGCGCCACGGCATCAGCAGTTTTAGGGCGTTTTGCAAAGCCTCAAAATCAGCTTTTATATCAATATGCAAATAAGGTTTTTTATAATTTAGCGCGCCTTTTGGCTGTTTTTTGATGGCAGCAATTGCCGCTTCCCATTTGCCAATATTGCCATTATTGACAGCAAATGCCTGTTTTGAAGCTTCAATAAGTTGTGGGCAAATCGCAGATATTTTTGATTGCGCACATTGTTTTGTAAAATTGTTAATCATAGTCTTTGTAGTCATATAAAATATAGCCTGATACGAATTTTAAATTACTTGGAGAAATAAAAATGATAAAAAATGGATTAACTTTTGTAATAGCAATAACTTTAACAATGGGCGTTTTCGCTGGCGGCGATGATCGCGACAAAGGGCCAGTAGAATCATTAGAGGTTATGGCTCCAAATACTTTGAATGTTGCTGGCAAGTCAGTATCTGTTAGAGCGCACATCGCTTGTCAAGGCGAGTTAGGACTAAAAGATAGCAACATTGCTATTTTTAGAAGAGCTCAAGCTGACGGCAACTTATACAACACCGGGCCTGTTGAAGGTTTTGGCACAGGTTTTTCCCCACAAAGATGGGACAGATATTTTGCCTGTGTTTCAAAAAATGGCGGTTAATATCTAAGCATCATAAAAAAAGCCCTGCAAATGCGGGGTTTTTTTACGACTAAAAAAATGCCTAAAAATTGCTTAAATTTCAAGCAGCGACTCTTCTTTTGCGTTTAGTTTTTCATCGATTGCACTAATGTTGGAGTCGGTAATTTTTTGCATATCTTCTTGTGCTTTGTGTTCTTCGTCTTCTGAAATTTCTTTGTCTTTTAGCAATTCTTTAAAATCAGAGTTTGCATCACGGCGAATATTGCGCACCGCAACTTTGGCTTGTTCAGCTTCATCTTTGACTAAACGCACTAATTCACGGCGGCGCTCTTCTGTGAGTGGTGGCAAGGGAATGCGCATCACTTGACCAACAGTTTGTGGATTGAGACCAAGGTCCGAAGTCATAATGGCTTTTTCGATTGTAGCAACCATTTCTTTTTCCCACGGCGAGACTTTGAGCGTGCGTGAATCCTCAGCGCTAATGTTGGCAACTTGCGAAATCGGCACCATAGAACCGTAATAATCAACCTGAATTTGTTCAAGCAAAGATGGTTGCGCGCGTCCAGTTCTGATTTTGCTAAAATTGCTTTCTAATGAAGAAATACTTTTATTCATCCGTTCATTAGCATCTTGTTTTATTTCATTTAACATAATTATTCCTCGTTTATTTACTGCAAATTGTGCCTAATGGCTCGCCGCTTAATATAGCAGATAATGTGTCTTTGTTGTCAAGCATACTGAATACACAAATATCTAAATCGTGTTCACGGCATAAAGCAAAAGCGGCAGTGTCCATAATTTGTAGGTTATTTTCAATGGCTTGGTCGAAAGAAAGTGTTTGATAGCGTTTGGCGTTTGGGTTTTTGCTGGGGTCGGCGCTGTAAATTCCATCAACTTTGGTGGCTTTGAAAACGATGTCTGCCTCAATTTCAATGGCGCGTAAAACTGCTCCTGTGTCTGTGGTAAAGCAGGGTGAGCCTGTTCCTGCTGAGAATATTACCACTTTGCCAGCGTCCAAAGCTTGCTTGGCTTTATTGTGATCAACAGGGTCGCAAACGCCGCCACCGATTGGAAAACCAGACATAACCAGCGCTTCTATTCCAGCTTGTCGGCAAGCATCAGCAATTGCCAAAGCGTTAATTACTGTTGCCAACATTCCCATATGGTCGCCAGTTACGCGGTTCATTCCTGCTTTTGCCAGCGCCGCGCCTCTAAAAATGTTGCCGCCACCGACAACAATTCCGAGCTGGACTTTTTGTTCAAGGGCAGATTTAATGATGCCAATCACTTTGCTTAAAGTTTGCACATCAATAGTATCAGCGCCTTTTGCTAGCGCTTCGCCGCTTAGTTTTAATAAAATGCGTTTGTATTTGCTCATAATTATTTATTGCTTGAATGAAAGGTGATTTTACCTTCATAATTAACTATAATTAACCCTTTGCCTGACATAATTTCAAGTTTATTTATGCAACATATTAGCATCCGTGGCGCTCGGGTTCACAACCTGAAAAATATTGACATTGACATCCCCAGAAATAAGTTGGTGGTGATTACTGGATTGTCTGGTTCGGGCAAATCTTCACTGGCATTTGACACCATTTATGCCGAAGGTCAGCGCCGTTATGTGGAATCACTGTCGGCTTATGCACGGCAATTTTTGTCGCTAATGGAAAAGCCGGATGTTGACCATATTGAGGGTTTGTCGCCGGCGATTTCCATCGAACAAAAAGCCACTATTCACAATCCGCGTTCAACAGTCGGCACTATCACTGAAATTTACGATTATTTGCGCCTGTTGTTTGCGCGCGCCGGACTGCCAAAATGCCCAGAGCACGGTATTGATTTGGTTTCGCAAACTATCTCGCAAATGGTTGACAGCATCAGCAAATTGCCCGATGGCGAGAAAATAATGGTGTTAGCGCCAGTGGTGCAAAATCGCAAAGGCAGCCATATTAAAATGCTGGATGAGCTTTCCAACCATGGTTTTTTGCGTGCCAGAGTTGATGGTGAAGTGCTTTATTTAGATGATATTCAAGATTTAGACGGCAAAACAAAACACAATATTGACATTGTTGTTGACCGCCTTAAAATCAGCAAGGATATGTCCCAACGCCTATCTGAATCTTTGGAAACGGCGCTCAATCTTGGAGCTGGATTGGTGCGAATTGCACCGATAAATGCAAAATCAAAAGGCCAAGAATTGGTTTTTTCTGCTAAATTTTCTTGCGTGGAATGTGGCTATTCTTTAACCGAATTAGAGCCGCGATTATTCTCGTTCAACAACCCAATTGGCGCTTGTCAAAGCTGCGATGGCTTGGGGGTTAAAGATGTTTTTGATGAAAATAAAGTAGTCAACAATCCAATTGCCAGCCTTGCAGAAGGTGCGATTTATGGTTGGGGAAAATCAAATGCTTATTTTTATCAGATTTTATTTTTACTGGCACAAAATTATGGTTTTAGCGTTGACACGCCGTATCATAAGCTGAGCGATGAGCATAAAAAAATTGTGCTATATGGCAGCGGAAAAGACAAAATAGATTTTTCAAAAATCAAAGGACACAAAAGCTGGGCGAGCAAAAAAAAGCCTTTTGAAGGCGTAATTCCAAGGATGATGCGGCGCTATGAAGAGAGTGAAATTCGCTCCCGCATATATAACTGACAGGTGGTGGTGCGTTGCTGT
>VSKZ01000061.1 GCA_008364125.1 Candidatus Thioglobus sp. | reverse complement strand
GCATCATTCATCTTCGGCTGTGGCATTGGTCGGAGGCGGCTCTCCGCCTAAGCCCGGCGAGATTTCACTGGCGCACGAAGGGGACTTTAGTTGAGAACTCAACTCTGTCAGCATCAGCTTTACCCTTACGAGCAACGCCAAGACCAGTTGTATCCCACCAATCGCCAGCTTTAATGTTTAAAGCGCCGATTTTAGTAGTCAGGTATAAGTAGTCAACATTAAGTTGTGCTGAATTATTACTAGTAGCATTAACAGTAACAGCTTTCACAATACCAGCATTTGAACCAGTGCCTGTTGCATTTTCAGAGCTAGAAGTACCGCCTGAAACACGAGTTTTGCCATCATTACGCAAGCCTAACTTAACAGTAGTATCACCTGATTTGCCAGTTACATGCAAACGCACGCGTTGACGCGTTGTGTTATCGCCGCTTGTTGTACCTTTAGCTTTCTTGTTAGCATACTCAAATGTTGCATCACCTTTTATAGAAATGTCAGCCATAGAGACTGACGCCATTGTTGCAGCAATCGCTGCGATTATTACTTTTTTCATGATATTTCCTCTTTTATTGAAAAAATCTTATGCACTATTGCACAAGATGTGGCAATTATAACAAATTGTTTTTAAAAGTCAACAATTATTTGCAAAAAAAATACAATGTAGTATTTTTGCCCTATTTGAACGAGCCTTGTTTGATTATTTTGATGATGCCATTGGCTTTGTGATTGGTTTCTTGTAATTCTTGGGTGGGGATTGAGTCGTAAACGATGCCAGCGCCGGTGCGGAAGGCGAGATTTTTGCCTTGTTGGCTGATGGTGCGAATGAGGATGTTGAAGTCCATTTTGCCGTTGCTGCTGATGTAGCCGAGTGAGCCGGTGTAGGATTGTCTTGGGGTTTTTTCAAGTTCGGCAATGATTTGGATGCAGCGCACTTTTGGGCAGCCGGTGATTGTGCCGCCGGGGAACATTGCACGGATTATGTGTTTGATGGTGGTATTTGGTTTGAGGATGCCTTGAATATTGGAGGTGAGGTGATGGACGAAGGCATAGCTTTCTAAGCTCATCATTTCGCTGACGCTGATTGTGCCGTTTTGGCAGATTTTGCCGAGGTCGTTGCGTTCTAAATCTATTAGCATTATGTGTTCGGCTTGTTCTTTTGGGTGGTTTTTGAGTTCGGATTTTAATTGTTGGTCTTTTGAGCCTTTGGCACGGCGGCGAGTTCCGGCGATTGGGCGGGTTTGGATTTTGTTGCCGTCAATGCTAAAAAGGCGTTCTGGCGAGGAGCTGATGAGGGCAAAATCGGCAAATTGGGCAAGGGCAGAAAATGGCGCTGGGTTGGTTTGTTTTAATGCTTGATAAATCTGGGCTGGGGCTTTTGGGCTGTTGAGTTGGCATTGCCATTGGCGACTAAGATTGACTTGGAAAACATCGCCGCTTTTGATATATTTGCGGCAACGGTTGACGGCTTTGATGAATTTACTTTCTGGTTCTTGGTGGAGTTTGCCGTTAATTGTTGTTGGTGGGATTGGGGTTAATTCGTCAATGTCGGCTAATACTTGTTTGATGCGTTGTTGATGGTCAAATTCATCTATCAAATAGGTTTTTTGTTGTTGGTGGTCAATGATGATGGCTGTTGGGATTTTGACGGCAATAGCAATGGGTTGGTCTGATGATGGCAGGGTTATTGTTGGCTCAATTTGGCTTATCATTTCATAGGCTAAATATACAAACCAGCCGCCAGTAAATGGTAGGTCGCTGCTGATATTTGGCTTTCCCACAGCGGTTTCTAAGCTTGCAAGAAAATCAAAATCATCGGCTTCGTTTAAGATTATTTGCTCAGTTGGATGGGCAAAAAGGATGGAGTATTTGTTGTTTTGATTTTGCTCAACACTTTCCAGCAAAAACGGATAACGCTGTGGGTGATGATAGCATAAGGCATCTAAATCTACCGCCGGAATTGCTATGGGGGTCACGGTTATTTGTAGATAAATTGCACTCGGCGATCGCGATTGTAGTTAGATTCGTCTGTGCCTGATTGGGATTTTTCTTCGCCATAACTGATGATTTGGATTTTATTAGCGATGTTTTTGCCGGATTTTTCCATTGCTGATTTGACTACTAAGGCACGATTTTCACCTAATGCAAGATTGTAATCACGAGTGCCTCTGGGGTCGGTGTGTCCCTCTAAACGCAATCTGATGGCTGGATATTTGCGCATAAATTGTGCGTGTTTGTTGATGAAGCTGATGGCGGCTGGGCTTATTTTAGCGGTGTCATAATCAAAATACAAAACGCTGTCAACGCCGCTGGTTGCTAATTGCGCAACGGCTGCTTGCCTTTGCTGCTCGGGCATTGCTGGCAATTTGCTGAATGAGTCTTGGTTTTGCTTCCATTCAAAACTTGATTGCCCGCCGATGATTGCGTCAATTGGTTTTTGATCTTCTATTATTGCCGCTGCGTTTTTGTCAACGAAACAGGCGCTGAGGCTGATTGATAATAATAATAATGTGATTGGGGTTTTTAAGTTTTGCATTTTTTTCTCCTTATCTTTTTAGTTTGATTGACCAGTTTGGCTCACGAACTTCGGCATTTTGTGATGATAGTTGGTGGGCACGGTTGCCTCTGACAGAAATTACTGATAATACGCCTTTTCCTCGCTGGTTGCTGGAATAAATGAGCATATCGCCGTTGGGGGAAAAATGGGGCGATTCGTCTAAAATGCCGTTGCTCATTATGTTTAATTCTTGGTTTTTGAGGTCAAACATTGCGATGCGATAATCATCATCAGTGCGATGGACGAGCGCAAGGTGTTTGCCATCTGGGGAATAGCTGGCTTTGGCGTTGTATTTGCCGATTTTGGTGATGCGTTTGATAGCGCCGGTTGTTAGGTTTTTGATGTGTATTTGCGTTTGACCAGAGCGATTTGAGGTGAAAACGATTGAATTGCCATCTGGCGAATAATTGGCTTCGGTGTCGATGCTTGGATGTCTGGTGAGGCGGGTGAAACGGTTGTTTGTTAAATTGTAGGAATATATGTCTTTGTTGCCTTTGTATGACATTGTCATTAGTAATTTTTTGCCGCTCGGATGCCAGCTTGGCGATGAAACGATGCCGCCAAAATGTGGTAGTTTTTGTAGTTTTTTAGATACAAATGGATACCAAATATAAACTTCTGAACGAGCGTTTTTGAATGAAACAAAGGCAATTTTTTTGTCTTTGTATCGGCGTTCTGGCGACCATACTGGCGATAACATTGGGCTTTTTTGTTGAATACGACTTTCAGCGTTTTTTGCATCAGAATCAGAAATATTTAGCTGGTAGGTTTTTTCGCCTTTGGCGTTTTTTGTAACGGTGATATAGGTTAATAATGTGTTGAATGAGCCGTTTTCGCCTAATAGTGCTTCGTAAATATCATCGCTGATTTGGTGGGATATTTTTCTAAATCCGCTAATATCAACGCTGGCAGAATGGGTGAAAAGTTCGGCATTGCTGTAAATGTCATAAAGGCTAACGGATAATTGGTAGATTTTGCTGCTTTTTTGCTCAATACTGCCGATAACTAAGGCTTCAATGCCTTTGGTTTTCCAAAAATCTGTTTGGTATTTTTCAATGATAGCATCGGGAATGAATACATCAAAACGCCCAGAACGATTTAGATCGTCTCTGATGATTTTGGAAATGTCTTTGTTTTGTGCATCTTTGCCGATTAGTTTGAATTTGCTAACGGCAATTGGAAAGGTGTTTTCGTCTTTTTTGGTAATTGTTACTTCCAAAGCTGCATTGCTACTATTGGCGATTAGGGCAAAAATCAGGGCAGTTATTATGCGGATTTTCATTGCTTTTCTTCCAACCAATTCATTTGAATAGCTTCTAAGATTTTTTCGCCAGATTTATCCGCATCATCGGCAAAATCTTCAAGTTCTATTACCATTTTATGCAAATCAACAAAGTTGACAAAAGTTGGGTCAAAATCAGGATATTTTTCATCAAGTGCGATAGCAATATCCAAAGAATCAGTCCAAATCATAGTTTTCTTACTTGTGAAATAAGTTTTAATTTTAAACTATAAATAAAGTGAAATCTTTGCGTAATTCATAATTTTTTATCTTAGTTTTACAATTTCAATTTTTAAAAAATTGTGTTTTTTTTGCATAAAAATCTAAAATACTGGCTTATAAATCTACGCTTTTAGTTTGTGGATTTGAGCGGAAAATAAATCCTTTTAAAGTAATTGCTGTTGCAAAAAACTAATTGCAAAATCCACGCTGCTTTGCACTATTTCTGAACGCGAGCCTTGAAAATGTTGGGTGCTGGTTTGGCATTTTTTGCCTATGCAAAAGCCGAAGCAGACTGTGCCGACTGGTTTTTGCGTTGTGCCACCGGTCGGGCCGGCAATTCCGGTGATGGCAATGGCAATGTCGCTTTTTGCGTTTTTTATTACTCCGAGGCTCATTTCTAAGGCGGTTTGTTCGCTGACAGCGCCAAAATTGTTTAAAGTTGCGGCACTCACGCCGAGTGTGTCAATTTTTGCTTGGTTGGAATAAGTGATAAAGCCACGGTCAAAATAGGCAGATGCGCCGCTTTGATTAGTGAGAAAGGCGGATAAATTGCCACCAGTGCAGGATTCTGCTACGGCGATTGTGAGGTTTTTTTGCGTGAGAAGAATTGCTAATTTTTTCATTTTAACGCTGCTTGGGTAATTTCAAAAATATCTTTTGAGAGGTTTTTAGTGGCAATAATTTTTTCTAATTGCTGTTTTTGCAATGCCTTTAATTCGGGGCTAAAACGCTGCCATTCATTGTAATTTGCGACCAATCTTGCGCCAATTTGCGGATTACTTTTATTGAGTTTTAAAACTACATCAGTTAGCAATTCGTAGCCTTTTTGATTGTGAAAATTCACATAATTTTGGCAAAAAGTTCCGACCACGCTACGCAATCTATTAGGATTGTTGAAAGTAAATAATTCGTGTTGCATCAATGTTTTAACCATTTTAATATCGCATACATCGCTGCCAGCTTGGACGGCAAAATATTTATCCATCACCTGCGTATCTGCCTTAAATTCTTGATAAAAATCTGCCAACGCCGCTTGTCTATAAGGATTTTCGCTATTGATTAAAATCTCAAATGCACTGAGTTTGTCGCTCATACATCCGACAGTTTGAAATTGTTTATTTGCCAATTCCAGACCCTCATTTTTAGGCAAATAAAATAGGCAAATATTCTTTAAAGACCTTTCGCCAACTGCTGTTTTGCTTAGTGAATGACTATTATTTTTGGCATTTAGCGATTGATATAATTCCAGCAATAACGGGGCAAATCTGGCGCGTATTTTTTCTACAACCGTCTTGCGTGCCTCGGATGCGGCAAAAACATCAATAATATTCTGTTGATTGTGCAAAGCGCGCTCGGAAGGAATGGTTAATAATTCGGCAAGTAAAGCCGGTTCGCAGTTGCTGCTAATAATTGATTTAAACGCATCAAATAGCGATTTTTCGGCGATTTTTTCTGGGGTAAGCAGCAAAGATAGCCATAATTGCTCGGCATTATTCCAGCGGCTAAAACTGTCTTTATCGTGTTTGAGTAATAATATTTTTTGCGTAAAATTCAAATCGTCAGTGAGCTTAATTGGTGCAGAAAAACCGCATAACCAAGACGGCGTTGGACGGGTTTTTATACCTTCAAAAACAAAGTTTTGGCACTTGTCGCTGACGGTAAGAACGCCACTTTGCAGCTCGTTGCCAGATTTATCAAGCAATGCAAAAGCCAGCGGGAAAAAGCGTTCATCTGCCTGTTTTAGCGTTGCAGTAAAAATGTGTGTGTTTGGATCATAATGCGTTGAAATATTGACTTTTGGAGTGCCAGATTGCGAATACCAGCGGCTAAATT
>VSKZ01000060.1 GCA_008364125.1 Candidatus Thioglobus sp. | reverse complement strand
CCACCAGATTGCGAGAATTGGGAATTGAATTTGACGATGAAGAGAGCCTAAATGAGGCATTTTCGCGCTTCAAAGAATTGGCAGACAAAAAGCATCAAATCTTCGATGAGGACTTGCAGGCGTTGGTAACTCAGGCTCAAATTGAAGGCACTGACCGTATTCGCCTTGTGTCCTTAAAAGTTTCTAGCGAAACTGGCAAACAAAATTCAGCAGCAATAAAACTCAACATTGACGGCGAAGATAAATCAGCCACATCCCATACTGCTGGCGCAGTTGATGCAACTTTTAGCGCCATCAATTCATTGGTAGATGCTGATGTCAATTTGCAATTGTATTCTGTCTCAAATGTAACGATGGGAACCGATTCGCTGGGCGAAGTCAATGTGCGAATTGAGTCTTCTTCTGGTCGCATCGTCAATGGGCAAGGGGCAGACACCGACATTATCATTGCCAGTGCCAAGGCTTATATCAACGCTTTAAACAAAATACTGGTGGCTGCAAACAAGGCTCATCCGCAGGTATGAGTTTGCAACGAGAGCAATATTTAGCGGCATTCGGAGTGCCGGATTTTTTGTATGCCAGCCTTGATAAGGCAAAAATTGCGGCAAAAATTAGCACTAAATGCTTGATTATTGAAAGTCAAAAATCCAACTCTTTTTGTCAAACTGGCACTGAAAGAGACTTTTTGCTGAAAATTCTGTCTGCGATTGGAGTGGATAAATCCGAGATTGAGTGTGTCAATATCAAGGCAAATGATTTGGCAGACACTTTGGATAAATACGATGCCAAAGCGGTTTTGCTGATGAATGAGGATTTAAAACCAACAGCCGAAAAGCACTTTTATTGCCATCATCCAAGCCATATTTTAACTAACGAGCCACTCAAACGCGCCGCTTGGGAAGTGCTAAAAAAGGTGCAAAAATGGCTAAAATAGATTACAGCTTAGAGCGTTATCAGCGCCAAAAATTAGCAACACCAAATGGCGAAAAAAGCCTGTTGCTACACTCTTGCTGTGCACCTTGTGCTGGTGAAATTATGGAGGCGTTGGCAGCATCAAAGATTGAAACCACGATTTTTTTCTACAATCCAAACATCCATCCGCAAGAGGAATATTTGCTGCGTAAAGAAGAAAATATCCGCTTTGCGCAAAAACTAAAAATGGCTTTTATTGATTACGATTACGACCAAGATAATTGGTTTGAGCGCACCAAAGGGCAAGAAAATGAGCCGGAACGAGGTGCGCGTTGTAGCACCTGTTTTGATATGCGTTTTGAGGTTACGGCGCAATATGCTAAGGACAATGGTTTTAGTCTGATTTCCTCTACTTTGGGGATTTCTCGCTGGAAAGATATTGAGCAAATTAATGCTTGTGGAGCAAGGTCTGCGGGCAATTATGCTGGCATTAATTATTGGGATTTTAATTGGCGTAAGCAGGGCGGCTCGTCAAGAATGCTCGAGCTTTCTAAACGCGAAAATTTTTATCAGCAAGAGTATTGTGGATGCGTTTATTCACTCCGAGACACCAACCGTTGGCGCATTTCTAAGGGGCGAGAGAAAATTGAACGCGGAGTAAAATTTTATCAACAGGCTATGCTGGACATAGAAAATCAATAAACCAGCAGCAGTCAAAATTATTTTTCCAGCAAATATAAAAGCAGAGATTTTTGCGCATGTATGCGATTTTGCGCTTCGTCCCAGACCAAGCTTTGTGTGCCGTCAATCACGCCAGCACTGACTTCTTCGCCACGATGAGCTGGCAGGCAATGCATAAAAACAGCATCAGCATTGGCATTGTTCATCAGCATTTGATTGACCTGAAAATTAGCAAAAGCTAACTCACGCTTGCCTTGCTCCTGCTCCTGCCCCATACTTGCCCAAACATCAGTAACCACCAAATCCGCACCGCTACAAGCGAGGTGAGCATCGGCACTTAGCGAAGTGCAATGTTGATATTTATCAATAAAAATCTGTTGCGGTCGGTAGTCTGTTGGCGTGGCAATATTAAGGTGAAAACCAAAGGCATTCGCAGCTTGCATATAAGTATGGCACATATTATTACCATCACCGATATAAGCAACAGTTTTGCCCTTGATGCTGCCACGATGCTCTTTGAAAGTCATCATATCAGCCAATAATTGACAAGGATGAGACTCATCGGATAGTGCGTTGATGATTGGCACATTAGCATTTTGCGAGAAAGTAACGATGTCAGAATGCTTGGAAACGCGCATCATAATCGCATCAACCATCGAACCGATAACAATCGCCGTATCAACCACCGACTCGCCGCGACCTATTTGAATATCACGGTCGGACAAAAATAGCGCATGGCCGCCAAGCTGCGTCATTCCAGCCTCAAACGACACGCGAGTGCGAGTGGAAGATTTGTCAAAAATCATTGCCAAAGTTTTATTTTGCAACGATTTGTTGATTTGCCCAGATTTATGCGCTTTTTTCAGCGCAATGCCATTGTCAATAATCTGGCTTAGGTCAGAGTTTGACAAGTCGTCTAAGTTTATAAAATGCTTCATATAACGCTCCTATACTACAAATCTTCCAGCAGCTCAGCTATAATTTTGATGACGCTCCCAGCTTGTTTTTTATTGATAATTAGCGGCGGCAATAGGCGAATAGATCTGCCGGTGATGTTGATTAGCAGGCGTTTTTGCAATGCTGCATTCAGTAATTTTGAGCAATCTTGATTTATTTCAATGGCAATCATTAGCCCTTTTATGCGTATTTCCACGACCTTACCAGAGCGTTTTAGGGCTTGCAATTCTTGGGCAAAATAAGCGCTCATTGCCAATACATTTTCAAGGATATTATCTTTTTTGATGACATCCAGCACTGTTAACGCAGTTTTGCAAACCAGAGGATTGCCGCCAAAAGTAGAGCCGTGTGAGCCGAGCTGAAACAGCTGTGCCGCATCGCCTTTTGCCAAACAAGCACCAATAGGCACGCCATTGCCCAGACCTTTGGCAAGCGTCAGCACATCGGGAGTGATATTGTTGTATTGATGGGCAAACAGCTTACCAGTGCGCCCAATGCCAGTCTGCACTTCGTCTAAAATCAGCAGCCAATTGTTGGCTTGACAAATTTTTTGCACCTGATTTAGATAATCTTCAGCCGGCACAATCACCCCAGATTCGCCCAAAATAGGTTCAAGCATTACTGCCACTATGTTTTTGTTGCCACTATGAGCGGCAATGGCAGCAACATCATTAAAATCAAGATGGATAAATTCGCTAAGTAGTGGGGCAAAACCGTCTTGCACTTTTGCGTTTCCTGTGGCAGAAATCGTTGCCATAGTGCGACCATGAAAGCTTTGTTTGGTAGTTATGATTATCGGATTTTTGATGTTATTAGCGTGAGCATATAGGCGTGATATTTTAATTGCGGCTTCGTTTGCCTCAGCGCCAGAATTGGCAAAAAATGCCTTATCCATATTTGCTGCTTGGCATAATTCTTGCGCTAAAGTTTGCTGATGTTCAATCTGATACCAGTTGCTGGTGTGGATGAGTTTTTGTGCTTGATAGGCAATAGCCGCAGATATTTTAGGGTGCGAATGACCAAGCCCGACAACTCCAACACCGGATAATGCGTCTAAATATTGCTCGCCATTTTTAGCCGTTAGCATACAGCCGTTGCCTTCAACAAAGCTGACTTCAAGTGGGGAATAATTTGCCATTAAATAAGACATAATTTCATTTGTTTGCTAAAACAAAAAAGCCCCAAATGGGGCTTTTATTACCAAAGCTGAGTTTGGTTATGACTGGTAATTCAAAGGTGGAGACATTTTATTATTTATTTCTTCAAGCTCTTTTTTGTAGCCCTCGTAAAAATGACCAGCCGGTGGATTAACCCATTCTTCATAAGAAAAGCCGTTAGCTTCGTTAAATTCTTTAAAAGTATTTTGCAATGCAATTCTTTTTATGCTTAGTTTATTGTTTTCACTGCTCACTGCGTCCATTTTGTTCTCCTAAATCTTGAAATTCATAATCATAAAGCCAGTAATTATAATCTAAAATTAACCTTTGTGGTGATTTATATTTAGCAAAAATAATAATAAATACTGTATTATTTGTATGAGATTATGGCACAATTAAATTGTAATACAAACTTTAAAATAACAACAATAAGGAGCGTTTATGCAATTAAATATTTCTGGTCATCACCTTGACATCACCGATGCAATCAAACAACACGCAACGGAAAAATTAGCTAAAATCAAACACCATTTTGACCATTTAATTAAAATTGATATGATTTTGGAGGTTGAAAAGGATGTGCAAAAAGCCGAAGCATCTGTTCACATTAGCGGCGCAGATTTATTTGCCAAGGCGCAAAGCGACGATATGTATGTTTCCATCGACAGTATGATCAACAAATTAGACGCACAAGTTAGAAAACACAAAGAAAAAATCAATAATCATAGAAAATAATTAAGCTCGGCAAATGCTGAGTTTAAAGGAGTTTAATGTCTGAAGTTGAAAAAACTTCTTTTGAAAGTCACCTGCGGCAACTAATGTCGTCTTTGGAGGCGTCTTTGTATGAAGAAGCATTTACCCAGTTTGCCAGTTTGCATGCGGCTGAAATCGCTCGCTTGTTAGAAGCCGTGTCACCAAATGACAGAACCCATCTTTGGCTCAATATCGATGCCGGTACGCAGGGCGATATTCTCAAAGATTTGAGTGATGAAGTGCGCACCCAATTGTTTAAAGAAATGGATGTTGATGCAATTGTTAAGGCTACCGAAGGCTTGGATATGGACGATTTAGCCGACATCGTGCCAGATTTGCCCGAATCGGCGCTGCATAATTTACTCTTGACTTTAGATCACAAACACCGCGACCATCTTAAGCGTGTTTTATCCTATCCGCAAGACTCTGCTGGCGGGCTGATGAACATCGACATTATCACCGTTCGCGATGATATTACCGTGCGCACAGTGATTCGCTACCTGCGCCTGCTAAGGGAAATGCCGATTGACACCGACCAAATATTTGTCGTTGACAGAACTTACAAATACCTCGGCTCAATTCACATTTCCACCTTGCTTACAAACGAAGGTGGACAAAGCATTGCACCGCTTATCAACAAAGGTTTGCAACCTATTATGGCGCAATTGCCCGCGCGCGAAGTAGCGCATTTATTTGAGCAACGCGACCTAATTTCTGCACCAGTGGTTAACGAAAATAACGAGCTGATAGGGCGTATCACCATTGACGATGTGGTGGATGTCATCCGTGATGAGGCGGAGCATTCGATGCTGTCGATGGTCGGTTTGAATGAAGAGGAAGATGTGTTTGCCCCAGTGATGCAAAGCGCAAAGCGCCGCAGCATCTGGCTTGGAGTTAACCTCATCACCGTTTTCATCTCCGTGTTTTTCATCGGCCTATTTGCTGCAACCTTGCAAGAAAAAATCGCCCTTGCCATCCTTATGCCCGTAGTCGCATCAATGGGCGGAATCTCTGGCACGCAAACTCTAATTTTGGTAACAAGAGCCATAGCAACAGGCAAAATCACCGCTTCCAACCTCAAAGTATTAATAAGTAAAGAAGTCGCAATCGGTGTTTTCAACGGCGTTTTTTGGTCGTTAGTCATCGGATTAATCACCTACATCTGGTTCGCAGATTGGATTCTGAGCGCCGTAATCACCTTGGCAATCATCGTTAATCTCATCTTCGCTGCCTTCTCTGGCGCATTCCTGCCAGCCATTTTAATCAAATTCAAAATCGACCCAGCCCTTGCCGGTGGCGTAATCCTCACCACCATCACCGATGTCATCGGCTTCGTTGCCTTCCTAGGATTTGCCACATTGGTTGTTTAAATTATTTGACTATTTGAGACCTTTGCATAAATCAAGCAAAACCCTATTAATGCCACCGTCATAGACCAAACAATCCAGAAAGTGCAAAGGTAAAATGGCTTTAAGATGCGCGTCAGTAATCACGACAAGAAAGCCTTGCTCAAAGTAAACGGTATCAATATTAGGAAATAGTAATATTAACATGCAAAAATCAGGTAA
>VSKZ01000005.1 GCA_008364125.1 Candidatus Thioglobus sp. | reverse complement strand
ATATCGCCGCTACAGAAATAGCTTTGATGCAAAAGCACATTCCCTGCCGCCAGAGCCTACGATTAAAAATTTATCTTGTTGCATATTTTTTCATTCCATTGAGTTAAAAATAAAGCTCTGATTTTACTATATTAGGCTTGCTGTGAGCCTATAAACAGTTGAGCTGGTTTTTATCCGTTGCAAACTCGCCAGCATTATTTTGATAAATAATCATCTGTATAGTTGCTTTGGTTTTTGAGGTTATTTGATAGCCAGTGCAGCCGTCTTTGCCTTTGTCAACAGGGGCATAATACAAATCATCGTCAATTTTGATACTGGCTGGTTTTTGCTTTGATTGCTCTGCAAAATCGCAGGCACTCAAATATAGCAGGATGAAAATGATAAATAGTATTTTCATCAAAATTTATGGGTTATTTTCAGCAGCACTTTATTTTCCGTTTTTGCCAGATAATTGTGATTAGGATTGCTTTTGCGGTTGAACAATATTATCCCATCAGTGTTGTTGCTCAATTTTGTAAGATAGCCGATAGTGGTAATTTTCTCGCTAACTTTTGAGCTTATGTCGATGGTTTTATTGACGAATTTATTAGCGCTTTGACTAATTGCCAAAGTCATTTTGGCGTTTGTTGCTCTTAATGGCTTTTTGAAACTTGCGAATAATTTGTCGCCTTTAATAAGCATATCCTCATTCACCAACGACAGTGAATAGCCAGAGCTGTTGATATTTGAAAAGCCTGTTATCAGTGAATTTGGCACAGTTTCAACTTGCGTTTTTCCACGATTATATTGCCCAATAAAACTAAATTTATCGCCCAGTTTTGCATCGGCAATTAGGTTGATTGCTGTGGTTTTTGCTTCGCCTGTTTTAAAAGCACCAGAAAAATAATTTGCCAAAAAAGTATCGTTTTCTTGCAAATGCATAAATTGGGTGGTCAGCGATAAATTTTTACTATTGGCAAACAGCATAGAAAAATTAAGCGCATTTATCGGGTGTTTTTTATCAGCATCAGTCCAGCCATAAGCAGCACTAAAAGCAGTTTTGAGCTTGCCATCATTGACGATATTAACAACTTTTGCATCTAAAATTGAGCTCAAATGCGAGTTGCCATATAACGAATAAGTGCTTGATAATTGATCAATATTGGTCTTATTATCAAAACCAATAACCTGCTGTGCGGGCTTTGAATTGGCAAAAGAAACTTGCAAATTTGCGTATTTATTGTCAATTTGAGCGCCAGTTTGAGCCTCTTTATCAAATGCTAATTCATCAATTGTGTTATCATTTTTTGGTGCAACCAGTGCGTTTTGCAGGGCAAAATAGCCATAATCACGATTGTATTTATCAAATAATGGAATATCTATTGATTGACTAAGAATATTGCTGCCGAAAGCCGAACCAAATGAAATGCTGGAAGTTTGAGGGTCATATTTAGCGCCAGATAATGAGAGGATTGTCAATCTACCTTGCGGGGCAACTGCTTCACCAAGGTTCAAAAGCCCTCTGCCATAAATATCATCAGTGCCTATTGCACCTAAATCTGTTGCTGTATCATACAAAAGCTTCACCACATTTTCAGCTGTCATATCTGGCCAAATAGTGCGAATAACTGCCACCGCTCCACTAACTTGCGGCGCTGCCGCTGAAGTGCCGCTCGCCCTGAAATACAAACCATCAACAGCAGTTGAAAAAATTTTATTTCCCGGCGCTGCCATACACCACTGCTTGGCGTCGCCGCAGCGATTGCTATATTTGGCAATTTCATTATCTTTATCAGTGGCAACTACCGCAATCAGAGTTTTTGCCAAATCTTCATAGCCCGATTCGACTGGAATTCTAGCGCCAAAAATAGGATTAACTTTGTTTACTGTTGCGGTCATAGTGTTAGTAAAATTATTACCAGCAGCATGCACGCTGATAATGTCAGCCTCGTGCGCTGCCAGCCACGCATCTGCCAACATACGGTTAAAACCCGCGCTACCAAAACTGGCATTGATTACTTGCGCGCCTTGTTCTACAGCTTTTTCAACCCCTTTTTTTATATTAGATAGGCTTATTTCTCCCTCTGAATTGCCAATCCGAATGGGCAAAATTTTTGCATTATAAGCCACGCCGTGTATTCCAACATCTTTTTTTGCAGCAGCAATAATGCCAGCAACAAAAGTGCCGTGGCTCAAAAATTTATTTCTTTTTTTCTCAGCCTTTGCATTTTCTTCATCAGTTTTGTCTGGTTCAGGGGTGAAAGTCTGCATATCAGGATTGGCATCATCATCATCTGCAAAAAAGTCATAACCGCCAATAGCAATTCTGCCGGCAAACTCTGGATGGTCCAAATCCACACCAGTATCTATCACCGCAACAGTAACAGTGTTGGTGCTGGCGGCATCATAAGCCATATAAGCTGGTGCGGCGTTAATAAGTCCCAAGCCGCCCTGCCGCTCGTATTCGCTGATTACTTTGGTGCTGGTGCTGCCACCGCCACCGCCGCCACAAGCATAAAGCATACTGGATAAAACCACTAAAACCGTTATTTTTTGAAAATGTAGCATTGCAACATTATACTATTTTGGCGTTTTTTGGTGTTTGAATTTGCACAACCATCAATTGCAAATTCGTATTTCCTTGCCATTCATTCACCGATAATTTATAGGCAATTTGCGCAATTTTTGCCTTTATCGGTGCTTGAAAAAAAGCAATAGCGTCAATAATTTTGTGCTGTTTTAGCAATTTTAAGCGGCATTTTAGATGCTTTTCGGCAACAACTTTTTGCTCAACAATTTCAAACTCAGCGCTAAAAACTGGCTCTTCAAAACCCTGCCCCCAAGGTCCAGAATCCGCCAATAGTTGTGCATTTTCCAAACAAATATCTTGTGCTTCAAGTTCGCCATCGGTAAGCAATTTAAGCTGCGGAATGTTATTATTTAGGTGTTCTTGAATGGCAGCGGAAAACTGTTGCTTAAACTTTTTAAAATTCGCAGCTGGGATACTTAGCCCAGCTGCCATCGCATGACCGCCAAATTTAATGATTAAATCTGGATTTTTTCTATCAACCAAATCCAGCAAATCTTTGATATGCACAGCAGGAATTGAGCGAATAGAGCCTTTGAAATCCTCGCCAGATTGGGCAAATATTGCCACAGGACAATGATATTGCTCTTTTAATTTGCCTGCCACAATGCCGACAATGCCTTCATGCCATGATTTGTCAAATAGGCAAATGGCAAATTTGTCTGTCTGCTCGCATTGCGCATCAATAATCGCCTGCGCTTCGGCCTGCATTTGTTCTTGGGTTGTGCGGCGTTTTTGGTTAAATACCTCCAATTCGTTGGCATAGCGCCTTGCATCATTTATATCTTCGCTGAGCAAACATTTAACTCCGCGAGAAATATCACTTAAACGCCCTGCTGCATTGATTCTCGGCCCGACTGCAAAAGCCAAATCAGCTGCTTGCAAATTTTCAACTTTGCGATTAGCAAGTTCCAATAACGCCAAAATCCCTGGTGCACAACGCTTATCGCGAATACGCTTAATGCCCTCGGCTATCAAAATGCGATTATTTTGATCCAACTTCACCACATCGGCTATCGTTCCGAGTGCCACTAAATCCAGCACTGTGCGTAAATCAGGTATTGGAATTTGCTGTTTGGCAAAATAATTTTGCTGTTGAAGATGCGATTTTAGCGCAGCACAAAGATAAAAACTAACACCAACCCCAGCAAGATTTTTGCTCAAAAATTCGCAGTCTTTAAGATTAGGATTAATGATTGCATCCGCCACTGGAAGTGAATTTGATGGCAAATGGTGGTCGGTAATAATGACATCAACAGCTGATTTTTTTGCCAACTCTACGCCAGCAAAACTAGAAATTCCGTTATCAACAGTGATAATCAAATCCGGCTGTTTTTCTGCAAGCGCCAATTTGACAATTTCTGGGCTTAATCCGTAGCCGTGTTCAAAACGATTTGGCACTAAAAAATCCACATATTTAGCGCCCATCAGCCTCAGCGATTTGAGCGCAACAACCGATGCTGTTGCTCCATCACAATCAAAATCGCCAACTATCAAAATACGCTTTTGTTCAAGCAACGCCCGTTCAAGCAGGGAAATTGCGATGGCTAATTGTCCAAAATTAGGTGTTAGCAACTCGCTAAGTTCTAAGCGTAATTGCACTTCTGACACTTGCCGAGCAGCGTAGATTTTCTTTAAAAACGCAGGAATATCGTCTGAATATGAGGCAAATAATTCTTCGTCAATTTTTCTAATTAGCATTGCTGATAAGTCCCAATATGATGTTGGCGCTTTCTGGGGCAGTATTTAAACCATTGCGAAAATGCCCGCTATTTATGTATAAATTTTGCAAACTTTGGTGTTTAGAAACCACAACATCCGCCTTGCTTGCTGGACGAAAACCTGCCCAATGATGCTCAATATTTGCCCCATCTAAAATTGCAAATCTACTACTGGCAAATTCCAATAACTCAATTGCTGTCTGCTCATCCGTGCTTTTGTCAAAACCAACATCTTCGGTGGTTGAGCCGACCAAAATGCTCCCATCTTTTCTGGGGATTAAATATCTGCCTTTATCTAAAACAATATTTTCAATAACATTAACGCGAGGTTTGAGGACAATCATTTGCCCTTTTATAGGAAAAATATTATATTCTGAACCGAGCAAAAACGAACTCCAAGCGCCAGCGCAAATAATTGTATTATCAGCAAAATAGCGCTTATTTTTTGCCACAATACCGCGCACCGCCTCGTTATCAATAATAAGATTATCAACTTTGCTATGCTCAATAATTTCAACTCCGAGAGCAATAATATCTGCTTTTAGTGCTTTCAACAATCGCGGATTTCGCACTTGTGCAACCTCGGTAAATAGCGCGCCTTGCGTATGTTTTTTGTAGCTAATTTTATTTTTTTTCAGCCAAGCAACAGCTGCCAAAGAGTCGTATTCGTCCATCATCAGCAGCCCAGAACGCAAATATTCACTGTCAATTCCAGTGCTTTCCAGCAGTTGGGCGCACAAATTTTGATAGATTGCTTGCGATTTGAAACTCATCTCATTGAGAAAATCGCTATACATCCAAGGATAAAGCGGGCTGATAATGCCGCCGCCAGCCCAAGAGGATTCCTTGCCGCATTCAGATTGGTCAAATAGTGTAACTTTTGCTCCTGAGAGCGCCAAAACTCGGGCATTCATCAAGCCGATTACGCCGCCACCAACGATTAAACAGTCGCTCATATTTTTTTCCAATCTACAATAATCAGCAAAAATATGCCGATACTGATGAAAATATCAGCGCCATTAAACACCGGCCAATAAAAATTTTGATAGTGTAAATCAATAAAATCAATCACAAAACCATAAGCTATTCTGTCAATCAAATTGCCAATAGCACCAGCCAGAATAAGGCTCAAAGCCAGTAGCTTGTATTTTTCGCTGGGCTTAGTTTTGTGCATCCATATAAGTAGCCAGCCGCTTACCAGCAGAGAAATAGTAGCAAAAAAATATCTTTGCCAGCCGCCTTGTTCTGCCAAAAAACTAAAAGCCGCGCCATAATTACGCAAATGATGCCAGCTGAAAAAATCATTAACCACAATAATTGCGCCAAATTCTATGCTGTTTGCCACAAAAATTTTGCTTAATTGATCCAGCAAAATCAAGCCGATTGTGAGCCAATAATAGTTGCGAATTTTCATACTTTACTCGGATTAAATTTGATGATAACGGCGATTGGAATCACAAAACCTATTACAATCACAACCCACAATAAATCACCAAGTTGCGAATAATCTTGCATTGTTGTTATCACCCCATCAGCAGTTATTTCGCGACTAACAATAAAAATTTTGTTCAAGTATTTTGTCAGCAAACCGCCAGCAGAAAGGGCAATATTCATCAGCGATGCCATCAGCGCAAACCAAGTGCCTTTTTTGCCATCGGGCGCATAAATTGCCACCAAAGTCAGCATCAGCACCAAAGCAATATAATCAAAAGGCGAGCCGAGTGCCGTATCCACCAGCGCCACAGTTCGCGCCTCAATTCCAAGCATAGTGTGAATATCGTAATACATTGCCACAATCGGTAGCGATAGCACAGTGCCGACAATAGTCAAAAATATCAACACTTGGGAAATATCGCGTTTAACGATAAATTTAGCACCAATCCACATTCCTGCTAAGGCAATTGCTCCGCTGATGGCTGCTAATTTGGCAAAAAATGCTTCATCAAAACCCAGCACATCCATCTGCCACCATTGCAAAGATGCGCCAACTGACGGCATTGCCCGATAAACAAAAATAATAATCATTGCCATTTTAATATGGCGAATTGTAGAGGCGCTCAAATCAGCGATTAGCCCATTGAGCAAATACAAAACCACTGCCAGCGAAATCACAAACACGATTTCTTGGGCGTAAGCCACCTGCGAATAGCCCATTATTATCACAAATAAAGCAAAAGCAAAGCCGACATACAAAACCTGTTTGTTAATCGGAGAGAGCGGCACATGGTTGAGTTTTATTAAAGTTACGCCGACAACGGACAATAGCGGCGTGAACAAAGCGATGATGAACACAATTTCTCTCTTGTCTTTGAATATTGCCGCCAATTCGCCGCCAGCCCAGCCAGCAATAAAAACCGCAAGACCTAATGATAGCCGCCCTAATACTTGAATAGTTGCCAATTCTTGCTTGATTTGCTCCGGCGTTTGGTTTTTGTCAATCACCTCGGTGCTCATCGTATCTGCCACCACATCTTGCATCACAAAGCCAATAATCGCAATTATGCTGGCAATAATATAAACACTTTTTTTAGAAAAATTAGCCACAATTTCATAGTCACCAACCACGGCAATCATCAGCAGCGAGCTGATAGTAATCAGCGTTGCGCCAATATAAACATAGGATTTTCGGTTAGAACCAAATATCAAAACGCTGTCCACCAGCGCGCCAAAAATCATCTTCACCGTCCACGGCACTGTGAGCCAGATGCCCAATTCTGCTAAATCTGCTGCGCTCATATCCAACTTTTCTTTGATCCAAAAAGACCCAGCAATAGCAGTAAAAACACCGCTACCATAAGCAAAATAGATAAGTAGCAACGGCACATAACGCAAACGCATCGCTTTAATCGGAGTTAGTAAAATATCCAACATAAATAATTATTGAGCAAATTTTCACATTATAATTTATATATTTTAAATAGTGGGATTATTATGGGATTTCTATCAGGGAAAAAGGCGCTGGTAATCGGCGTTGCTTCAAATCGTTCAATTGCTTGGGGGATTGCTGAATCAATGGCAAAACAAGGTTGCGAAATTGCCTTGACTTATCAAAATGAAAAGCTGGAAAAACGCGTGCAAAAATGCGCTGAAATTTGCAATTCTAACATCGTCATTCCTTGTGATGTCGGCACTGACGATGGCATTACCGCTACTTTTACCGAGCTAAAAAAACACTGGGACAACTTTGATATTTTGGTGCATTCAGTGGCTTTTGCCCCGCGCGAAGCTTTGGATGGCAATTATATTGAAGTTACCACTCGCGAAAATTTTGCCAGCGCTCATGAAATTAGCTCTTATAGTTTCACCGCCTTAGCAAAAGCTGCCAACCCAATGCTTAACGACAATTCCGCCCTGCTGACCGTCAGCTATTTAGGCGCTATTCGCGCTATTCCTAATTACAATGTTATGGGCGTTGCCAAAGCATCGCTTGAAGCTAATGTGCGTTATATGGCAGTAGCAATGGGGGAGCAGAAAGGGATTCGCGTAAATGCGGTGTCGGCCGGTCCAATCAAAACTTTGGCAGCATCGGGCATTAAAAATTTTGGCAAGCTATTAAATTATGCGGCAGAATCATCAGCGCTGAAACGCAATGTAACTACCGAAGAAGTCGGAAATGTTGCGGCATTCTTATGCTCAGATTTGGCGTCTGGAATTACTGGCGAAGTTACTTATGTTGACTCAGGCTACAACTTTTACGACAAAGGCCCGGATTTATAATAGGTCTTCAAATATTTTAATATCCAGTTTTTTATCCATAATTTGCATAATTGAGATAAAAAACTCTTCGGTGGTGAAGTTTAAAAATAGGTTTTTAAGCACCTTATCTGAAACCTCTTCGTTGGAATATTTAATCGCAGAAAGTTTTAATATCACTGTGTGCAAATCGCTGGTGTATGCACCATAAATTGGCTTATTATCAGGCTTTTTCAAAGAAAAAACGCTTTTGATAATGCCTTGCTCAATTTGCTTGGAATCTCTTTTAACCCAATCAATATCCTGCCATTTTAGGCTGGCTTTTTCCATCAAATTTTGCGCAGTTTTCTCATCGCCATTAGTGAATAAATCAGCAATTTTTTGCGCAGTATCATCAATAAATTTCTTGGTAATTACTCTGGATAAATATTCTTTAATTTCGCCATCAACTTCGGTAAATTCTTTTTGTCTTTGTGCAATTTTTTGGTTGACTCGAAGCACTACAAATTCGCCTTTTTCAATTTCAGCTAATTGAGAGTTTTCACCTTTGTCTATCACTTCATTGCTAAACGCCAAAGCCACAAATTTGTCGCTATATTGCTTGCTATCAGCGCTGAAAAAATCAGAGGTTTGGATTTTCAAAGACATTTGCTCGCCGGCCTCTTCTAAGCTTGATTCATAAGCCAAATTTGCCAAACTTTCAATTAAAGAATTTAACTTTTTTTGCGCCTCATTCTCAGTGTAAATTTCAAGCAATTCATCACGCACTTCCGCAAATGACTTGACAGAAAAAGGCTTAATCTCGTTTACTTTAAAAATATGATAACCAAATTCGCTTTTAAGCGGTATGCTGGTTTCATTTTTCTGCAAAGCGAATATTACCAATGAAATATCAGGTGCCATCACCCCTGAGGTGATAAAGCCCAAGTCGCCGCCTTGATCTTTTGTATCTTCGTCAATGGAATATTTTCTAGTCAGCTCGACAAAATTGCCGCCTTGTTTTAATTCTTCAGCCGCAGCATTCGCTTGCTCTTTGTTGGCAAACAAAATATGCCCGACTTTGCGCTCTTCCTCACTGGAAAAACGCCCTTGTTCTGCTTTGTAAAAATTACGCAAATCCTCTTCGCTGGCTTTGATGTCTTTGGCTATTGCCTTTGACGATAGCTTTATAAAGTCAACTTTCACTTTTTGCGGCTCAAAAAACACCTCTTTTTTGCTTTGATAAAAATCAATAATACTTTGCTCGTCAACCTGAGCCTGTTGCAAATAATCCTTAACATCCATAGTTATATAGCTAAATTTACGCTGCTGATTATTCAGTAGTTGTATGCGTTTTAGCGCAGATGGGGTGATGAATGCTGAATCCAGCAAGTTGTCTTTGATTTGCCTTTGGGTCAATTCGTCCAATTTAGAGGCCTCATATTCTGAGCTGGAAAAACCGTTAATTCTCAGCAACTGCTGATAACGCTCAAAAGAGAATTTGCCATCTACTTTAAATGCTTCATTAGACTTAATAGTTTGCAACAATTCGCCCGGAGTTGTGGCATAGCCAAAATCGCTTGCCAGCTGTTTTAATGCAACATCTCTTACCATTGATTGAATAGTTCTAATTTTCAATTCTTGGTCTATTTTAGTGCTGTATTTTTCGCCTAATTCTTGCTGCAAACGCCTTTGACTGCTGCTAAATTCTTGTAAAAATCGCGCTTTGCTAATATCATTGCCATCCACCGATGCCACCACAATATTGGATTCCCCAGTAAAATATTGACTGATGCCAAATAAAGCGAATGGCACAACGATTAGGGCAATAATTAAATAGGCAACCCAGCCTTTGATTTTGTCTCTAAAAAAGCTTAACATAATTTAATTTTATAAATTTAAAAAAAAGGGGAATTATAAACGAAAATCAGCGCTACTTTGTGGTCAGATTTTCAAATGAATAAAAAAAATAGCACCTTTAACTGACAATCTTAAAAACGAGATTTTAACCCGCGACTTCCTGCGTAATAAAAGCAATAGCAGGAAATCTAAATAAAAAACTAATAAAAAAACCCACCTTTCGGGGGGCTTAAAAATGGCGGAGCGGACGGGATTTGAACCCGCGACGTCCTGCGTGACAGGCAGGCACTCTAACCAGCTGAGCTACCGCTCCATTTTTTGGTGGGCGCTACAAGACTTGAACTTGTGACCCTCGCCTTGTAAGGGCGATGCTCTACCAACTGAGCTAAGCGCCCAAAAAATTAACACTTAATTAAGACCAAAGCATTATACTTTAATAATAATTTTAATTTACAGCTTCTTTTAATGCTTTTCCGGCCTTGAATGCTGGGGCTTTAGAAGCTTTTATTTGCAATGCCGCACCTGTTTGTGGATTGCGACCTGTGCGTGCTGCGCGACTTCTGACCAAGAAGCTACCAAAACCAGTGATAGCAACATTGTCGCCTTTTGTTAGCGCCTTAGTAATTGCCTCGGTTGTGGCATTTAACGCTTTGCCTGCGTCTATTTTAGAGATGTTTGCTGATGATGAAATAGCGTTTATTAAGTCTGATTTGTTCATTTTTACTGCTCACTTGTGTCGATTAAAAAAATGCAATTATCCTGTAAAAAATCTCACTGTCAATAGATTTTAACAAAAACTATTGTTTTTCTAATTGCCTAATCAATGGCAACATTTGCTGTTGCCAAACTGCATGGGTGATTTCGCCGACTCTTTTAAACTTAATTATGCCGTCTTTGTCCACCAAATAAGTTTCTGGAACGCCATATACACCAAGCTCTAAGCCTAACTTGCCCTTTTCGTCAAAGACAATAAAATCGTATGGATTGCCCAACAAACGCAAAAATTTAGCACCGTCTTCTTTTTTATTGTCTTTGTTATTTTCATTGTCTTTGTAATTAATTCCAACTATTTGCAGGCTATTTTTGGCAGCAATATTATTCAACATTTGATGCTCAGCTCGGCAAGCAAAACACCAAGATGCCCAGACATTTACTAATGACACTTTGCCTTTTAAGCGGGTTTGTATTTGGAATTTATCGCCAGTTTCAAAATCTTCCACTTCCAAAATAGGAAAATTTTTGCCGATTAGTGGTGAGGGAATTTTTTTGGTATCTCGCCCTAAGCCATCGTATAAAAACCAAGCCAGAACAACAAAAATCACCAAAGGTAGGAGCCTACTCATTTATTACTTTTACCTTTTTTCAAAGCATCAGCAACTTCTGGCGACATATAATTTTCATCGTGTTTTGCCAGCACTTCTGTGGCGATGAAAGTGCCGCCCACCAGTGAGCCAGTGGTGATAACGCCTTGCCCTTCTTTGAATAAATCTGGCAAGATACCGGTGTATTGGATGGTAAATTTGTTTTTATAATCGGTAACATCAAAAGTGGCTTTGAGGTCTTCGCGCTTAAAACTGCCAACAGTAACCAAGCCGCCCAAGCGAAAACTTCTGCCAATCGGCGCTTTGCCTTCTGCCACTTCTGTTGGTGAATAAAAATAGTTTGTGTTGCTACCCAATGCTTGCAATAAAAGCACTACTACCAGTATCCCACCGCCGATTAGCATTGCCACCAACAGCATTCTATTTTGTCTTTTAGTCATTATTTTTGTCTCTAATATATTTAATTCGCAACTTAGTAATTATTTGCTTGCGCGCACTTTTGGTGTTGAAAAATAACAGTGCAATCACCGCAAAAGTGATTAAGTATGATGCCCAAATGTAGGCGGCGTATTTGTCAAATATTAAAAAATCCATCTTAATTATCCTTAATTAAAGCCTTGACCCAACCTGAATTTTGCTCCCTTTCCAGCACCTCATTGCGAGCCCTCATCAGCATCAGTGCGGCATATAAAAACTTAAAAGCAAAACTAATAAGCATCAGCGCCACAAACATATCAATTTGCATAGATATTTTATTAACACCGATGGATGAGCCTTGATGCAAGCTGTTCCACCATTCAACTGAATAATAAATAATCGGGATATTTACTATCCCAACAATTGCCAAAATTGCAGAGGCTTTGGAGGCAGTTTTTGGGTTGTCAAAGGCATTATTGAGCGACATATAAGCCCAATATAAAAATAGCAAAATCAGCTCAGAAGTCAGCCGCGCATCCCAAACCCACCAAGTTCCCCACATCGGTTTGCCCCAAATGCTGCCAGTGATTAGCGCCAAAAATGTAAAAGCCGCACCAATCGGCGCCGACACTTTGGCAACTATGAACGCCAATTTAATCTGCCAAATCAAACCAATAGCACTTGCAACTGCTATCAGCACATAAATAAATAAACTCATCCACGCCGCAGGAACATGCACAAACATAATGCGCACGCTATCTCCCTGCTGATAATCCGCTGGCGCAACTATCAAACCCCAATACAATCCCACCAACGCCAAAAGCGCAAACACAGCCAGCATCCACGGGATGATTTTTGCGCTAATTGTATAAAAATTTTGCGGTGAAGCGAACGCCTGTATCCATTTCCACATACTATTTATTCGTGATTAAAATAGATTATTTTAACGACTTTTTTGCCACATTGTTGCGTAAATATACTGGCAGCGGTAGCTTGTCATCGAAGGCTTTTTTCTGTTGCAAACACAGAGCAATCAAGTTTTGTGCCTGTGGATAAAAATCTGCTGTAAAAATTTCAATCCCAGTTTGCTCTGCAAGCTCGTCTGCAAAAGTGCCCCAACCCGTGCCAACACCAATAAAATCAGTTCCCAAAATATCCACTTTATCGGCTGTTGCCAAGCGCTCGTTACGCAAAACTCCGTCTGCATAAACACCCCAATAAACCTCGCCCATTCGCGCATCAAGTGCTACGGCTATTTTGGCGCTTTGATATTTTTGCGCTGCCCCAAAGCCCAAAACTTCCAGCGTTGAAAAGCCCATTGTTGGAATATTATGTGCCAAAGAAATTCCTTGAACCACGCTCACGCAAAGGCGAACGCCAGTAAATGCACCAGGGCCTTTGGTATAAACAATCGCATCCACAGCTGCCAAAGAAATCCCTGTTTGCGCAAATACTTCGGTGCATAAATCCAAAATTAAATCTGAACTTTTTGCCGCATTTTGCACGAAACGAGAGGTGATTTTTCCTTGCGTGTAAAGACTAACAGAGCAAACTTCGGTGCAAGTATCGATGGCAAGTATATTTTGCATTTGCTTATTTTATAACTTTTTTATATTTGTGATACAAACTCAACACCAAATTTCTGCGTTTTAGCAGGCGATTCGGGTGTTTTAGCGGGTGATAATAGCTCGGACCTTTGAGCAAAGCCACCAAAGTTGCCAAGCCTTCGAACGATAAATCATCAAGGTTTTTGTCAAAATAAAAACGCGCAGCATGATCAAATCCACGCACTTCATAATTACCATATTGCCCTAAATAAACGCTATTCATATAACGATTTAGTATGGTTTTTTTATCAAAAGAAGCCTCTAATAGCAGCGCCATCATCGACTCTTTGAGTTTTCTGTTGATAGTTTTTTTATTCGTCAGCAATGTGTTTTTGACCAACTGCTGAGTGATTGTGCTAGCGCCTCGTAGCGGTTTGTCGTGCAACCAATAGTCGCGTAGCACCCGAATAATCTCTTTAAAATCCACCCCAGAATGCTCAAAAAACGACTGGTCTTCCACAATCAGCAGCATATTGATTAACGCTTGTGGATGCTGTTTTAGCGCCAAATTGGAATTTGTTTTGTCCAGCGGCTGGGAAAATTCGGCTTTAACCAAGTTGTGTTGCTGATTTAAATAATAGGCAAAATAAGCAACTATCAGCAAAATAACCAACAGTATCAAGCGTTTTAGCCATTTTGTAATTTTACTACTCATAACTTTTCCAGCTGCGCCAAACTTGCAAAACGCCCTTTGTCGCCAATCACAATATGATCTAACAAACGCACATCAATCAGTTCCAATGCCTGTTTGATTTTGCTGGTAATATTGATGTCTGCCTTTGATGGTGTTGGGTCTCCAGACGGATGATTATGCGCCAAAACCACAGCCGAGGCGTTTTTTTCTACAACCAACTTTAACACTTCGCGCGGATGCACGCTGGCTTTATTAATCGTGCCAGTGAACAATTCCACCAATTCAAGCAGTTGATGTTTTTGGTCCAATAGCAAAACCGCAAAAACTTCCCTATACGAATGGCCGATATGCAAATGCAAATAATTGGCAATTTGCGCTGGATTAGCAAAGGCAATGCCTTTATTTAATCCAGACTCAAAATTGCGTTTTGCCATCTCTAATATCCCCCGCAAACTGGCATATTTTGCCGGCCCCAAACCTTTGCCACGACAAAATTGCTCTTCGCTGGCATTCAGTAAATTATTCAGCGAGCCAAATTGCTCAATCAAATCTTGTGCTAATTGCACCGCACTTTTGCCGGCAATTCCAGTGCGCAAAAATATTGCCAATAATTCTGCATCAGTTAAATTATCCGCACCAAATTTCAGCAGCTTTTCTCTGGGTCTATCGTTTTCGTGCCAGTCAGTGATTGCCATAGTTTTGTATTTGAGTTTTAGTTTGTGATTTTTTTCGCCAGTTTTTTGTTGCTGTTTATAAATTGATTTTATCTTATTTTTGCGCAAAAATTATGCTTGCATATTTACATAAAATACAAAAAGCAAATAAAAAGTGTATAATGCCCCCTCCCTTGCTTGACTGAGCAATTGCTTGGCAAGCTTTTTTTATAATAACCATAAGGAGAAAACCCTCATGAGACACTATGAGATTACGCTAATCGTGCATCCTGACCAATCCGCACAGGTTGGAACAATGATGGACAAATACAGAGAGATGATTAACGCTGACGGCGGCAAAATTCATCGCGAAGAAGACTGGGGGCGCAAGCACCTTGCTTATCCAATCGATAAAATTTACAAAGCACATTATTTAATGCTCAACATTGAATGCAATCAAGAGACGCTTGATAAACTGAATTACAATTTCCGTTTTAACGATGCCATCCTTAGAAACCTTATCATTTCTATGAAAGAAGCCATCACCAAAACATCAGTTATGCTACTTGCCAAAGAAGCAGAAGCGGCGCAAAAAGACAAAAAATAGGAGATTATTATGGCTAAGCAACAAAAGAAAAAACGCAGACCGCAAATTAAAATCAACACTTTTTGTCGTTTCACGGCAGCAGGTGTTAAAGAAATTGACTACAAAGATGTGGATGTTTTGCTCAAAAATATCGATGAAAGCGGTAAAATCACCCCATCAAGAATAACCGGCACTAATGCCAAATTTCAGCGTCAATTAACCACAGCAATCAAGCGAGCAAGGTTTTTAGCGCTGATTCCTTACACTGACAAACACAAAAAATAGGAGCGGGCTATGCAAGTAATTTTATTAGAAACAATCGGTAAATTAGGCTCTCTGGGCGACACCAAAAATGTCAAATCTGGCTATGCGCGTAATTTTCTCATCCCCCAAGGCAAGGCGAAGCCAGCAACTGCTGCCAATGTAGCTGAATTTGAAATCATTAAAGCTGATTTGCAAGCAAAAGAAGCGACAGTGATTGAAGCGGCACAAGCCAAAGTAGCAGAAATGACAGGCACAGTTTGCAATCTCAAAGTCAATGCCAGCGAAGAAGGCAAGCTATTTGGCTCGGTTACAGCGGCAGATATTGCTGCCAGTTTGTCTGAGTCCAACATTGAAATTGAAAAACGCAATATCAATATGCCCGAAGCCATTCATCATATTGGCGAATACACTATTAGCGTTGTTTTACACACGGATATTAGCGTTGATGTCAAAGTTGTGGTTGAAGCAACAGAAGCCAAACAAGAGTAATAACCAAAGATTTTTGCGCAAATTGAGTTAAAATAAAAACCCTCTGCTTGAGGGTTTTTTTATTTCAAGCGCTATTTACAGCATTATTTTTTAAGCAATTATGAACATAGAAAATATCAAAGTGCCACCAAATTCCATTGAGTCTGAGCAGTCTGTGCTGGGCGGTTTGCTGATGCACAACGAGGCTTGGGACAATGTAGCAGATGTATTGGTAGCGGAGGATTTTTACAATCCTGCGCATCGCACTATTTTTTCTGCTATCAGTTTATTGCTGGAAAACAGCGCTCCGGCAGACATTCTGACAGTCAAAGAACAACTCAAAAAAACTGATGAAGAGGAAGAAGTTGGTGGCTTTGAATATTTGGCACAAATCGCTGAAAGCACGCCAAGCATCAGCAATGTAGCAACTTACGCTTTGCATGTGCGCGAGTTTTCTGTATATCGCCAGTTAATTATGGTAAGCCAAGAAATTGCCGATTCTGCCTACAATCCAAAGGATATTGAACTGCAAGAATTGATTGATTTTTCCGAGCGCAAAATATTTGATATTGCCGAGCAAATCAGCCGTGGCAAGCAAGATGTGATGAATGTCAAAAATGTTACCAAAAATGTGGCTAATTTAGCTCACGAATGGGCAGAATCTAAAGGCTCAATAACTGGTTTGGAAACGGGATTTGTTGATTTAGACGAAAAAACTTCGGGGCTACAAAAAGGCGACTTAATCATCGTTGCCGGCCGACCTTCAATGGGCAAAACCGCCTTTGCGATGAACATCGTTGGCAATGTTGCAATTGAGCAAAACAAGCCAGTATTGGTATTTTCGCTGGAAATGCCGACCGAATCTTTGGTGCTGCGGATGATTTCTTCGTTTGGACATATTGATAGCAAAAAAATCCGCAAAGGCGCTATGACGGAAACCGACTGGAATAGTTTCAGCCATGCCATTATCGCATTGGATAAAAACGATATTTTGATTGACGAAACTCCGTCCATCACCCCGACAGAAATCCGTGCAAAAGCGCGCCGAATTAAGCGCCAATATCCTGATTTAGCACTGATTATGGTGGATTATTTGCAACTGATGACCGTGCATGGCAAGAGCGAAAATCGGGTACAAGAAATCTCAGAAATCTCGCGCTCGCTCAAAGCCCTTGCCAAAGAAATAAATGTGCCAGTAATTGCTCTATCACAACTTAATCGCGGGGTTGAATCGCGTCCTAAGGCGGGTAAAGGGCGGATGCCGCAGATGGCAGATTTGCGTGAATCTGGCTCGATTGAGCAAGATGCCGACATCATCACTTTTGTTTATCGTGATGAACAATATTTTGATGAAACCTACTCCAATCCAGAAGAAATTGGCAAGGCAGATTTAAAAATTGCCAAACACAGAAACGGCGAAACTGGCAACATTAAATTGGCGTGGATTGGGCAATATACCCGTTTTGATAATTTGGCAAACGATGCACAAATGCAATCAGCACCTGATTCGCAGCAAATAGAAGCGGCTTATGCTAACAATGCTGCAAACTTTGAAACAGAAGCTTTTTAATCTGCCAAATGCCAGCCATTGCTGCAATATCTCAATCCGCATTAACCTACAATTTAAAGGTTGTTAAGCGCAAATCTAATGCAAAAATTGTCGCCATGGTCAAAGCCAATGCCTATGGCCATCACTTAGATTTAATCACCCCGCTTATTGATGGTGCCGATGTTTTGGCAGTGAGCGAATTGCCGCAAGCTCAGCTTTTAAGACAAAAAACCCAGCGCCCTATTTTGCTACTATCAGGGGTCAACACACATACAGAATTGCAACAGGCACTTGCGCTAAATTGCCAAATTGTGTTGCATAACCAAGAGCAAATCGCCCTGATTAATAGCAGCAAACAGGCGCTAAGTATTTGGATAAAAATTGATACTGGTATGCATCGACTTGGGCTGGACGGCGCTGAATATCAGCAGTATTTGCCCGCCATCAAGGCAAATCCACTAATTAAAATAGAGTGCGTAATGAGCCATTTTGCCTGTGCTGATGAGGTGCAAAATCCGCAAAACCAAGCGCAACTCAAAGCGTTTTTACAATTGACTGACAGTCAAACAAATCGCTCTATGGCAAACTCTGCGGCGATTTTGTCTAATGCAAAAACGCATTTTGAGTTTGTGCGTCCTGGCATAATGCTTTACGGTGCTTCGCCTTTTGCTGATGATTTTGGCTTAAAACCAGCAATGCAACTATCAGCACCGATTATTGCAATTAAGCATATAAAAGCTGGCGAGGCTGTCGGCTATGGCGCAAATTGGACGGCAAATAAAGACGCAACAATCGCCATTATTGCCATTGGCTATGGAGATGGCTACCCTCGGCATGCCAAAAACGGCACTCCAATATTGATTAACGACCAGCTTTGTCCATTAGTAGGGCGCGTTTCTATGGATATGATAAGCGTCAATATCAGTAATTCATTTGCAGCAATCGGCGATAGAGCAATTTTGTGGGGCACTGATAAATTGCGAGTTGAAACCATAGCAAAATACAGCTCCACAATCAGCTATGAACTATTAACCGGCATCAGCAATCGCGTTGAATTTATACAAACTATTTGAATATGAAAACAACAAACCAAGCGCTAAAATCGTTATATTCCCAGCGCGATTCCAAAACTTACTCAGAGCTGTCGGCGCTATTTGAGCTCAATTATCAGCAGATTTTGCAGCTCATTCCCAGCCTTGAAAAAATCCAGATTAATAGCGTGATAAAGAGCGATAGCGAGCAAGATTTATATTTGTTTATTGAAGAAAGAACGCCTTATACCGGCACTTTTGTCCTCACTCATATTCTCGATTCAATCAAGCGACCTGATATTAAATTCAAGATTTTTTTTGATGCAAAATTGTTAGAAGTGTTGGAGGTGTGCAATCAAACTACGCTAAATTCCCAGCACCCATATCTCGCACAATGTAACGATATAAATATCCAATGGGAGCTTAACACTTTTATTGAAAAATGGTTAAACTATTGTCTGCAAAAATATCAAGGAAAATTATGGCAGACAATGTAGATGTAAATGCAGACGGTAAATTAGTGGTGGCAATTTCATCAAGAGCGCTATTTGATTTGGATGAAGCCCACAAAATTTTCAAAAAAAATGGTGTTGATGCTTACGCAAAGCATCAACAAGAAAATGAAGATGTTGTGCTAAAACCAGGAGTGGGCTTCACTTTGGTAAAAAAATTACTCAGTCTAAATAGCCCAGAAAATCCAATTGATGTGATTTTGCTTTCGCGCAATAGTGCCGATACGGGCTTGCGTATTTTCAATTCAATTGAGCATTATGATTTGAATATTGAGCGCGCTGCTTTTACTCGTGGCGAGCCTACGCATACTGTTTTGGATGCTTTTAAGGCGGATTTATTTCTTTCCAGCCATTATGAAGATGTGCAAAAAGCCTTGGAATCTGGCTTTGCTGCTGCTTCTATTGTCGGTGCAAGCTCTAAAAAAACCACTCACGAAACCCAGCTGCGCATTGCTTTTGACGGCGATGCAGTGCTATTTTCTGATGATGCTGAAAAAATTTATCAAGAACAAGGCATCGATGCCTTTGCCGAAAATGAGAAAAAATCTGCCAACATTGCACTTAAATCTGGGCCGTTTAAATGCTTTTTGCAATCATTGCAAAATATTCAATCCTCTTTTCCAGAGAAAGATAATCCAATTAGAACAGCGTTAATAACTGCCAGAGGCGCGCCATCGCACAAACGAGTTATCCACACAATGCGCGTTTGGGGCATTCGCATTGACGAATCTTTCTTTCTGGGAGGGCTGGACAAAGGGTTGTTTCTCAAAGAGTTTGCTGCTGATATTTTCTTTGACGACCAACACAAACATTGCCAATCTGCGGCGCAATATGTTTCTACCGGACATGTGCCAAATGGGGTTACAAATAAAGTAAAATAAGTGCAATTTATTATTTCTTCAAACCATGCTTGACAAAATCAATGCTATCCGCGGAATGAGCGACCTACTTCCCAGAGAATCCGCTTTGTGGCTGTATTTAGAACAAACAATATCTGATTTGTTTATTGGTTATGGCTTCAAAAACATCCGCACTCCAATAGTTGAAAAAACTCAAACATTCAGCCGCGCCATCGGCACAGCAACTGATATTGTTGAAAAAGAAATGTATAGTTGGGAAGATGCAAATGGCGACTTATTAAGCCTTCGTCCCGAGAATACGGCAGGCGTAGTGCGCTGTATGATTGAGCATAACCTACCAAGAGAAGGCATCCAAAAGGTGTTTTATCAAGGAGCAATGTTTCGGCGCGAGCGTCCACAAAAAGGCCGCTATCGTCAATTTAACCAAATTGGAGCGGAAGTATTTGGCGCAGATAATGCAAAAGCAGAGGCAGAATTGATTGCAATCACCCATACGCTTTGGCAAAATCTTGGCATAAAAAATCTACAATTAGAAATCAACACATTAGGTTCAGCAGCGGCAAGGGCGGATTATCGCGCAGTATTGGTGGATTATTTTACCCAGCACCAAAGCCAGTTGGATGAAGACTCAAAGCGCCGCCTAAGCAACAATCCGCTGCGGATTTTAGATTCTAAAAACCAAGATATGCACAAGCTAATTGCCGCAGCGCCAAAACTTATAGACTATCTTGATGAAGATTCAAAACAGCATTTTGAAGAGTTTAAAAATTATTTAAAGCAGCTTGATATTGCTTATATTATCAATCCCCGTCTGGTTCGTGGTTTAGACTATTACAACCGCAGCGTATTTGAGTGGACAACCAGCGATTTAGGCGCTCAAGGCACGATTTGCGCTGGTGGCCGCTATGATGGTTTAGTGGAGAAAATGGGCGGCAAACCTTGCCCTGCTGTTGGTTTTGCTTTGGGATTAGAGCGCTTGATATTGCTTATAGAAGCGCAAAATTTAAACATCGCAAAACCCACTAAATCTATCTATATAATAGCACTTGGAGATGAGTCTCAGCTAAAATCTATGCAAATTTCTGCACAACTACGCCGAGCATTGCCGCAAATAATCATCTATAATGACATCAGTTTTGGCAGTATTAAATCGCAATTTAAAAAAGCCGACAAAGCAAATGCAGATTTTGCTATTATTTTGGGCACAGAAGAGATTAACAACAATCAGCTGGCAATTAAGCCGCTAAAAAACCAAGGTGAACAGCAAAATATGAGCCTTGAAAAAGCAATAAAATATCTAAAAGGATGACAAAAAATGAAAAATTTTATCGACATAGTTAGAACAGACGAAGAGCAAGAAGAGCAAACAAAAAAATGGATTAGAGAAAATTTACCAATAGTAGCTATCGGCGTAGCCCTTGGTCTGGCTGGGATTTGGGGCTTTGATTATTATAAAGGTTGGGAATATCAACAAACCGTCAAAGCGCGTATCGGCTATTTATTCGTAACAAATCATCCAGAAGAAGCCGCTGGGTTAAAGGCGCTAAAAATAAATCATCCCGATAGCAACTACACTCAACTTGCCACTATGATAATGGCAAAAAAAGCCGTCAACAATGGCGATTATCAGGCAGCAATTGATTATTTATTGCCACTTGAGAATAGTGATAATGTGTTCATCGCTAAAGATGCAAAGTTCAAAATTGCTAGCATCTATTTAGAAATTGGCAAAAGCGAAAAAGCGCTATCAACCTTGGGTAGCAACGAAAACAAAGCTTTTGCTGCTTTATACAACAACCTCAAAGGCGATATTTATTTCAGCAAAAATGATTTTGACTCTGCCAAAAAATACTATCAATTAACGCTGGCAGCGTTGTCTGACAACTCAAAGCTCAAAAACTTAGTTCAAATTAAGCTAAATGATCTAAACTAATATTTATGGCCGTTATTTCACTTGTCGGGCGGCCAAATGTGGGTAAGTCCACAATTTTCAATCGATTGAGCCGCTCGCGTCAAGCTTTGGTGTCTGATTTTTCAGGGCTCACGCGCGACCGTCAATATGCCCAAGTGCTGTTTGATGAAGACACGAATACCGATGCCACTATCATCGATACCGGCGGTTTGACCAATCAAAACAATACAATTGACAGTGGTATTCAAGTGCAGGTTTTGAATGCGCTTGCCGAATCTGATATTATTTATTTTATCGTCAGCGTTCGTGATGGCATCAACACTTTGGACTGGGAAATCGCCGCACAACTAAGAAAACTCAAAAAACCAATTGTTCTGGTTTGCAACAAGGCAGAAGGTATGCAGCAAAGTATGGCGGCTGAGTTTTACGAACTGGGGATGGGCGAGCCACAGTTAGTTTCCGCAGAACATGGGCAAGGATTTGGCGATTTAATTGACTACACTTTGCCACTGTTTCCGCAAAAAGACGCTAAAATTGCAGATGAGCAAGAGGAATTTGAAGGTATCAAAGTGGCTGTTTTAGGTCGTCCAAATGTGGGTAAATCCACCTTGGTGAACCGCATTCTTGGCGAGCAGCGCGTTTTGGCAATTGACATTCCCGGCACAACTCGCGACAGCATCTATATCCCTTTTGAACGCGAAGGGCAAAAATACACACTCATCGACACCGCCGGCATTCGACGCAAACGCTCAACCAATGAAAAAATTGAAATTTTCTCCATCATCAAAGCTCGTGAAGCTTTGGAACGCGCTGATGTCGTGGTTTTAATCCTTGATGCCAGCGAAGGCGTAACCGAGCAAGACGCAACTTTGCTGGGAATGATTGGCGAAAAAGGTAGGGCTTTATTGATTGTTATCAACAAATGGGACGGGCTGGATGAGTATCAAAAGCAAGAAGTAAAACGCAAATTAGAAATCAAATTATCGTTTGTGAGTTATGCCTCTGTGCATTATATTTCTGCGCTGCACGGCTCTGGTGTTGGCAAATTATTTGCCCCTATCATCAAGGCTTACAACAATGCTGGCGCTAAATTTAGCACCTCAATATTGAATTCTATTTTGGAAAAAGCCAATAAAGCTCATCAGCCACCGCCAGTAAAAGGTCGCCGTTTGAAGATTAAATATGTCAATCAAACCGGCACTTTTCCACCAACATTCACCTTTCACGGCAACCATTTACAAAGCGTTCCGAATGCTTATGAACGCTATTTGAAAAATTTTTTCATCAACGCTTTGGAACTGACAAATACGCCGCTTAAACTTGAATATAAAAGCTCAGAAAATCCATTTAAAGACAAAAAAAACCAGCTCAGTGCAAGGCAAATTAGCAAAAAACGGCGCTTAATGAAATTCGTTAAAAAGAAATAATATCCGTTGTTTTGTCGAGCTGAACCTGCAATTCGCAGTATCCATTTTCGTATGTTATTGCTGCTGATGGATCATCACCACAAACGCATCCGCTGAGTATTTCACGGAAAAATACGCCGATTTTTAGTTGCGCAATTTGCCCACTTTCAACGCTTTTAAGGATGCTAATTTCAATGGAATTATTGTCAATATTGGCGCTATGATTGCAGCAGGCGAGCAACAATGAATTGTCGTGCACTATTAAAGATTTAATTTTTTGCTGGCAGACATCGCTCACGAAGAAAGAATTAGATTGTGCGCTTTGGAAGCGGCTTTGACAAAGCTTTCAAATAGTGGATGCCCATCTCGTGGCGAAGAGGTAAATTCCGGGTGAAATTGCGTGCATACAAACCACGGATGATTTGGTATTTCTACAATTTCAACCAAACTGCCATCAATTGAGCGTCCAGAAACCAGCATTCCAGCATCTTGTAATTTTTCAATCAGCGTATTATTGACTTCGTAACGATGACGATGGCGCTCAACAATCACCTTTTTGGCATAAATTTTCCGAACATACGAGCCATCTTCCAAGGCGCATTGCTGGCCGCCAAGACGCATTGTGCCGCCCATATCAGCGTCTTTCGTGCGCGTTTGTTTGCTGCCATCTTCATCTTGCCATTCAGTAATCAAACCAACCACCGGATATGGGGTATTTCGCTCAAATTCTGTGCTATTTGCACCGGACATATTTGCCACATTGCGAGCGTATTCTATCACTGCAACCTGCATTCCCAAGCAAATTCCGAGATAAGGGATGTTGTTTTCGCGCGCATAAGTTACAGCTTTTATTTTGCCTTCGGTGCCTCGATTGCCAAAACCGCCCGGCACTAAAATGCCGCCCATTTTGCTCAAACAACCAGTGCCAGTTTTTTCGATTTCTTCGGAGTCAAAATAATGAATATTGATTTTAGTTTTGGTGTTGATTCCAGCGTGTAATAGCGCTTCTGATAGCGATTTATACGCCTCAGTCAAATCCATATATTTTCCCACCATAGCAATATTTATATCAGCTTTGAGGCGGCTCAATTTGTCAAGCACAAGGTCCCATTCGCACAAATCGATGGGCTGGCAATCTAAGGCTAATTTACTCACCACAATATCGTCCAAACCCTGTTCGTGTAAAGCTCTTGGCACTTTGTAAATGCTGTCAACATCCAACGAAGTGAAAACAGAATTAGGCTCAACATTGGTGAACAGGGCAATTTTAGCGCACTCTTCGTCTGGTAATTCGTATTCAGAGCGACAAATCAGAATGTCTGGCTGGATGCCGATGCCGCGCAATTCTTTCACAGAATGTTGAGTTGGCTTGGTCTTCAACTCGCCTGCAGCTTTGATATAAGGCAACAAAGTCAGGTGTATAAATAGGGTGTTTTCGCGTCCCAATTCAAGACTCATTTGCCGGATTGCCTCTAAAAATGGCAAGGACTCAATATCGCCAGTAGTGCCACCAATTTCGACCAAAGCGACATCAGCATCTTGCGCGCCTGCTTGGGTTAGGTCTTTGATTTCATTGGTAATATGCGGCACAATTTGCACCGTAGCACCGAGATAATCGCCCCGCCGCTCACGCTCAATCACATTTTTATATACGCGTCCAGCAGTGAAATTGTTTTTTTTGCCCAATTTAAGGCGCACAAATCTTTCATAATGGCCTAGGTCTAAATCGGTTTCAGCACCGTCATCAGTTACAAAAACTTCGCCGTGTTGAAATGGGCTCATCGTTCCAGGATCAACATTGATATATGGGTCTAACTTCATCATTGTCAGATTCAGTCCGCGAGATTCTAACAGAGTTGCCAAAGAGGCGGAGGCAATGCCCTTGCCCAATGAAGAAACCACGCCGCCAGTGATGAATATATATTTTGTTGCCATCAAATAAGTAACAAAGTTGAAACGCTTATAATACCTTAATTTTATGTTTTTTAACTAATTCATCATAATCAAATAGGTAAAATCTGCGCAATGAGTTACAAAGACTTTATCATCAAACTATTTGCTTATCTAAAACATTATATCGGTAAATTGCTATTTGCTTCACTGCTGATGGTGCTTGCAACTGCGTTAGAAAGCTCTGTTCCTGAGATTACAGGGCGCATTGTTGATGATTTATTTTCGAGTGAGAGAAGCAGCAATACTGCATTGTTGTATGCAGGTATTTTGCTACTGGTGATTATTATTAGCTCACTGATGACAGCAACCTCTGCGGCGGCGAGTTCTTGGGTTTCAAGCAAGGTGATTATGGATTTGCGCAAAGATATGTTTGCCAAATTATTGCAGCTACCCAAAGCCTATTTTGACAAAAATACTACCGGCGAAGTGCTATCCAAATTGACTTATAATGTTGAGCAAATTGCGGCAATGGCCTCAGATATTTGGCTGAGTTTTATAAAATCTTCGGTATTTGTCATTATTCTTATAAGCTATTTGTTTTACAAAAGCTGGCAACTGAGTTTAATTTTGTTGATTTTACTGCCTTTGGTGGCTTTGATTGTCAAATTATCATCTGCTCGTATGCGCAATTCTAGCAAGCTGGTGCAGCAATCTATTGGCAGTATGACGCATTTATTGGATGAAAATATCTCTGGCAATTCCTTGGTAAAAATCTATCAAGCTCAGCAACAAGAAAAAAATAAATTTTTTGATTTGATTCAAAAAATCCGTCAACAACGCTTTAAAGTAGATATGACCAGTATTTTGAATATGGCTTTTGTCAATGTTTTTATCGGTGCATCGCTTGCCAGTGTGGTGTATTTTTCTGTTACTTATTTGCAAATGAGTGCCGGTGGATTTTTGTCTTATTTTACGGCAATGGGGATGCTAATCAAACCAGCAAAAAATTTGGTCAACATCAACAAACCTCTGCAAAGTGCGATGGCAGCTGGCGAAAGCGTGTTTTCAATGATGGCAGAAAAAGCGGAAAACAACAGCGGCAAAAAGCAGCTAAAAAACATTAAAGGCGATATTAGTTTTAAAGCAGTTTGTTTTAGCTATGCACACAAAAAAACTGTATTACACAACATAGATTTAGACATCAAAGCCGGTGAAACCGTTGCCTTAGTTGGCTCAACAGGCAGTGGCAAAACCACAATTATCCAACTATTGATGCGATTTTATTCTCTCAATTCTGGCTCAATTAGCATCGATGGCGTTGATATTAGCGAGCTTGAAATTGATTCTTTACGCACGCAAATCGCCTTTGTTGACCAAAATGTTAAGCTTTTTAACGACAGCATAAAAGGCAATATCGCTCTTGGTCAAGTTGAAAATATGAGCGCTGATACGATTGAAAACGCTGCCAAAATCTCCAACTCAGACGAATTTATCAATAATTTGGATGGCAAGTTTGACGCACAAATTGGCGAAGATGGCACAGTTTTGTCTGGCGGCCAACGGCAGCGTTTGGCAATTGCAAGGGCAGTGGCAAAAGACAGCCCGATATTGATTTTAGATGAGGCAACTTCGGCGCTAGATTCTGCCACCGAAAAGCAGGTGCAAGCTGCCATTGAGCAAATGCAAAAACAGCGCACCACAATTATTATTGCACATCGACTTTCCACCGTCAAAAAGGCCGATAAAATCGTGGTATTGCGCCAAGGTGAGATTATTGAACAAGGCTCACATCAACAACTTTTGGACAAAAATGGCGAATATGCCATGCTTTATCAGCATCAATTTCAATAAGTATCAATCAAATATACTATCAAATTGCCACCGATAATTAGTATTTTTTTCACGATAACTCCTTAAATGTTTCATCAAAGCCAGCTTTGTCAAAATCTGCTGCCAAATATTGGCAAATTTTATCCGCATCTTTCAAGCCCTGATGCAGGCAGGTAGAAGCTCCGGGCGATGGAGTAATGTTAAATATTAAGCCCTCTGGCGTGTTGATATGTGCCTCGCCGAGCACTAATTCTTGTTTGTCTTTATCAATAATTTGCGGACGCAAACCGCCAAAACCTTTGGCAGGTTTTAACTCATTTGCCTTGATAAGCGGAACAATTTTTCGCACCTCTTGAACAAATAATAACTGCCCGATATAAGGAATTTCATAGGCAAAATTGCGCGCAATATAGTTGCGAATATCTTTTTCCTTGAACAGTTTCAACAAGGCTTTGACAATATTTACATCTAAGCCCAAAACTTTAAAATAATCCAAATAAGTATCGCTGCGATAACGCTCTAATTTTGGCAAAATCAGCGCCGTAGGACCAAAACGCGTCTGCCCTTCAAGGCAAATATCTGGGTCGCCGTGCACTGCTGCAAAAGGCAATTTGTCATTTTGAATGGTATAAACCTTGCCATTTAGCGTTTTGTTGCCAAAATAAAAACTACCAGCCACACACAAAAGCCCATAATTTTGCCCATAGCCCAAGCTTTTAGCATAAGTCAAACTATAAGCGCCGGCTGAAAACACCACGAAATCTGCCGAAAAATTACGCTGCCCAGATGGAGTTTTGACTTGTAATTGATAAGTTTTTCCTCTGCGTTTAGTGCTCAAAACTTGGTGATTTAACAAAACATCAACACGCTTTTTTGCTTGCTGTGCATTGGCAACAAACGAGCGCGCCAGATTGCCAAAATCAACTGCGCAATAATCCGCCTGAGTGCCGATGGCTTTGATGGGTTGCCGGCGACCTTTGGCAACTTTTGGCTCTATTTCTGCGATGTCTTTTGCGTCCATCAGTTGCATATATTCAAAGCTTTTTGCAAACAATTTGTGGCGTTTTTCAATGGCATCAATTTCGGCTTCTCCCACACCTAAAATTATTTTGCTGCTTTTGAAAATAATCTCGTCAAAGTTGGGCTGGCGCAATGCATAAC